>JBGCDR010000037.1:0-4726 GCA_045105515.1 Oligoflexales bacterium
CCTGAGGGCCAGGCTATTCAGACATTAAAGCCCTAAAAATATACACTATTTAATCGTGGAATGAACCTGGCAAGTAAACGCTGATTGCAAAGACAGTCAAAATCCTTATGCAGCAAGGCTTTCAACTATTGATCCGCATTATATTTTACAAATGATCAGATCATCCCGAATATAGATATCAAAGCTTGAGGGAAATGGTTCCCCTACCCAAGCAAAGACACAGAGGAGTGTTATATGAAAACCTTGATCAACACTGAAATTGGTGAGTTTGGCCTAGAATCATATCAAAATGAGGAGTTTAGAACGGTAAGTAATAAAGATATTAAGGGAAAATGGACCTTGTTTTTCTTTTATCCTGCAGACTTTACTTTTGTTTGCCCTACAGAGCTTGGTGAATTAGCTGACAAACATGCTGAACTGAGATCTATGGGAGTTGAGGTCCACTCAGTTAGCACTGATACTCACTTTGTTCACAAAGCTTGGCATGATGCCTCTGAAACTATTAAGAAGATAAATTATTCAATGCTAGCAGATCCCACTGGGCATTTGAGTCGTATGTTTGGGGTTTACAACGAAGATGATGGCTTGGCTTATCGAGGAACTTTCTTGGTTGATCCAGAAGGCAAAATCAAGCTTGCAGATATTCAAGATAATGCAGTGGGTAGGAATGTGGATGAAATTTTAAGACGAGTGAAAGCAGCTCAGTTTGTAGCATCCAATCCAGGTGAGGTTTGTCCGGCAAATTGGGAGCCAGGAGCAGATACCTTGAAGCCTGGTCTAGATTTAGTTGGCAAAATCTAAACACTTAGTAAAATTCTCGCACGGAGGTCATTATGTTAGAGCAAGCAATAAAGCAACAGCTAAAAGAGCATTTTAAATTATTAGACAAAACTATTACTTTAAGGGTCTATAAAAGTGAGCAACCAAGCTATCAAGAGCTGACAGACCTCCTGCGAGACGTTGCTAACCTAAGTGAAAAGATCGAATTCGTTGAAATCGGATCTTCAAATAAAGAGATTCGCTTTGATATATTAGCTCAAAATAAAGACACAGGAATCATTTTTCGAGCTATCCCAAGTGGCCATGAGTTTTCCACTCTAATCTTGGCAATTCTAAATGCAAGTGGTAAGGGTAAAATGCCAGACCCTCAGCTTAGCAGTAAGATATCTAGTTTAAATGGTAAAATTCATCTAACGAGCTATATTTCTTTATCATGCGAAGTGTGTCCCGATGTTATGCAGAAAATTAATCAGATAACATTACTAAATGAGAATATGACTCATACGATTGTTGACGGTTCACTGTATCCTGAAGAGGTATCAATGCTGGAAATTCAAGGTGTTCCAGCTATATTCAGTGAAGGTAAACTCATTCATTCTGGTAAAGCTAATCTTGGAGAAATATTGGATAAGCTTGTAAGCAGCTACGGTTTAAACATACTGGAAAATCATAAAAAAACAGTTCGGCACTATGACATTGCGGTGATTGGAGGTGGTCCGGCAGGAGCGACTTCAGCAATATATAGTGCGCGTAAAGGTTTAAAAGTTGCAATGATAACTGCTAAAATGGGCGGGCAAGTAGAAGAAACGAAAGGAATCGAAAACATTATTGCTTTAGACTATGTAGAAAGTAAAGAGTTATCTGCAGATTTAGAGCGAAGAGTTCGTTCTCATCAGGTAGAAATATTTGAGCATAGAAAAGTAGAAACTATTGAAGGTGATGAGCATAAAGTTTTAAAGCTTGCTGATGGTGATACTTTAACAGCTGATTCGGTCATTGTAGCCACAGGAGCAAAATGGCGTGAGCTAAACATCTCTGGGGAAAAAGAGTATTTGGGACGTGGAGTGGCATACTGCCCTCATTGTGATGGTCCGTATTTTAAAGGCAAAGATGTGGTCGTTGTCGGAGGTGGAAACTCTGGAGTTGAAGCAGCAATTGACTTAGCAGGAATCGTTAAGTCTGTAACTCTCTTAGAGTTTGCTAGCGAGCTTAAAGCTGATCAGGTTCTCCAGAATCGATTACAGGGGCTCTCAAATGTGCAGGTTCTGACCCAAGTAAAAATTGAAGAAATAACTGGAGATGGCAATAAGGTGGTCAGTTTCACATTTACAGACTTAAAGTCGGGAGAAAAACGATCTAAGATAATTGATGGTATCTTTGTTCAAATTGGTCTTACTCCCAACAGTGAATTTGTTCAAGGAGTTTTGGAGCTCAACCAATTTGGTGAGATTGTGATAGACGATAAATGCCGGACTAGTATTCCTGGAGTTTATGCTGCAGGCGATGTGACGACTACTCCTTACAAGCAGATCGTAACTTCAATGGGAGAGGGAGCGAAAGCAGCACTTGCAGCTTTTGAGGATAATATGCGAAAAACTATAAAAGGTGACTTTAAAGCCTCATGAAGAAGATCAAACTCAATTTAGAAGGTCTTGACAATGCTGCCACGCTCGGTTCTGAAGAGAAAGTTAAACTTGGGATTTGCTTAGATCTTCTATTCCAGTTGAATCAAAATAAAATTTAATGGCAAAAAATCAATGGCAGAATTTTTTAAGTGAAATTGATGAAAAATATCCAAAAGGATTTGTGGTAAAAAATAGAAAAGGTGCTTTACCTAAAAACTCCGAACTGCTAGAATACATCTCAACCAATTTAATCATCGAATTCGTGGATAACCTTGCTAAAACATCATTTATTTTATTTCCTAGTGCGACTCTAGCATTTGGATTTGATTCATATTCCATAAATTGTTTGTGGAGAAAAAGAGCATTCAAGGGATTAAAAACTCTATCTTTAATTTCGAGATCGCTAATTTTTTGTTTGTTAGGAGCATTGAAATTGAATCCTTGTTTGTTTTTCTTATTACTGACATCATGCTGGACACCGATATAGTGAAGACCCTCATTTTTCAATATGACCGGTAATAGTATCAGACGGTTCCAAAATATATCACCATTTTTTTTGTAATTTATAAGATCCTGAAATATTGCAATTTTTTCTTTAAGACTCATACGGATATTTTCTATGGAATTTTTACTTGATAACTCTCCTTGGAGAAACCTGCAGTTTTTTCCAGTGATTTCGGGTTCTGAATATCCAGTTAGACGCAAAAAAATCTCGTTTACGAAAACAAGTGGTTGGTCCTCTTGCTCAAGACTAACAAGAGTAAAACAATTTTTCATTTCTTTTGCTGTCTCTAACAGAACAGTTTTTGAAATTTGAGGTAGATAAGTCATTATGTCACCCTCACAGTTAAGCTATTTTTAGATGTTTCTTAATGATGCTTATGAGCGCTTGGAAATCTAATGGCTTTGCAATAAAATCGACACAGCCGCATTTAAAACACTTCTCTCTTTCTTGTTCAAGTGCGTGCGCAGTCACCGCTATAATTGGTTTTGAGTAACCCCCTTCTTTGAGTTTGTAAGTTGCTGAATACCCGTCAAGTTCAGGCATTTTCATATCCATTAAGATAAGGTCATGGCCATTTTTTATGGCTTTTTCCAAACCTTCTCTACCATTTCTTGCAAGACTAACCTCAGCGCCAGCTTTTTTTAATAGGAGTTGCATCACATGCTGGTTGTCAGTATCATCCTCTACAACTAATATTTTTTTATTTTCTAATGGCTTTTCATTGCTAGGCAAGACTGTTTGCGCCTCCTCCTTAAGCTCTCCATGGATCGTTGTGAGCAACTTATGGACTTTAGATTTTTCTTTTATTTTAATTGGAACTTTAAAAATAAATATACTTCCCTTACCGAGTTCACTTTTGAGTAATTTGATATCTCCCCCTAGATGCTGAGCTAATTTTTTAGAAAAACTTAGACCCAATCCATAGCCTTTTATTTTTGATGCATTTGAGTTGAATCTATAAAATGGTACGAAAAGTTTTTTCTTGTTTTCTTCCGAAATTCCACAACCAAAATCTTGTACTTCAATGTTTAGGACCTTAGTTTGGCCCCCTAATTTCTTAGTACCTATAAATGCGAATATATTTATTTTGCCGCCTACAAAGCTATATTTTATAGCATTATTTACCATGTTGGCAATAATCTGCCTTAAACGACTTGGATCTGCCTCAATAAATTCAGGTATATTGTCGGATGGGGAAAAGTCGACCTGTATTCTATTCTTAGTGCACTCGATGTACTGGGATGCTATGATATCATTGACTAAATTTAGGACTGAAAATTCTTTTGGATGTATATAGATAGTACCAGAATCCAGATTTGTAAAGTCGAGAATATCCTCGGTGAGGACAACTAGATGGTCACAATTTTTAGAAATAATATCAACAAATCCATTTTTCTGATTGTCATCTAATTGACTCGATTTGAGTAAGTCCAAGAATCCACGAATGGTTCCAATAGGCGTTCTCAATTCATGGCTTATGTTGGCAATGCAAGCAAGAAATCTGAGGTTTTCATCATGGTTTTTAGTATCGGATTCTGGGACTATAGGTTTCAGAGCATCAATTGTTGAGCCTGGAGTTTCCCCGGAAGCCATGCCAGTTGTTTGCTCAGACCTTGTTAATCTTTTCATGACGAAACAGAACATTCCGAACCAACCTAAGCTAGAAAGCCTGCTAATACTTAGTGTCTGGTCGGAAACTAAATTCTTGCCTTTGCAACTCAGTTTTTTTTATCGCGGTTGAAATTAATTTTAAAAAATCTTCTTATTTTCCAGTGATAAGTGAAAAATACCATATTTTCGGCAATTAAATATCTTC
>JBGCDR010000038.1:0-19232 GCA_045105515.1 Oligoflexales bacterium
TCACTTGTCTTTCCGGTAACATGAAAATAAACATATCAAGCCCTCCCAGAATTACGTTTGGGATCAGCTTATCAATATTTACATAATAATCATATAAAATAATAATATTAGCCGGTTAAAAAATTAGACAACTCTATTATACATGGAAAGTAGGTGTTAATGGGAGCTTAATCTTCGTCTTGCCAGTCATTATTATTAGTCAATGAGCACGACCCTTATTTAATAAAGATCTTAAAATCCTATGCAATTTGGATAATGGACAATAAAAAAGATATAGCATTTGGCCTTATAATTGGTGGCTTTATAAGCTCTCTTTTCAAAAACATAAAGTTTGAAAAAAGCCAGTACTCTTGGATTAATTCTCTTTATGTAATCCTGATGGGAACACCTTTAGGAGTATGCGTGAATTGCGCTATGCCAATTTTAAAGGTCATAAGCCAGGAGCGAAAAACCCAGATGGCAATTTCATTGATGATAAGTTCGCCAACTTTAAATATATTCATTGTATCTCTAACATTTACAATGTTCCCCTTTTATTTAGCAGCAATCAAACTTGGATTTTCTTTCTTTACTCTATTTTTTTTGATTCCGCTAATTAGTAAAACCTTTGGAGAGAAGCTGCTTACTAGTTCTGAATCGATTTTCAATAAGTATGTTATCAATGCCTATAACAAAAGCGTCTTGCCTTCACCTTTATTTGAATCTTGGTTTTCAAGCCTTATACAAATATTAAAAGACAATTATCTTATCTTTAAGTTCGTCTTAAAAACTAACGTCCCTCTCGTATTTCTTGGTGGTTTCATTGGATTTATGATCATTCACAGCCTTGATATCTCTAGCTTACAAACTGAAGGAAGCACTCTAAGCCTTGCCATTATAGGTTTATTAAGCTTACTTATCCCATTACCTGTTTCTTTTGATATTACACTCACTCATGTCCTATATGAAGAGGGCATGAGCATAGCATTTACCAGTATTCTCTTATGCAACCTCGGTATTATTAGTATTTATACCTTTTTTATAATATGGACGAATGGTCTAAAAAGATGGGCTATTACACTTTTTTGTGGTGTGTTTTTCTTAAGCTATTTGATCGGATTATTAGCACCAAACCTACATGAAAAATTTTACATAAATCAGAATATTTCAGCACTCCATGCCACTATAGTTCAAGAACAACAGAGAATAAGCAATCAGAAATTATCAACTTTTTCCCATGAGGGTCAGTTACGACAAGCCAGGACCTTACCTAGAATAAAACTCCCCCTAAAGCACCCAGAAATTGAAATTTTTCACAGAAGCTTTCTACTGACAAAGGATCCATTTCAGCAAGAATCTTTCACTAAAATAGAAGGGGCTAGCATAGGCTTAATAGAAGGATTCCAGTATGCAATAAGCGACTATCCAGCTCCATTCTGGATGGGTAGGGGAAGCGGTGCTGGTGATTTTAATAAGGACGGTTGGCCTGATATTGCTTTCGGTACATCCAGTGGTATAGCCTTGTATCAAAATGTAAATGGACATTTCAAAAGTATGATCCTTAGCTCCAAGATTAAAGCATTCAATGTATATTCTGTCGCATTTGTTGACCTCAATAATGATTCTTGGTTGGATTTATTTTTTACCACTTTTACCAGAGGCAACTTTGTAATTTTAAATACTCAATCAGGAAGTTTTGCAAATGAGCTCATCTCTATTCCAAATAACAAAGGAATCATCACCCTTAGCCCAGCAATTGCCGATTTTGATGGCAATGGTTACCTAGATATTTTTAATGGCAATATCGCTTTAGGAACCGTCACTGGCTCCTGGAAACTCAAAGGAAGGGGCAGAGAAAATTCCCTTACCTACAATCAAAATCTCAGGTTTAGCGAATCGCAGTTTCCAGGTCAACATGGTGAAACCATGTCGACATTGGCAAGTGACCTGAATAATGATGGCAAATTGGACCTATACCAAGCCCATGACTTCATCATCCCTGATCAATTCCACTACGACGTCCATGGCTTCATTGAAAAAAATAACAAGCCAAATAAGCTCCCTATTCCCTACAGCCCATTTTTTTCCAGGAGTGCTGATAGTGGAGACCTAAATAATGATGGATTTCTTGACCTAGTTCTGACGGGAACAAACTCATTGAGCCTATCAGCTCAAACTACACGTGATGAGCTTTTACAACAAAGGGTGATTCAAGACTCGAACAATAACCCATGCCATCTCATAGAAGACTTATCCGCGAAAAAGAGATGCGAGTCAGTTCAAGAGACTTGGAAACAACTGAATAATACCAATTTTTTTCGGCCTCAAATTTCTGATTGCGATTCTTTAATATCTTCCCAAGAAAAAAAGCAATGCATTATTGCTTTGAAGTTGAGTGCTATAATTTCCAATAAGAATCAAGTAGATTGTAACCAAGACGCTTTCGATCAGCAAATTTTTGAAATATGCAAAATTTTGAAAAAAAAATCCATATCCTTAAGCCAAGATGAACTTGAAAAAATTTCTAAAATCAAACAAAAAGATTCGGCTTTCATTTATATTCAAGAGAAAAAAAATCAGTTCATTGACATCAATCAGATTAATCCGGAAAGCTTTGAACATCCTGGAGGCTCGACTTGGAATACAAAGATCGCTGATCTCGATTCTGATGGATTCCAAGATATCATAAACAGCGAAGGGGCCATTAATTCGAAAAAAACCGGCTGGAATACTTTTATGCATAACCAGGGGAATGGCTCCTTTAAAGAAGCACAATGGTCAAAACGACTTACCGATCCATTTAGTTTATTTAGTTTTGTACTTATCGACTATGACTTTGATGGTGACCTCGATCTCATCGGAAACTCTTCTGCTGGGCCCATCCAGGTCTATAAGAACAGGACGAAACATCATTCAATTAGCTTTATTCTGCAAGACTACCAAGGCAATCGCTTTGGAATAGGTTCGAAAATTTATTTGAAAACGGCAAAAGGTCTCCAACTTCGAGAAGTAAAGGCTAGTGGTGGTTACCTGAGCTTCGATCCTATGAGTATTCATTTTGGTCTTGGGGAATCCACAAGTGCTTCTGAACTAAAAATTGTTTGGCCTGACGGTGAAAGCCATGTTATGCCAGGCACCTGGAAGGCTGGTCACCAGTACGAAATCAGACGACTACCAAATAACTAAATATTCATACAGCAAACTCACCACCATGCTAAGCACCGTGAGCTAAGAAGCCTTATCGCGCACTTTATGATAGAGGTTTAGCAATATTTTTTGATTAACTACAAAACAAATGCAGACATAACAACTACCCAAAAAGCACACCTGTAAGAGGAAGTGATATCCATCTAAGGGAAAAGAAAGAAAATAGGCAATAAGTCCCACAAGTCCACCTGCAGCAATATTTCTTAGACAGGAAGAATAAATTATTTGCTCAAGATAGGGCCTTGAAAAATAAGCAAGGATAGAAGCTGACAGTAGCTTTCCGCACAGCATAGCAAAGGACACCCCCCAAAGGGAACGTAAGCTAGGAATACTTTTGCATAAGAGGAATAAAACAACGCTCATAAATAGTCCCAGGGTCAAGGAAAGGATTATTTTTTTAGTTTCTGCTTTCGTCGCTAAGATCTGCAAACCATAAAGAGTAATGCCCACAGCTCCAATATTCCCAGTAGCCTGGATAAAAAGCAGGCCATATTGCTCTCCCCGGACCTCTCCCAGAAGCAATGAAAGAATATCCTGCTCAAAGAAAAGGCAAAAAACTAGAAAAGGGACCAAAAGGAAGCTCAGCACAAATAGGGCGGAATGATAGTGTTTGCTTACCTGCTCTTTATCTTTGCACAAGAGTGCTTCGGAAAAAAAGACCATGCCAATTGCTGTCAAGAAGCTGTAAACAGCATTATTGATCCTAACAGGTCCAGCATAATAACCGGTACCTACATCTGCAAACAATGATTGCACCATAAGCCAATCGACACGGATGAATAAAATATTCAAAATTGCAATTGATGCAAATGGAAGGGTCTTTATAAACGCTTGCTTGACAAGAGCAAAAGATTTGGGGACCACGAGTGGGTATTTTCGAACAAATATAGCAAAGGTTGCAAAGTTTACTATTGTATTAGCGCAGCAATGCAATACGGCGTAAAGGATGCCATCATCAGCTTGCTCAATATAAAAAACAATTCCAAGTAGTGACACTACCTTGCTCAATACAATGATGATGGACATAAGAGGGATTTTTTGTAGGCCTATATTCATCCAACTAGCATCAAGTGCATTGCCAAGAATAGTAAAGCTCAATGCAAGTACTAGCATTTGGTATCGTGCTATGCCTAGATCAAGATTAAAGGCTCCGAGAATAAACAAACTTAAACAAAATGCATGAACAAGCTTTAGCAGCAAGGTATGGGTAAACACCTGCTGAATTTCTCCATCTCTATCCTTCGATTGGCCAACCCTTATAGAGGCATAGTCATGGTAGCCAAAGGTTATAAAGGGAACTGACATTTCAACTAAAGAAATTCCAAATTGAGCAGTGCCAAAGGCTTCATACCCTATGCGATCGATTACAAACCTAAAGATAATCAATGGATAAATTTTATTGAAAATTTCTACCAGAACTGTCAGTAAGATTGACAGGGATAAACGGCGAAAGTGCATTTTGGTTCTTCAGCTCCATAGCTTTAGTGTGGGTAAACAAGGCGGTGTTGGCACCTCCATAATAGCCACCATAGCCATTTTTGCCTATGCTAAAAACAATAGCCGCGGTGGCTGACCCATATTTAAAACCGGACAGATTGAAATTAATTTTGAAAAAAAACATAGACGAGATTCAAGCCCAAGATTTACAATCAGTTTTCAAGATTGTGTAAGATCAGTTATTGCTAATGGGCAGAAAATATGAACATTTTGACTTTCAATCATCATGAGTCTTATATCCGCTCATTAGCTGGCACTGGACATAACTATGAACTTATCGTCGCTCGTAAAGGCCTGGACTTATCCTGGAACTCCAGCAGCGGGCCGATTCCTGCAAATGTAACTCTTGTAAACTTTGATGAGCAAGTCAGAAAAAAACTAAGGAAGGGGTTCTACTCTTTAGTTATCTGCCATACTGTCAAAAACCTCTTTTGGATGTTTTTTTATTTTAAGCCAAGATATATATTTATTGCACATATACCCCTTTTTTTTGACTCACCCCTCAACCGCTTAAAGTCAATAAGCAAGCGCTTTATGGTCGAGTTTTTTGAAGCCTTTCATAAGTTTAATTTTGTCGCAGTGAGCGAATTTAAACGCAAAAAATGGGACAAAAAAGGTACTACCATTGTCCTTACTCCCCAGGAAATTGCAAATCAACCAGACCTTGAACGATTTGCTAGCAAGAAGCTCCCTCCTGTCATCGTGGTTGCCAATAAAGTTGAAGAACGTAAAGAGGAACTGGGATTTAAGCTTATCGAAAAAATCAATAGCCACTTCCCTGTATTGATTATTGGCAACAACGAAGGCTTAGAAAATGCAATTAGACCGAATAATCATAGTGAATTTGCAGAGCTTTTTTCAAAAGGAAAAGTCTACCTTTATACCATAAAGCAACCTTTTGGTGATGGCTACAACACCGCTATGCTAGAAGCCATGTCCTTAGGAATTCCTGTTGTCACCGTGGAAAATCCAAGCTCTCCTATCAGGCATGATATCAACGGTCTTATCGGAAGAGATGTTAACGAACTGATAAGACACATTGGCACATTGCTTAAAAATGAAGCGAAACGGCAATTCTTAGGTCTAAATGCTAAAGCCACCATCGAGCAAAAATTTTCTCATACTCATTTTGTTAGTAACTGGAAAAACTTGATTGAGAGCGTCGGCTAAGAGTCATCGAAAAGTGGGTATCTCCTTGTATATTGGCTAGTTGCTCCCCTTTTAGGAACCGACAAACATTGAGAAAATACTGAAGGATCAAGTCGAGTTCTTGTGAAATCTTGTCGAAGTTATGAGCTTCAGTGAATAGAATCTTTTCGATTTTTACCTTCGCTTTTTCAAGTTCACCGTATTTTTCAGGTTCCTGATTGATCACATCTTCAAGAATTGGAAGAATTTCAAATACGCCTCCCACGATATTAGAACCAGTATCATTGATTTCTTTCTGAGTTTTACCAAGGTATTTTAGTAAATTAGATTTTTCAATAAGATTATTTATCACTTCATAAGCTTGATAAAGCTTGTCTACTACCCTTTTGTTAGTATTTCTTAGACGCTGTGATAAAAGCTCAGAAGCACCCTTGTAAAAGCTTGAGGCAATGTTTGGATTTTCTTTTAACAAATTTTTAAATTCTTGTTTACTACAGTAAAGAAGACGAACAGAATCTGTATTGACCACCAAGTTGGCAGAAGCGAGGTCAATATCCTCAATCAATGACATTTCACCAAAACATGAACCTTTTTCCAAGACTGCTAGGCACGTATCAAATTTCTCAGCCTGCACCTCCATCTGACCCTCATTGATAATATAGATTCCCTCGACTGGCCTTCCAAATTCAGCAACGACCTTCCCTTTTTCATGTTCGAGTACTTTAAACTTAGCAGATAGAAAACTAGCATCTTGAGGACTGAGGTTCTTAAAAATTGGAATTTCTTGTACAGAAACTTTTATAGCCATGGACTCTCCCACCTAAACTACTACTGGTCTATTCTTTAAACCAAGCTAACATTTTCAAGTCATTTGTATACCGAGTTTTTAGAACACGAGATTGCTTACCCTTGCGGACAACAAGGTGAGAAGTGACATTAAAAGGAAAATAGACCACTAAGCGTCCACGACCGTGACCTTTTGTGAAGAGAAGTTCGCGATTTTCGCCCCCCTCAAGAATGACGCGTTCTGGAAGATTATAGAACGCAGACATTTCAGCAAGTGGATCAAAAACAGTCCATTTTTCTGCCTGTTTGGCTAGAAAATCGTCACTTATGCCAATCACATTTGTTGAAACAAGACTTGCTACCTTGATTTTTAAGAGCCCATGCTTAAAGGATTGTACTTGTCAACACGAGCTTCTAAAATAGCTATAGTACCATATTGGTAAGTAAAAAAGTTCTGCCTATCAAGAAAAGCTGGGGCGTATTCCCCCTCTCCCCCTGCATCGTATTCACTTCTTATGATACGCATCAATTTCGCATTTGTCAGAATGCTTTCAAAGCTATTGCGGCCAAAATTTCGAGATAGGCTTCTAGCATCAGTACCCAGCAGCTCCTGATCAGCAATGCCATCCCCTGTCCCATCTATCTGAACCGAAATCTCACAGTGATTCCAGCTTGTCAGTGGACTATAGTGTTTGGCAGCAATTTGCAGCATAGGGACGACTTCGCCTTCTAATTCTTTTAAATAAATCCGATACCCTACCGACTCAAGATCACAAATATCAAAGACCCTATCCAATGGTCCAACCCCATTTTTACGATCATCCTCTGCCAAAAGATTAAAAATCAGTGCTTCTCCCGTTTGAGATCCGAGATTTTTCAATTTTAAAGTCTCCATAGCTCCTGGAGCATCATCCTGTGAGCTTGCGTAAACTTTGAGATCCTCAGCCTGTATACGGCTCAGTTTTTTAACCATTGCTAGTACAGCAAGTTTGCCATAGGTGACCCCTTCTTGATCTACCAAAAAAAGGTGAGCAAATCGCTCAGCAAACGCTAGTTTTTTTGCTGCTGAATCAAGCTCAATCTTTATCTTAATTTTCTTGGTTTCCAAAGGTTTGAGAACAACAAGTTCCTGCTCCCAGCTAAGACGTATTCCTTCGCTAGTGTTTGCACTCAAACTAAGCTCTAAGTCACGATTGCCAATATTTTCAATTTCAAATTCTTTGAGAAGGGTCTTTTTAGTTTCCACACCATGCTCACCTAATGACAAGGTAGCAGGTTTAAACACTAGGTCATTGGTCAAAGCTGCGTAGGCCTGAACTCTCCCCGCTCCCTGATAAGCAACAGAATATTCCCTAGCATCTGCAGAGCTAATGACCTTGGAATTAGATAGCAATAAGGATTTAACCCGGTCCTCATTCAGTCCTGGTTTATATTGCTTAAGGAGGGCAACGACACCAGCAATATGAGGAGCTGCCATAGAGGTACCACTCATGGAAGCCGCCTTCGTGCCCCCTCCAACCCTAGCTGAAACGATATTTTGGCCGGGAGCAGCGATTTCAGGCTTTATTTTACTATCAAGTGATCTTGGTCCCCTAGATGAAAAACTTGTGAGCGTATCAACAAGTGTTTCATCTTCTATAGACTCACTTATTTTAAAGTGAATTAGGACCTCTCTGCCAACTTCTATTTCTTGTTTAAACTTTGCTCCGAGCTCCTGTCGTATCATAATTCCTGGAATTGGAAAGGATCCGCTTCCCCCCATATTAATCGGAGTACCTGGTATATTGTTAACAACAACCACACCCTTAGCACCAGCATCCATCGCCCGCGAAACTTTCTCTGAAAAGTTTACAAGTCCTCGATCAATTAATGCAACTCTGCCATTTAGCTTAACTTTCAATTCATCCGATAGCTCTTCATCAGCATAGCCTACTGGAACTAAAGCTCCCATTAATGGAGTTTCTAAACTTTTAATAGGCTTAGTTATGGTTCCTTCAATGGCCTTGACCAGGATAGATTGCTCTGATACCAGCTGAAACTTCACAGCTCGAAATTTCCAATTATGATCCATATTATCTACTGACGCTGCCACTGAAATAGCTCCGTCTGCTGCTCCAGGTGAACCAACTATAAAAGGAACATTGCCAGAATTTCCAGCCGACATTACGGGGGTAATACCAGCATTTACTAAGTTTGAAATTGCTTCATCATAGAGAATATGGGGAATGCCAAAATTGCTGCCCAATGAGAGATTAACAACATCAAGGTGGTCATCAGGATTTCCGTCCTTGTTGGGGTCTACTGCATACTCAAGGGCTGCTATCACCACATGGTCGCTCGTAGAACCTTCCTTACCAAATACCTTAATTGCATAGAGCGATGCTTCAGGGGCAACTCCATCATAAGTTGACTCTCCATCTCCAAGGCCTGCAACGGTCCCTGCGACATGTGTTCCGTGCCCTGATTCATCAAGAGGATTAGGATTAGGCTTAGGCACATGTTTTGAAAAATCAATAGAGCTTTCATCATAATCGCTTCCCACTAAATCAATGCCGCCTACCACTTTTTGATTGGGAAAAGCACCAGTTGGCATTGAAGGGTCTATATTTTGGTATTCTAGAGGGTTTCCTGATCCTCCTAACATGGCATGAGTATAATCAATTCCTGTATCAACAATCCCAACTTTGATTCCTGCTCCTTTTACAGGCATCCAATGTCCCTGTTGGGATTGAACTTTCAGACTTTTATGGATAAGATCTGAACCAATAAACTTTGCAGAAGTTCGATCGAAACCAAATTCTCCTGATTCAATATTGCTAGTGGAGACTATTTCTGGTCTGCTAAAAGCATGATTTTGGTGCAATGCCATAACTCCCTGAAGCTCTTTGATCTTCTCACTGAGAGAACTTGGGATTAGCAAAGAGAGAGCATTCAGCACATACTGATAAGAATGCAATACCTTAATCTCCGGAGATAGCTTCTCAAGCTTTCTTAATATTGACTTTTGCTCATCAGCTATGGTTTGCTGAAGATTCTTATCAATTTCTAAAATTTTGCCATCACTGATCGTTGGACTTTTTAAGAGCGCAGAAGCCTTAAGTTTAAGCATTACGATACTGTAAGGCAGCTTTTTCTGACTGCGATTAGTAATTGCTTCTAACTGGCTCAAAGACAGATTGGGGCTTTGTTCGCCACAAGAAGATGCGGATAAAACAGTTAGGCATAGACTCGTTAGGGTAGAAATTCTAAGCAGGGATTTCTTCCAATTTTTCATATATCATCCTCTCAAAAAGCATCGAATTTTTGTGCAGCCAAAGCAAGAAGCTAAAGTTAAATCACATTTATTCATTAAATTTGGCAATTTTCTAGTGTTACGAAAAGATGGTTTTCTCGTAGCTTAACCTAATATTATTTAAAAGAGGAGTTGTTTTTTGATAAAAAACGAAACGCAAAAAATAGCTTAGGAGGAGAGGTCTTCTATAATTTGGTCAACATGGCCTTTAACTTTAACCTTTTCATAAACATGAGATATCTTTCCCTTCTCATCAATTATGTAGGTAGTTCTTACGATCCCCATGAAGGTTTTGCCATAGAGTTTTTTCTCCTGCCACACGTCATATTTCTCACAAACCTTGCCTTCTTCATCGGAAAGGAGGGGAAAATTTAAATCATACTTATCCTTGAATTTTTCGTGGCGTGTCACTGGATCTTTACTAATACCAAGTACCAAGCACTTTTTTCTCTTTAGACGAGCCAAATTATCGCGAAAATCACAGGCTTCCGTGGTGCATCCAGGAGTCATATCTTTTGGATAAAAATATAAAATTATTTTCTTTCCCTTGCAATCCTTAAGAGCGAATTTGTTCCCCTCATCATCGAGCAAGGTAAATACCGGAGCCTTTAGTCCCACCTCTAAAGCCATGTCGTTTCTCCTTAATTGGCGCTGTTAAAATTGTAGTGCATATATAAGCTTAAAGACCTGCTATCGGATAATATGCATTATTTCTTATTTAGCATACCTCTTTTGGCATTTCTGCAGCATCTCACTTTTCCAGCTCTCTTTCAAGTAAGAGCATAGTGGACGAATTAATTTTCAGAAAAAAAATTGGTTTAGTTGGCTAATCAGGCAGGTAACTTTTTCCATCGTCAATCAACTCGCACAAGTCAAGTTCTCTATCAACTGGCTCCAGTTCTAGGATATAGGCAACATTTCCATTTTCTTGTGTCTCTAACTTTCTTTTGATTATAAGTTCATATCCTACATTACCAGTATTATAGATCATTTTAGTATTAACCCCTACAGAGCGATAGCATATTACTTTTAAGAACTGAGATTCCACTTTCAAACAACTAAAAGGAATAGAGTTCCGTTCGATAAAGGTGACAAGGGAATGAACATCTTTTTTTGGCTCAACAAAAGCTCCATCGTCCTTTTTAGAGTCCAATTCCATCGGAGAATATAAAGAAAAAACATCTTCATTTATAGATTCAGTTTCAAAGTCGGCATCAAGATCATCATCAAATCCGAGAGAATCAATTGCAGCCCTAGGATCAAGGCTTTGTGGATCTTGAAGGTTCCCTTCAAATGATGAAAATATAGCATCTTCAAATTCTTCTTCACGAGATTTTTTAACCTTTGATTCCTTATTTTCCTTGGGTAATTGCACCTCATATTTTGATAACTTTTGGATATAGGTTTCTGGTTTATCATAATCAGGATCAAATTTATTTGATTTTTTAAACCAAGCTAGGGCCTCCACAAAATTTTTCCAGCGCATATGCCCTAGGCCAAGATTAAAAGCTAGCTTTGCCTTTACTTTATCATCGTAGACATGTTTCAATGCCGACTGATAATGATCAAGTCCGTTCTTAAATTCCTGACTACGAACTAGGCTGATTCCAATTGCATTCAATAAGCTTGCAAAAGAACTAGGAATAGACCGTGCTTCAGCAATCCAATCGGTGACATTTTCTACTAGTGCTAGACCTGTAACTGCCTTAGTATCTTCATAGTCAATTCCCTTGGCTTTGTTAAAATAACTATTTGCCAATGGAATATCCAATTCATGGAGGGCAACATTTCCCAAGTCACAAAGCCGATCTAGATTGTTAGGTGAAAACTCTTTAGCTTTGAGCAAGCATTCCTTGGCTTTTGGAATATTCCCTATTTCCAGATAAATCTTTCCTAAATGATTATAAGCAGATGCTGATTTTTCATTTACCTTGATTGCTTCCTGAAAAATAGTTATGGCCATTCCATTCTGCCCTATTTCTTTTAGCATAACTCCAAGATTAAGGAGCATAGGCAAGGGGTTTGGAGACTGTTCACGGATCGCCCTAACATGGTCAGAAATATTTGGATGTTCTTTATCCATTTCCTCTAGAATTGCTTGCGCTTTAATTGCTTGGGCATTCTGCCAAGTTTTTTCCTGCATGATCAGATTAAACTCATTTAGAAAAATCGATTTCTGAAGAGGCTTTTCAACTTTACGTGTATTAGGAAACTCATCTAATATTGTGAAATCTTTTTTATCAAGAAATCCTGACACAATCATGACGGGTATTGATTTATAATATTTATCACAGCGAATGCGATTATATAAGCCTAAGCCTCCTAGCTTCCCACCCAGTCGCCAATCTAAAACAATGACATCATATTTGACCCGGTGCAATTCTTGCCACGCGGATTCACCAGTCATAAGACCATGGGCTGACTTTACTCGTTCCTCTTGAAACCAAGTGGTGATCAGTCGATTTACTGACTCATCATCCTCAATAACAAGTACTTTGGTTTTAGCTATTGAGTATGTATATTTATCCATTATTTCTGCATTCAAAAATCATTTTTCGACCTTCCAAGATCTATCTATATAGAAAACTTTTGATTTATTTCACAGGTACCCAAGTCAAGATCAAATACCCCTTCTAAAAAACACCCTGCTAAAAAATCCACATACTGGCCATAATTCTCTTTTGGCTCCACCGAATTTGTGCCATCACTGTTCAACTCACAAGGCCTGTTAAGAGAACAGGCTTTAGCTCCTCCTGGGCTATCATTAACAGCAGTATTAACAACACCAATAATCGTTCCTTCTTGGCGATTAAAGATGGGTGAGCCTGAATTCCCTCCTACGATGCTACATCTGTGTCTGATACTTTGGCTAAAACTGTAGTCTCCTTCATTCAATGCTACTTCGTCACCAATATAACAATCAGAAAAGCGCAGACCGAGAACTTCTACATCACTAAGTGGAACGCCAACATTTCTTGCCTGGGTACAAGGACTTGGTTTAGTAGAACTAAGGCTAAATGGCGTGATTCCTTGATTTTTGAGCTCACTCAACGTTGTATCAAGTTCCACCACCGCAACATCAGTACCATCCATTGAAGCAAATTTTATAGTTTTATTGTCCACGACTATATAATCTTGCGTGCCATTTTCAACATAGTATTTGAAATACATTTTTTTTAAACTATTTGCCTCTTGATCTATAGTCACACCACTTGCAGATAATAAACCAACTCCAACACAGTGCCCGTTGGTAAGAACATAGGCGGGAGAATTGCTACCGCCATTCGTTTCGATTAGTGTGGCTGTGCAGTTTCCGTAGCGACCAACCCCAGAATAAGATGAATGCGATTCTGATGTTAGCACCGTCCAAGCAACTGCATCTGAGTTGACTTCTGAATCTGGGATTTTATTCCCTTCTTCATCATAAAGAGCTGACAAACCAAGTTTACCTTCAGCTAGGGCGATATTCTCACAAGTATCATGCCAATCAGGAGATGGATCGGCCGTTGGCATAGTAGTATTGCCTGAATCATCAGATTCACAACTAAGGATCATAAAACAAGCGTATAAAAAAATTCCTATACTATGGATAATTTTTTTCTGTCTTTTTAACATAAGCACATTAAACCTTTAAATCAGTACAACGGACCATTGTTTTTCATAGTTAACAAAATTGCTTGATTCTCCAAGACCCAGTTTCTTAACCTAATTTGCATTTCAGGATTTTCGTTGTTTGACCAATCTTTATATGAATGCTGTAAAATATTTTCTTTATGTATACTTAATGCCTGAGAAAAACTAAAAGCTTGATCATTAATGATTTCAAAAACTGCTTTATTTATATCTTCATTTTTCTTTACACCCCAAAGACGATTGTCTTTTACCTGATGATTTACCAGGCCAAAAGCTGCTGCAAACCTAACATCTGTCGGAAAATGATAGTTTGGCACACTTATAGATTTTTCGGAATTAGTGGAAGCAAGCTTTACCTTACCATCAAATAAATCCGGCAATGTTTTGGTAAGGATATATTTCATTTTTTCACCAATAATTCCAGGAAGATCTTCATTCACAGCTTTGATGCCAACAAAAGTCTGTGGATAAATTGAAAGCCCAAGATCCCATATAGCAATTGCATATGGTAGTCTATCATAAAGCTCTTTTACCTTATTGAAGATTAATGAAACTTCTCCATCGGAAAATTCTTGCAATTTTCCATCTAAATTATTTTTTTTGTAAAATGAGTTAAATATCCTTACAAAGGAATCATAACCATTTGATATTTTGGAGTTATCAAACTTATTAATATACTCTTTTAACTTATCGCCCGAGAAACTATCCTCCAAATATGCCTTCTCGGCTTCTTTTACTTTTTCGATGTTAGTATCACTAATGCTCGGATACTTTGATCTAACTACTAGATACTGAGCATCTTCGCTAATTGCTCTAATTAGCTTATATCGATACCAAATGATCATATTCGCAAACTGTTCAGCTGATAATACTATTTGACTGAGGGGAGTAGGCTCGAAACCATCAGGAGGGAATTTTGCTGCTCTGAATAGTTCCGCTATTAAAATAGGGAGATCATCTAGGAGTTGATTCTCTTCCCATTTAAACCGACTAAAAATTGATGCTCCAGCATCAAAAACATCGCAGTCAACATAAACACCCCTTTGGGTATCAGTGCAAAACAAGATACTATCAGCGACTAAAGCTTTTTTATTGTATAAAACATCTATAGCTTTCTTATCATAACTTAAAGCTTGTCCTCCTTTCCTTATGTAAGAACCCAAAGCTGAAGAATTTTTAAAAGTCAGGTAGTCCATAACTGTGGTTGTTAATATTTTCGTAAAACCCTTGTCAGTATCCACATATTGTTCATACTCCTTAGCAAACTCCTCAGGACTATAGGTTGAACCAAGACTACCAGCAAAGTTGTGGCGCAGCCCCAAATTATGGCCTATTTCGTGAGCTACGACTGCTGTAATCATATCCTGAGAAATTCTTAATATTTGTTGATCGTTCATCTTGCTATGCTCATTTGTAGCAAGGAAATGAGAAAATTGACGAGCATCATAATGCATCGCACAATATTTTATATGCGAAAAACCTCTAATCGCCATGCTTTGTTTGCCAGCATAACCACTATTTTTTAGGCTCTTTCCAAATAAATTACTAAGATCTTTACCTAAGCCAGCCTGTATTTTTTCAAGCTGTTCCGGGGTTCTAAACTTACTATAATCAAAGCCCGCAAGTGAATTGAGCTTAAAAGCTGACGGATTACTTTCTTCTAGGTTGGTCAAAAAAACTCTTGCCTGAACCTTTGCATCAAAAGCAAAGGCACTGGTCAAAAAGACCTTCGCATTTAGAATTTCACCATTCCTTGGATCAATACTCATATCAGCATATGCATAAGATGCATTTTTCCAATCTACCCACTGAATAAGGTGTGTAACACGGCCATTTTTATCAGCTGGCGCAACTTTAAGCACTTCTTTTCCTAAAACTCTATTCCAGTAGAAGACACCATGTTTAATAGCTTCGACATATTCGCTAGGAGTATTCTCAGAAAGTGAGTAAACAATTGGTTTAGAATCTTCGATATGAAACTTAGTAGAATAGAGGATAGTATCACCTCCCCCCTCTCTTAATTGAGGAGATATTTCAAAGAATCCAACATGATTTTTCGCAAGAGATCTGACCGCAGCAAAATTAGGATTTGGTCGATATAGGTTAAAGCTATAATTTACTGAAATCGGATATAAACCGAGAAGACCAGTCTGACTACGAAATTTAAGCTGAGCTTTTTGAGTTATATCATAGCTTTCAAAGTCATTGTGAGTTTCAACCGCACTTACCCAAGATTGATTGAACTCCAAAGCAGACCATTTTTCTTCTGCATCAAATTCTTTCCCATAAATATCTTCAGCAAATAAATCTCCCATCAAAAATAACTGCGACATACCTTGATTAAAATCAAAACTAATTATGTCATTCTTGTCCTGGGTAATAGAAAATTTCGCAAGTAAGATTCCCTGTTGCTTGTGGGTAGCTATTGAGTTCCCTTGTGCCGACTCAAGCATCAAAATGTTATTTCCATCCCGTTTGAAAGTCACAATCCTAGACTTGACGCTAGTGAACTCTGGAGCGGGTGATTGGTAGGTCATGTTTGCTTGAAAAATATACTCTTTATCTAATTTTTGTGAGGGGATGGATACATTTTTGTTGTCTCGTTTAGCATCATGTTCCCCTCCCTCTATCACATCTTCAGTGAGTTGATCTTTCGAATCAGAATTGCTTGAATTATGACTTTTTTTCTTACAATGACACAACATGAGCAAGAAAATGGATAAACACAAGCATTTATGCATAAGTATCTGACCCTTTACTAGTATCATGGCAGTTTCTATTTTATCAAGAAAAAGCAAATGCTGCTAAAAAGGATGGTTCCAACAATTTTTTCCTTACGTTTTAAAGACCTTGTGCTATATTTTTTCGAAACATTGCCTTATTGAGCACGAGGAAAACTATGGTAGAAGAAAATGAGGGTTTAAAAGCAGCAACCATTTCTGTTCTTGATAAAATTCAAGGAGCAAAAGGTCTGCCTGAAAGTTCCATTTGCCAACTTGCCAATCGCATGCTCAAAAATGACAAGCTTGGCGACATAGACTGGCTGACAAATGCTCTGATCGAAGAGCGTAAACGCATCGAAACCTTGAAAGTTAAAGCAAAAAAACATGGCTATGAACCATTCATAAATATTGGGCCAAAAGCTTACAATTACATTAAGGAACAGTATGCTCCATGGGTCTTACCATTTATGGTAAGACGGATAAAATCCCCAGAAGATATTCAACAAGACTGGGCAATTAGGTTTGCTGATACCATTGATGCCTTAGGAAAATCTGCCTGCGAACAAACTGAAAACATACTTGAATTTGCGATAAGTTCGCACTATTGGGAAGAATCCAAAAGAGCAAGGGACGATTTTCAGCTTACCCAACAAAAAAAAGCAAAAAGCACCAAGTCTGGAAAAGACATCCTTCCTATTTTGAAAGAGTTCAGTTGTGCACCCTGTCCCGCAAAGTTAGAGCTTACATTTAAGCTAAGTCAAATTCCAAAATCTACCCTTATTGGTACGCACCAGGTATTTTGCCTAGATGTAGACTCTCATATAGTAACCGTTGCGGTAAAACCTAAAGTGTTCAAACGCATGGAGGATGCTAAGGAACAGTGGAACAGCTGGATTGCCGTCATTACGGGAATGATGGGAGAAAACACCGCCCGCGGATTTATTTTGGAGCGAGTGGGAGTGTCATGTTTCGAAAAAAATGCCAAACCGAACAAAACATAGTATCAATCTATAATAAAAGAAATTTTAGGCATTTTTGTATTTTTATCTAAATTTAATAAGAAAACTACCGAGACCAATTTTAGCAGCAGCAAGAACGGATATAAGTTAATGGATAGATGAAAAATGATTACAAAAGTATACACATCCATGCGCGCAGGCGAAGAAGTTGTCAAATATGTTCGTGACAAGAACGAATTTACTGGTGAAGAGCGCCTTCTTTCCCCTCATGAGCTTGAAGACCCGGAAGGAGTCGAAGTTGGAGATGAATTTGCATATAAGGTGAGCTTGCTAAGCGATCGGGTTTTTGCTGACAAAAACTATCGATCTTATGAAGACTGAAGTCGTCTATTTAAGTTTTCTCCTTTTTCAGCCGATGACCCAACTAAGTGAAACCCACCGAAACTCTCAGGATGAGGCTTCTTGTCCCTCTCCCTATTAGGAGTTTTAGCCCTTAGCCTCAAAGTGGAGGCTCAATAAAGGTGGGTCAATCTCCACTTAGATTGGGATTGAGTTCTTGTATCGCTATCTTAATAAAAGCAAGCTTATCATCCTGTGCTTGTTGATCTGTGCTTCCTGCAAAATCAACAAAGAAGTGGGTATATTTGGCTCTTTCGCCGACCTAAGGATTTTTCCTCAAAAATCATGCAAACCGCTATTAAACTTGGCGCCACCTGCATCTATTCAACCCTCCAACTTAAGTCCTCCACAATTGAGAGTGGTACCCTTTGAATTTACTGAAGATTCAAGTTTTCCAATAATTAAAGCAAAAAAAGACCGGACTGCTGATATAACCTACTACCAAGCTTGTATGGAGCATGATATTCGCTGCAAAACAGGTTTCTTGATTAACGCACCACACATAGTAGCAATGGAATTTCCTGGTACTTACTATTTCCAAGCACACTCCTGTATCTGGCGAGATAGAGCTCACCAAAAAACAGGAAGCCTGAATCTAGTGTTAGAAGACCTTAGTAAGCAAAAACTATATTGTAGTAAATCTTCAGCCCCGATTTCCTATACTTTTCAAATGAAACCAGGAGATTCAAAAATTTTGAAGACAATTCAGGACTACGAATTTTCCAGAAATAAATTTCACAAAGCTTTAATAAACTTTCGAATTATACTTCAAAACTACCAAGAACATGCTAAGTCTCCTCCCCTGAGCTTGCTCAGTCAGATTATGAATGTTTTATATCTAAGAGATAATCTTCATAGCATCGTTGGCAATGAATATTTCAATCATAGTATTTACTTTACCTATCGCCTAACTCACCGCTATAAGCACCTTGCTTCATCCTTACCTATTTCAGCTAATATGATTAGAGACTGTGCTTCGAGTAACATTTTAAACCATATGCAGGAAAAAAAAGTACCCGCGGATCCTTATTCCTATCAAGGATATGAAATAAGTGGATTGGATAATACATCATCCTTATCAACATTAACTGGTGAAAAACTGTCTCTTATGAGTGAAGCAACTGCATTAGCAATTCTTGCTAGTGGTGGAGCCGCTACAACATCTGAAGAAATCTTTAGGACTATTCAGTACCAAGTTCTTAACAACCACTTTTCCAACTACTCGCAAAACCCGGAACAAAGTCCTATTCTATTCGGGGTAGGTGTTGCCTTTACAACAACAACTGCGATGGAAATACAAAGATTAAAAAGGAATGCAGTTTTTATCGATGGTAAACAAGAAGAAATCGAGCTTTACCGAAAATTAAATAGCTGGGCAGAAGATTTTATTTCCATTAGGAAAGAATACCTTAAGCTAAAGAAAACATTGCATATTGAAAGCATAACTATAGATTAAACTCCAGCTAACTAGCTAGTGCCTGATTGGAAACACACCGCCGCCTTTGTATGTAAGGCTTAGAGCACTATAATCTTTAGCGAATTTCCCCAGTTTCTCTAAAAAGGCTATAATTGTCGGAAAATCAAAAGATCTTGGGGGTGCCCATGCGC
>JBGCDR010000039.1:0-34955 GCA_045105515.1 Oligoflexales bacterium
AGAAGAAAACTACAAAGAAAAAAGCCACTAAGAAGAAAACTACAAAGAAAAAAGCCACTAAGAAGAAAACTACAAAAAAAAAAACAAATCAAAAGAAAGCTCAAAAAAAGACAAAAAAAAAAAAACCCACTAAGAACAAAACTACAAAGAAAAAAGCCACTAAGAAGAAAACTACAAAGAAAAAAGCTACTGAGAAGAAAACCCGAAAAAAGTCTAAGTAAGTATTGGACTTTTTGTTTGAGAGCCCAGATTAAACGGGCTCTCAAAAAAACAGAACCCCTTTTTCAAATCATCATCCAGACCTATACAGATATCAATGCGACCAAGATCTTAGCAAATGCTAGTCTCGGGCTTACTCCAATACAGCTTTTGGATCCATGGCCTTCTGAACTCCTTCTCCAATAAAATTCAGACATAAAATCATAAAAACCATAACAAAGAACGTAGACACGATAATCCACCAGGAGTGCAGGTTTGCTTTGCCTTGTGCCAACAATTCACCCAAACTTGGTGTAGGGGAAGGAACCCCCAAGCCTAAAAAATCCAAGGAAGCCAACCCGGTGATCGCAGCTGAAACCCTGAAGGGAAAAAAAGTTATTACCGGTGCAAGAGTGTTTGGAAAAATATGCACCCACATAACTCTTAAACGACTAGCACCCAGAGCTACCGGACTTTGGACAAAATCGTACTCACGAGCCTTGAGAAATTCTGCTCTAACATATGCTGCAAGCCCCATCCAACCCATCATTGCCATGAGCAACAGCATAATATAGATAGAAGGCTCGAATATTGATGTTAGAATAATTAATATAAACAGTTCGGGCAGAGACGACCAAATTTCTGTGATTCTTTGAAAAAATAGGTCGAACGTTCCCCCTAGATAGCCTTGAAGAGCACCCGCAAAAATACCAAAAAAAATCCCAAGCACGGATAAAACTAGACCGAATAGAAGACTAATCCTAAATCCAAAAATTAGCCGAGCTAAAACATCACGGGCCCGATCATCTGTTCCGAGTAGATGTCGCTTATCGGGTTTAGAGGGAGCAGGCGTTTCTAAATCAAAATCAACTTCTGTGGGACCAAAGCGTATAGGGGCCCAAACCACCCAATTTCCTCCACCTGTCAGCTCTTCTAAGATTTCTAGGTCCTTATAATCAGTTTCAGTTTCGAAAAATCCTCCAAACCTAGTTTCAGGATAAACTTTGAAAATTGGAAATAAATATTCATTACGATAATTTAGCATCAGAGGTTTGTGGTTGCAGATGAACTCGGCAAACAGAGAAAAAAATAGAGAAAATATGAGTAATAGAAGGCTATAATACCCCCTTTTATGGGAACAAAACAATTCCCAACGTCTTCGAGTCATCCGATTAAAAAGTGCCATTTAATTACTCACTAATCCCGGGACGTCTCAAAACTGATTCTCGGATCTACCAATACATACATAATATCGCTCAATAAGTTGCCAACAATATAAAGTAAAGAAAAGAAGAATAGATTAGCCATAACTACCGGATAGTCACGTTTTATGACAGATTCGTAAGATAAAAGACCAAGACCATCGAGTGAAAACAGAGTCTCGATAAGCAAAGATGAGCCAAAGAAAATTGTGAGAAAGCCACCAGCAAAACCCGTAACCAAAGGAATCATGGCATTCCTAAGTACATGCTTCCATATAATAATGGTTTCAGATAAGCCTTTACTCCTGGCTGTCAACACATACTGTTGTTTAATATGTTCCAAGACTGTATTACGGGTCAAATTGGTCATCACAGCAAAGCTTCCAATGGTCATACACGTGATTGGTAATATCAGATGGTGGAGGTAATCGAGGAATTTGCCAAAAGTAGATAAACTATCGAAATTGTCGGAGACCAATCCTCTTATAGGAAACAAATCCCAAAAACTACCTCCCCCAAACAAAACAATAAGAAAGACTCCTAAAACAAAGCCTGGAACCGAGTAACCAATGAGAACAATAACACTAGTGACCACATCGAAAGTACTCCCAACCTTAACACCTTTTGCAATTCCAAGAGGAATACAAATAAGGTAAGTGAGCAAAAATGAGATCACTCCCAAAGAAACCGAGACTGGAAGCTTATCTTTTACAAGATCAATGACCTTTCGATGATAAAAGTAAGACTCTCCGAATTGAAAGGTAAAAAGCTTGTAGCACCAACTTAAAAACCTTTGATATACGGGCTTATCAAATCCATACAGCTTTTTCAGTTGTTCAATTTGTTCTTGGTCAATACCACGTTTATTAAGCTTGTCACCGAGAGCTGTTCCACCACCTGAGCCGGACACCTCCCCCCCTTGCCCCCCGGCTCTTGCCATAATCATCTGCTCAACTGGACCTCCCGGTACAAATTGGATAATCATGAATGTCGCCAAGACAATACCTAAAAGAGTAGGTATAAAGAGCAGAATCCTTTTCAAACAGTATGCAAGCATCTTATTTTTTGATCTCTAGAGGTTTGCCAGATTTTCTTGCTGCTTCCAAACTTTTAAGTTTGGAAGAGTCCGTCCACATATACTCAACATAGGTAAAAGGATTGTAATAACTTGGAAATTTCTTCGGATGGGAAAATTTATTCCACACAGCTATACGATGAGAGGTACTGTGCCAATTATGCACGGTTATATGAAGGTGATAGAGGACCCGATCCAAAGCATGAGTGTAAAGCCTCAGATCTCGCTCATCTTTTGCATAAATAATCTTATTGATAAGTTTATCGACCACCACATTCTTGAGACCATAATGATTGCGAGAATATTTTTTATCAGCTTCACCTGAATGCCAAAAGTCAATTTGCTCATTGCCTGGAGATTGCGACTGACCAATTGAAAGGACAATCATATCAAATTCTCTATTTTGCAACCTTCTTTGATAAACCGAACTCTCCTCTATATCCATACGGCCAACAATCCCAATGCGTTTCAGGTTCTTGAGAAACGGCTCTACAACTCTTGCTATCATTTGACTTGATAGAAGAAAGCGAAAATCTAGCTTTTTACCATCTTTTTCCATAATCCCATTTTTTAACTGATACCCAGCACCCCTTAGCAATTTCATTGCCAATTTAAGACGCTTTTTAATTCGCAAGCCTGATCCTAAGTTACCCATACTCTGAGAAAAAACTTCCTCTGGTATCTCATTTGGGTTTTCCTTTGCTAACTCTTGGAGGGCTAATAGTTCTTTACCTTTCGGTAGGCCTACCGCTTTGAGTGGAGAGTTTTCAAAAAAGCTATTATTCTCTTCGTACTGACCATAAAATAGAGCCTTATTAGTCCATTTAAAATCAAAGGCTAATGCAATTGCCTTGCGCACTGCTATCTCATTAAAGATAGGTTTCCTCAGATTAAAATAAAAACCCTGTGAGCCCTGATTATTTTTATGCTGCCAAAGCTCTTTTTTAATCCAACGAAGATCTTGGAATTTTTTGCCTTCCAAATCCTTCGCCCAAATCTTTGAGCTATAGCAAACATATAGATCAAACTCACCCTTTTTAAACGCTTCTACCATAGTGGTTGGGTCTTTATAATATTTTATTACAATTTTATCTAAATTATATCGCCCCTGATAGAAGGGATCCTTCCAACCCCAAAAGTTCAAATTGCGCTTATAAACAATCGACCCACCTCGATTAAATTCTTCAACCACGTAAGGCCCTGATCCTGCTGCGATATCATTGAAGTCCTTCGAGAAATCACCCTTACCATAGATGTGTTTGGGCAAAACCGTTATTTGAGTAGCAATTGCCGGCAACTCGGTATTTTTTTTGGAAAAGATCATTTTTACTGTGAAGTTGTCAATCACTTCAATTGATTTAATATCAGCCCAGTAACTCTTATAAAACGCATTCACATGTTCTGAACGAAACAACTCAAAACTAAACTTGACATCCTCAGCAGTCACAGGTTTGCCATCAGAGAATTTTGCATGTTTTTTTAACTTTATAAGCATAGATAACTTATCGTCTGCCAGGGAAAAAGAATCTGACAATTCAGGATATTGACTAAACGTTTCATCGAGAGTGGACTGGCCCAGATTTTGAAAAACCAGGTTGGAGAGCAAAAGCGGAGATATTCCTTTGGTGGAAAATGGATTTAATGTATCAAAAGTTCCGGTCCACCCTAATACTAAACGTCCTCCTTTAGGAGCTTTGGGATCAGAATATTCTAGGTGCGTAAAGCCTTCCTTGTACTTGGGGGAACCATGAACAGCAATACCCTCCCATCCAAGTGCGTGGGTACAAGGAAGAAAAAGCGTTAGAACCAATAAGTGGAGTTTTCTCGCCATTTCGAACCTGCCTTCTTGCTCAATAGGATGAGTGAAAAATTCGATAAAGTAATTTAACTTACATTAAAATTCATTTTCTGCTTGTCACATGATCATACCTTAGCTTGCTACTGAGGAGTTTGACTGAAGCAGCACCACAAAATATTTATAATTTTTTTAGGGAGTTACTAAAGCCACGGAACACTGCTGTGCGCTGGTTATCGGCAAAAAATTCCCCATACACCGGTCAATTTGATCTTGAAACCTATGCAGACTATAGATGATACTAGGATGTCCTTCACCTTAACTAATCTAAGGGAGAACAGAGAGTGAATTCGAGGGCATGGTATTTATATTTTTTAAGCTATACCAGCTTAATCAAAAGAGTCCGCTATGATTTAGCAAAAGAAATTGTCATTGCCTTTTGCAGCTTTATAATAATTTCATTATTTTACTACATATTTAATGATTTTCTAAACATAGAAATCCAAAAGATATCCTTAAAAATGCGCGATGGCCTTGCCAATTATTTAGCTAATATTGTTATTTTAGTGACTGCAATAGCTACTGGCCGTAGTATCAGAAAAGAAAGAGTTGATTCGCGATCCTGTGGAAACGCATTCAAATTTTTAGGGGAGCAGCCAAAGGTCCTTCAGGGGTTTTGGCTACTAAGAATTCCAAGCAAACTATTGATGTTTTATCTACCATGCTGGTTTATTTGCTTGTATAGCCTTGTCGACTGGCCTCTTACTTTAGTATTTAGCTACCTCTTTGGGATGCTGATCATAAGTTTACTGCTCATCTTCTATCCAAAATCAGGATTGAGCGAATCTGAAAGTCAAATATCAAAAATCTCTATCTTAAAAGATCGTTCGTACAGTGCTTCAAGTGCACTTCTCAATTGGCGCCTAAAACAGATCTTAGCTAGAAACCGTCTGGCTCAAATTTTTATTTTAAGCAGTTTTATTTTTTCAGCATTTCTTTTGACTCTTTCAAATCCAATAGAACCATTCGTTATTTTCCTCTGTATGCTTGCAGGATTACAAATGGCATTTGCACTAAGCTTCCAAGTTGCTTACGATCTTTCTTATTCTTGGATAGAAAAAAATCTTGGTATTTCTCACGAAAACTATCTAGCTACCCTATTTAAATTAGCCTTGATCCTAGGGTCTATGAGTGGACTCATATCGATGCTTTGCTATGGTATCAATTCTTTCACTATTGCAGGTAAGCTAAATTGGATAATTTGTGTAAAAATATTTTTCATTGGGATGACCCCTGCTTTTTTAGTTCCGAATATCATCTTCCAAATTGACGGGCGCAGAACATTCATTCAAATTTTAAATATAATTCTCGCATCTTTATTCGTAAGCACGGCTATTTTTGCAAGTTTAGCAGGAGTACTACTTTTGCCCCTCATAGCATACTATGGCGTAACTTCACAACAAGGCCGCTTCTATCGCGCATGATCCAACAAACCAGGAAAGTAAAGGAATCATCGATGGATTCACTATTATCAGTGAGAGATCTAACAAAAAACTACCCTTCAGGATTTCAGTTCGGCAGCGCAAATTTCGACTTACCTCGCGGATCAACGGTAGCATTTCTAGGCCCCAATGGCGCAGGCAAATCAACTTTATTTCAAATGTTAACTGGAAATTTAGATCCTAGCGAAGGTAGAATTTCCATTGAAGGAGCGAGGCTCAGCCCTGACGCTTTTGAACTAAAACGTACCATAGGGTATCTTCCTCAACATCTACAATTGCCCAGGTGGGTATCTGGTCGAGAGGTTCTCAGGTATGCGGCAAATCTTTATCAATTGAAAGACCCCATCAAGCAAATTAATAATATGTTGAAACGTTGGGATTGCCTATCGTATGAAAATCAGCCTCTTGCTTCTTGTTCACATGGTATGCAGAAAAGAGTCGGATTAGCTCTTGCAAATATTCACACACCTAGGCTTTTGATATTGGATGAACCCTTTTCAGGCCTTGATCTGTATCACATGCGTACGCTGGAAGAGTTGATTCTTAATCGCAAGGAATCAGGTTATGCAACTATCATTAGCACCCATATCACCCCTTTTGTCGCAAAGCTCTGTGAACAGGTATTCATAATAAAGACTGGAAATGTAACTAATCTTGAGGGATGGGCAAATCATTCCTACGAAGATAAAATCAAGCTGATTGAGGATAAATTCTTTTAGATCTTCATAACTTTCTTCTCTTGCCTGGGAATATCTTCACTATTCTCACCTTAGCAATTTATTTATAATTGAAGCATGCCTTTGTTAAATTTTTTCACCAAACGAACAATTACTAAAGATTTGAGCTTGATTCTTCTTGCTTCAATATCAGGTATTTTTATTTTGGCATGCATAATCGAGATAGCTTTTTTGCGAGATGCTGACGAGCAATTCCTAAGAAACCAAGCAATGACCATTACTAGTAATGCATCGGGAATCCTAGCTAAACCTTTGTGGGCTCAAGATAAGCAAAATATTTCTAATATTATTGATCAGTACAACAATTTCGAGCAAGTAATTAAAATCATCGTTTTAGATAAGAAAGATCAAGTCATTGCAAGCTATGCAAGAAAATCTCCTCAATCTAATTTTTCTCGAAAAAAGGATATTTATTATCAGGGTTCTCTGGTTGGAAGGTTGCAGATTCATTTTTCTCGCACGATCCCTGACAAGCAAAATAAATACTTGTTTATTGCAGTTATAACACTAATAGGCCTATTAGTAACCTGTCTTTTCACAACCATTTTTGTCCTAAGAAATTTTTTACATAAACCATTCATGCAGATTATTAACAGTATGGAATCTATCGGCAATGGTAAAAAAATTAAGGATTTACCACCCCCACCCCAAATAGACCTATCGAAAATAGTCAAGCAAACAAATGTAATGGCAAAAGCAATTCTAGATCGTGAAGAGAATTTGAAAGATCAGCAACAAAGACTCATGCAAATTAATAACGCTATCACATGGCTAACAAAAGCCAGCAGTATCGGAGAACTTATTAGAGCTGCCGCTGAAGTTTTATTAAATATATCCAATGCGAAAACCTGTACTTTTTCCCCAAACGAAGATACTCAAATTGATTTACTAATTGATAAAATAGTTCCCTTTTCCATTGAAATAGATAGAGCACATACGCCCACAAGTGATAAGAAGATTATGATAAAAAATTTTAATATTTCACTTCATTCTAAGATCCTAGGCTTTTTTGAACTTCAAGGCAATCATGAGCGTAGCGAAATATTCGAGCAAGATATTCCCGCCATAATTTCTCTACTAGAGGAACTAATAGCAAAACTCCAGGTGATAAAAGTCAACATGATGAATCTCGCAGAAATGAAAATTGCTCAATCTGTTCAAGAAGGTATGCTCTTAGCTACATCTCCAAATTCCAAAAATGTTGATCTGGCCTTTCTCTATTTACCTATGGATAAAATAGGAGGTGATTGGTTTAGAGTCTGGTCATCACCCGACAATGAAAATTACTACCTGATGTTAGGTGATGTTACAGGACATGGAGTAGGCTCAGGACTGGTAACCACAGCTGTCAATGGCACCCTGCAAACATTAGAGTATCTAGTCAAGGAAAAAAGGCTAAATTTTGAGATAAACCCAGAAAACATCATGGATACCTTAAACCACTTACTAAAAAGCATTTCTGGTAGCTCTAAGCTACATATGACATGTGTAGTGGCAAAACTTTCAGTGGCAACAAATGAATTGAGCCTATGCAATGCAGGACACACCTTTCCTCTCATTGTAAAAAATGAGGATCGAAAAACCCAAGTTTTTCCCCTTACCAGACATCAACAACCGATGTTGGGAGAGGAGTTTAGCAAGGATTTCTGTTACAAATCTGCCAAATACTCGATTGCTGGTGGAGACTATTTGCTATTGTACACCGATGGATTAATGGAAGCCCAAGATGAAAATCGCCAGGCTTTTTCAAGAAGTTTCATTAGAATGCTAAAACACATGGACAATATTAATAGCGCTGATAGTTTCAAAGTTGCAATCAATAAGAAACTCGAAGATCACTGCCAAGACACTGGTATAAAAGATGACATCTGCTTAGCTATAATGAAGAAAGTGTGAAAGCTAGTGACATTCTCAGGAAGAACCTTCCAAACCCACTCCTTTCGAGTACTTATAGTACCTTTTCAATAAAAGAGGGGGCTTCTTCGTGAAGGTGGAGAAATTGATTACTTTTTATCAACCATAGATTTCTTGGAGTCCTTGTTATCTGATTTCTTCTTAGCCATAGACTTTTTAGTGTTTTTTCCAGCTGACTTTTTCTTTTCTAGTTCCACAATCTTGATCCTACCCAATTTACTTTTTTCCAGAACCCTGATGTAATCGGTCATGATCTTGATGGTTTCTTGCATAAAAATATCATCATCCAGCTTTTGAATTACATTTCCATATGCATCTTTTTCCATTTTACTTGCAATTTCTTCTCTTTCCTTCTCCTCTTTTTCATCTTTCTCTTTCTCTTCCTTGCTTGGAGCCTTTAGACTCACTCGCATCCGCTCTGCTTTTCCTTCTTTATACTTATCAATTGCTTCTTTGACTTCCTTAAATCCCTTATCAATTTTGATCCTTCCAGTACTTGCAAGCTTAACCTGACTCAGATATGGGCCCACCATTTTGAACTGAGGATGCTCAGCTTTCTTAACTTCTCCCCAAGGAATTGCGTAATCATAGTGTTTTTCGCCGATTTCATAGTAATCCGAGATAGAAGGTAACACTATATCTGAAGCAACTCCCCTTAGTTGAGTACTTTCACCAGAGGGTCTAAAAAATTTACTAATGGTGACTTTAATTGCTCCTAACTTTGGATCTAGGTCATTTAAATTTTGTACAGTACCCTTACCAAAAGTATGAGAGTCACCAACAATAAGCCCTCTCCCATAATCTTTGATGGCACCAGCTAGAATTTCACTCGCACTCGCCGACTGCCGATCTATAAGTAGAATCAAGGGGCCATCATAAATCGCTTTTCTATCATAATAATTGATATACGGCTTTGTTTTACTTCCTTTGATTTGAACTACGGGACCGGAGCCACCGAACAACCCTGCTACATTTATGGCTTCATCGAGACTACCGCCTCCATTTGAACGTAGATCCACAATAATTCCATCTATTTTTTTAGCTTGCAGTTTGATAATTTCTTTTCGCATATCACGAGAAGAACTACGAAAATTCTCCTTATTTGCCTGCCTGCCTTCAAAATCCATGTAAAAAGAAGGTAGATCTATCACACCGATTTTGTAGGTTTTATTTTTACCAGGCAACTCCACACGAGACGAATACATGTTAGATTTTGCAGCCCGGTCAGCGAGTTGAATTTTCTCTCGAATAATAGGTGCTACTAACTCCTTGTCCCCTCGTCGTATGGATAGCCTTACTTCTGTTCCACCCGGACCTCGAATCAGCTTAACAACATCCTTCAAATCCATATCAATCACATCTACTGGAGTTCCGTTACCTTGTGCGACAGCAACAATTTTATCATCTACCTTGAGGTTCCCAGATTTTTGTGCTGCTCCTCCAGGAACAAGGCTTTGGATTGAAGTGACTCCATCTTCACTGCGCAATAAGGCTCCAATACCCTCTAGAGAAAGTCTAGTGGAAATCCGAAACTCTTCCAACTTGCTAGGAGAAAAATAATCAGTATGAGGATCCAAGGCAGTTGCAAAAGAGTCCATGAATATTCCATAAACATCCTCAGTATTCAGATCTTTATGGCGCTTACTCGCTAATTCGTATCTCTTATGTAATTTTTCTCGAACTTTCTTGTCATCATCGAGAGACTTTGAAAGCTGCAAATGCTGAAATTTAATCCTTTTTCGCCATCGATCATACACTTCCTCTTGAGACTTGGCATATGGGAGTGATTTGCGGTCTATCGGCATGTATTCATCTTTAGAAAAATCATGCTTAGTGTCGATCAATTTTGGAATAAGAGATTGTCTTTCTTCAAAACGCTTGGAATACTGAGCAAACATAACATCAATTAAAGAACAGTCTGCTTTATTGAGCATTTTTGGCAACTGCTGATATGATTTTTTTGCAAACTTATCAATATCTTCCTTTAAAAAATAAACTTTACCAGGATCCCATAATCTAATAAAATTATTCAAGGTTCTTTTCCCTATATCCTCAGAGAATTCGTGAATTGAAAAGTGCATCCTTAGATAGTATTGAGTCATTTGTTTAATATCTCTGCAGTCTAGGCCATAACTTGCAGGGATACAAAATATATAGCTTAGGAGAGTACCAACTGCCATTTTCCAGATTTTTTTACGCCCAAATTGGGAGTCCATTGTTCTCCTCCTAATTCCAAGTGACTCTTATTATTATTCTACCTTCGCTTATCGTACGCACCTACTAAAACCTAAAGTCTGAGAGCTACCAAAAAAGACAACATGTTCCGGATAGTACCATAGTTTTAGATAGCTGTAATGCAATTGATAAAGCAGATCCTTCTATTAAAACCTAATATTGTCACCTAAGCATAGAATTTACTTCTTAGTGAAATCTGCCGAGTATGCTCAAAGGAGCAACACTCGGAGCCTATTGGGATATGTCGAGGTCCAAGCGCATCATATGGTTAGCATCTTCCAAGGATCAGTTTATGATCCATATGGGAGAACAGCTCAAGAAACATCAATTCCATTGCGATTATGTTTTTTCAATTTCAGAACTTTCCGAGCAATTATCTGAACAGCGAGCTTCTATTATCTTGCTTGGAAATGGAAATTCTAAAGCTGAGACATTGGATTTTATTTTAAGCCTTCCTACTATAACAGAAGCTAAGGGGTCTAGGTGGGTACTTACCTTAAATGAATACCAAGCAGATCTTGTAGAAATAGCTGCGGCTTCAAATTTTAGAGATTTTGTTCCATCCAATATCCCTCAAAACCTGTGGCTATTCCGTGTACTCTATGCATCTTCACGTCAAGCCCTGGATTTTCCTATTCCCTCAGCGCATATCGCTGTTGACCACCCCTCCGTCTTTCATTTTCCTGGAAGAATAGTTTGGCTTAATAATGATAGAATAAGAATTGAAAGTCAAATTGCCCCTCCCCTTGGTACAACCATTGAAGTTGTCGGGGATCTATTTGGCAAAAAAGAAAACAAGGTACTTAAGCTTCATATTGAAAAAGTTGAACAGAAAAGGCTAGTCTATCGATTCTCATCTGCTCTTGAAGGGTCATGGTCTGTTCAACCTAATCAAAAATCTGATTTCATTAAGTACCTCAAAGAAAATGCTATTATTTCATCTAAACCTAAATATCGTATTTTTCTAGGAATAAAATCTAAAGAATATCGTAAACAGATCATTAACTACTTTAACTCAGATCAATATGACTGTAACTCAGCATTACAATTAAAAAGTCTTTTATTCGAACCCAATTACTACTCACCGGATATCTTATTTATAGAAGACAGTCTTTGCTGTGGAGCCCATTCACAGCGCTTTCAAAAAATGATTGAAAATTTAGACAACTCGGTCCCAGTAGTAATCATTGGAGCAAACCCCGAAATAGCTGTTCACAAAGAACATTATAAAAATAAGACAATCGTCCAAATGGTCCAAGTCAGTCAAGATGGACTAAATGAAATTTGCAGACAACATTTACCTCCCATTGAACGCTTAATGGATATGCACAAAGCTACCTTCTACCTTGACAGTGACGAGCCTTTGTCATGCATCTCAATAAAAGTTCCTGGTAAAATTAACTCTTTACATTCAATGACGGTATACCTTTCTTCGCCCTACCCATTGAAGAATTTTTCAATTTTCAAGATTCAAAGCCCTCTTTTAAAAAAGTGGCTTGGAAAAGACCCATGGTTTAAGATAACAAAGCTTACAGGCACCAACTCCTCCTATGATAAAAGATTGACCTATTCAGCTGGGGGCTTCCTTATGGATATTAGCAATAGTGAAAAACAATTATTGGCCTCATCACTTAGCAAGTTTATTGGCAAGATTCTAGGAATAGCTGGAGAAAACAAGAGCGAACAACTAGCTTCAAAAAACTACGAAAAAAATGAGATAAGTGAACCAGCTCCTGAAATTAGAAGCAACAGACCTGAGCACCATGAAGACAATGCGCTAACTCTAGCAAAAGAAGATGCGCTTCCTCTTACTAACTACACCGACCAATCATCTTTCACACAAGACATCAAACAAGCTGTTTCTAGTTTAGGTTCAAAAAATATTTTATACTTTTTTATTTTTATTCTTGTAGGATTTTTTTCTTTAGTAGTTGTCAACTTCATGATCCCAAAGCTAGTGAAAAACTATAAAAAGTCTGGGAGTATCTATGTTGACCAATTGAAAAAATTTAGCGGCGAAAAAGAGTAAATCTATGATTCTATCGACTGCTTATGACTTTCTCTGCAGGAGCCACACCTTCCATATAAATCTAGACGATGAGAGGTTAATACAAAGCCTTTCTCTTTTGCTACTTTTCTCTGTAGATCCTCAATTTCCTCATTTTCAAATTCAACAACCTTGCCACAATCTACACACACAAGATGATCATGATGGTCACCAGGCTTTATAACTTCAAAAACTGCCCTTCCATCTGCGAAAGAATTTTGCTCTACAAGACCTGCATCTTTCAAAAGATTTAACGTCCTGTAAATAGTAGCAAGGCCAATGTTATGGCCTTCTTTGCGCACAGATTCATAAAGCTCCTCAGCATCTACATGGGTTTTCATTATAAGAAATTGAGAAACTATTAACTTACGCTGTTTCGTCTGTTTAAGCTGGTTGCGAGAAAGGTAGGCATCTAGGCCATCCCAAAACCACTGTAATTTCAGGCCATTTCCATCATCCTGAGCCCTATGTCTATCCATGACAATCCTCTGCAACGCTTATCATATACAATTAAGACGATAAGTCCTGGATGATAACCTTTTTTATTTCAATTTTCAATTAGGCTTTTACAATACTATGGCAGCTGTTCCAAAGAGAGCTTTGAGGTCATGATCATCAAAGTTAAGTCCTGCACCAAGGAAATAATTGGGATCATTGGAAATTTTGCCCGTGTTTGGATCTAAACGAGTAATGTCATCTACACCAACCACTGCATAGATATGTTTAAAAAATAGTATGCTAGCATATGCTTTCAGATGAGCAGTCCGCCTTTGCGTGGAAGTTGAAGACCAGTTAAAGGCCTCAATACTAAGCTTTAAGCGATCTGAAAAAAGAAAAAAGTCACTTGCAACCCCTCCTGTTGATTCAAATAACCCAAACCTCAGCTGAGCAAAATGCCATCTTTTTCCAAATTGAACATTGAAGCGAATTGCTCTATTCTCAACGATTCTTTCTCGAGTCTTGGTTGCGGATCCAACGTTGTCATCACTTATATCTTCTGGATTCAGGGTTTCAACTTGAGTTTCTACCACTGTTTCTGAATGATCAGTAAATCCTAACAAGTAAAATTTATCGGGCCTTGTACGCAAGTAAGTATTGAAATAATGTTGAGTAGTTTCGTCTTTGCGAACAAAACCATGGTAATCAACCGCAAGCTGAAGTTTTGTTGCCGGAGCTAAAACTTCTCTGACATCACTAATAGCAGCCTGTAAATCATTAATAGTTTCATCATCATTCACAAGCTTGCCTATGGTACCTTCCCCTTTTTCAATTTTATCGGCGACCAACCTAATATTTTTTGCCGTAACTTCAACATCTTCCATGGTATGATCAAAAGCCGCGATAATTTTATCTATTTTTTGTTTATTTTCATTATTAACAACTTCTTTTATCGCTAGGCTAAATTCTTTTAAATCAGCAGTTGCAAGCCTCACATTGGTTATGATTTCATTCAAATCACCTTCTTTTCCACCTATTACATTTTTCAGTGTACTTGTGGTTGCTTTAATATCCGCAACAATTTCTTTAACTCCTGCTCGATTTTCCTCAATCAACATTCTAGCATTTTCAGCTAAGCCTTTAACATCTTGTACGATCTGCCTGATATCTTTTTCTCCCTCTTGGCCTCCAAGAACCTTAGCAAGAATGGTCGTTACTTCTTTAACATCCTTACCTATGGACCCTGCGACTGATATCAGTGCAGACAAGCTAACTTGACCCTCAGCTGGAGGTAAAAAGCCACCTGCTTCAACATATACCCCGACATCATCACCTCGAATAATTTCAAGAAAGACATCCCCAAGTAGACCTTTTTCTTTAATTGCTATGGAGGATCCTTCTGGAATCTTAACATCCCCTTTAATTTCGAAATCTAAGCGTGTCTGATTTGCCTGCAGGCTAATTGAGACGACCTTTCCAACAATGACACCGTTGGTTTTCACATGAGTTTTAGTTACAATCCCAGCAGCATCCTTAACCACTGAATAATATCGCTTATGATCATCATTCACAAAATAGTCTGGGCTCAAAACAAAGAACATGTAAGCGATAATTGCTCCAGCAACGATCGTAAACAAACCGACTTTGAATTCAGTTCCGAGATTCCCCATCAAAAATTCACTTCCAATCTATAAGAAGTTTGCATATGTGAATCGGTCCCTACAATTAATCACTTTAAATTTCATTGTCCATAGACCTATCATCTACAAATTTTGGCCTATGTGAAAATATGTAAAGCAAAAAATTTTAACATAACAACTAATGCAATAATTCTGCCAAACTTTTAGCTCATATTATCAAAAAAATTCCATAGGCCCTTCTATTCTTCCGGAAAAAAATTGCCTCACTATAGGATCATTGGTAGATCGGAATTCATCAGGACTTCCAGAAAGAGCAACTCTCCCTTTATAGAGCATTATTATATTATGAGAGGTAGCTAAAGCTGCCTTCAAATCATGCGAAATCACTATTGAAGTTAGCTCTTTTTCAGTTTTTCCCACCTCAACTATAAGTTGATCAATCATTTCACACACCAAAGGGTCCATCCCTGTTGTGGGCTCATCATATAGGAGAATCTTGGGCTTAGCTACAAGAGCTCTCGCCAAGCCTACTCGTTTTTTTTCACCAGTTGAAAGTTCATTAGGATATTTTCTCTTGATGTGCGGCAGGCCAGTTTGTTCCAAAACCTCATTTGCCCGAAAAAGCATAGCTTTTTTCGACATCATGGTATGTTCTTTTAAAGGAAATAAGACATTATCTAATACAGTCATGCTATCAAATAGAGCTGCATGCTGAAAAAGCATTCCAAATTTTCTGCGGTATATTCTTACTTCATCTTTTGAGTAATCAGAAATATCAAACCCATCTACAATGATTCTACCTTTATCTGGGCGCAAAAGACCCATAATATGTTTGATAGTAACAGATTTACCTTCACCAGACTTTCCTAAAATAAAAGTAATTTTCCCTTTTGGAATATGCAAATCTAACTCATCAAGTACTACATGAGATCCGAAAGCTTTACTAACACCCTGAAAATAGATCATGATAACCAACGTACTTCTATGTAGCTGATAACAAAGTCTGAAAGCAGTATTAAAATTAAGGTTCGCACAACTGCATTGGTCGTAGCTAGCCCAACACCTTCTGCTCCCTTAGTTGCGGACAAGCCTGTCTTACAGGATACTGCTGCAATGACAAAAGAAAAAATCAACATTTTCCTGAGTCCCGTCATAATATCTGAAGGCTTTACCAAATTTATTAATTTTCCATAGAAAACACCTTCGTCAACATTGAAAACAAAAACGCCCACGATATAAACACCAACTATTCCTATAAACATGAATATTCCGCATAAAAATGGCATTATTATCATTGAAGCTAAGACTCTTGGGACTACCAAATAATGTACCGGATGAACGCCCATAGCTTCCATCGCGTCAACCTGTTCATTGACTTTCATAATCGCAATTTCCGCTGTCATCGCAGAGCCAGCACGACCTGTCAATAAAAACCCTGTCATCAGTGGGGCTAACTCAGTGGCAAGTGCTATACCTGTTGCCCCTCCAATCATCCCTTCAGCATTAAAAACTGTAAAAACTCCACCGATTTGCAACCCAAAAACAGCTCCAGTAGCAAAACCTGTCAATAAAATGATGGCTGCAGATTGGTTTCCAATAAAATCTATCTGCTGAAAAAGAATTTTTTGCCTAAAAGGCCTTCGGAACATTTGCTGAAAAATTTCTCTTATATAAAAAATAAAACGTCCAGAAAGTTCAATCTGATTAATTGCATACCCAACCCATGCTAGAATTGGTTTAGGGAAATCAAACATTGTTTTTGTCCGGGGATTCACTTTTTTGTAACCCTCAATGATTTAGAACCAGACTCATGTGCCACATAATCATAACACCCGAGTATTAAATCACACAGTGTCATCAAGCTGACATATCGTCAAAAAATCCACTAATGATTAAATGCAAAAGAGAACCTATAGATCTCTTCTAAACTATGTAAACTATTTAGACGTTCTGGCACCTTTATCATGAAGGGAGATAAATCGTAATTCTTATTTAATAAATTTACATAATATTGAGCAGCATCTTTTTCCCTTTTGTAAACCTGATGTAAAGTCTCAAGCAAACAATGAAAATGAGGTGCTTCAGTTTTACCAGCAGAAGACTCTTTCATGTAAGCTGATAACTCTTCACCAAGATTTAAAGACATGCATTTATTAAATATAATTCCATCTAGAGCGTAACCATAAACTACCAACTGCTCAGCAAGATTTCTTGCTGACCTTAATGCTCCATTATTGCACGAAGTAACCAATATAAAGCCTGTTTCCTTGCTATGAAGGGTTTCTAATAGTTTCTCTCCCGACTTATGAAAGCCTTCAATAACCTGTTGCATAAGCACTAAGAATTCTGTCATTACACTAAGCGCCTGAATACCAGTAACACGCGTCAGCCCACCCATCAAACGCTCACCTACCGTTAAAAGCTTGTTGACGCCGATTTTCTTGGCTACATGAAAAGGCTTGATAAGCCAATTCATGACTTTGTTTTCCATAAAACCTGAAAGAATATTCGGTCGACTCAAAAATTCTAAGGCATGAGTGTCAGGGGGTGTGTCCAGAACTATCAAATCAAACTCTTTACTCTCAATCATTTCTTGCAGCTTAGCTAAAGCCATGTACTCCCCTGGGCCTGCAAGCTTTGTGCTAGCTGCAATATATATTGGATGTTCCAGAATTTTTTCAGCTGTTTCTGGGCTAGGTGCATGCTTTTTGACCATACTATCAAAGACGGCTTTTTGATCGAGCATTGCAGCATCAAGTCGTCCCTTCATTTCTAAATGCTTGCCAAATTCTATCGTTTTCAAATTGCTTCCAAGGCTAATACCCATTGCGGATGCTAAACGCTTTGCAGGGTCAATAGAAAGTAAGCCAACTTTCTTTCCTTGTCTTGCCGCTAGAATAGCAACACCAAGTGAACAGCTAGTTTTACCAACCCCTCCCGAGCCTAGGAGGATTATTGTCTTACGTCGGTCTATCAACTTCTCTAATTCATTGGTCATGGGTTCACCCCTTTCCAGATACGACGTGCTAAGTCAGCTGTCAATGGCTCAGTCTCAAACCCGAGCTCAGGCAACATTACACATTGCTCCGAGAACCCTAATTCCCTCAAACCCTCTAGGAATTTATTCTGCTCATTAAGGGAAATGGTAATTTTACTTTTAAGGTAATCCTTGACGTCAGTCAAACTACGGTATCTTTCATCTGCAATCAGTTGGCCTAACTTATCTATAATAGGTTGGGAGTAAGAACGATTTAAAACTACACCTCCAAGCCTAACCGGGGATTCTCTAATAATTTTTGGAATAAATTCAAGTGTTTCACTACTAACCAATTCCTCAGGTATGCTCACCAAAAAAGAAGCACATAGCTCCGCATTTTCCAAAAAATTGCTTACTTTAGTAACCTCGCGTATCAGCGGTCCCCCTAAACCTGAACCAAGAACTGCTGCAGGAGTATTTAACAAGTTATAAAAATGTCCAGAAGCTGGTGAGTCAAAGATTACTAAATCATAATCTCTAGGTGGCTTTCTAAGCATACAAGTATGGTACAGCCTACCTAGTAACATTGTTTCATTAAGTCCTGGAATGGCATCTAAAAAGCTTTTCATCAGCTTTCTATCAAAGACTTTTTTATATAGCTTGGATAAGCCTAGGTGCTCTACAACATACTCTCTAAAGCATTCCTTGGAGTTAAGGTTTATGCAAAAAAGCTTGTCCATAATTTGAATTTCATGGTGTCCAACTGGATCTTTGAAGGAAAACAAAGGTGGCAACTGTTCTTTTGACGCATTTTCCACAAGCAGAACTTTTTTTCCTAGTTTAGCCGCACAAATAGCTAAACTAGCAGCCACCATCGATTTCCCTACCCCACCCTTACCAGATATAAAAATCAGTTTATATTTAAGGAATTCATGCAAGCCTGCCATAAGCTTTTGGACTTTCATTTAATTTTCAGATTTTTTGTCAAGCGCCTTATCAGACTCTTCACCTTCATTCAACTTTTCTTCCTCTTCAGGTTTGACACCCTTTTTAAAATTTTTGATACCCTCTCCAAATGCACCGAAAAGCTTTGGAATTTTTGGGGCACCAAAAAGTAGAACAACAATAGCGAATACTATCAATAACTCTGGCAATCCTGGCATTGTCATAACAACCTTTCTATTTAAAAATCGAAATAATAGTAATTGTCCGCCTTCGGTGTGGTCATAATACCACTTTGCTTACCATCATTTCTATTAACAAACTAATAGCCGCCTTTAAAATTCGGCAAAACTGCCACATAGAAGGGAGGCGTTGTGCCTTTAGTAAAAAAACTATTCATGGAACTTAGCTCTTTGTGCTTTGTTGTGCCCGCTAATGAGGCCTTTTCAGATACTTTAATATGGTTACTTGCAAATTCAACATAGCGAGAAGATTCCGCACAAAGCAATAAAGGTAACCGATCTTCCCAAGAGCTCAAGACCTCCCAAAACCTCAACTCTCTGCCATTATCATAGCTCATGACTGGATCATTAAACGGCTTAACCTGATTATTGCCTCCTAACACTAAAGGGCGGGCATGGCCAAAATGTCCACTTGCAAGCTTACGACTTCCTTTGCTCATAATTGTAAAAGCAAGCCCAATATCACCTAGCGAGTTTGTTCCTGGAGTCACCTTAAGCAAACTTGCAAATTGGTCACGAAGATACTCAATGCTTATAGATCTATCAGGAGATTTTAGCAAAACCTGCATGACCATGATGTGGTGCCAAATCATGGAGCTCAAATGCTGCCTTTCAGCACGGTCCCCTCCTTGGAGGCTACAAAATACAATGAGATACTGTTCATCAGGCATCGCAAGACCCATGGTCCAAGCGCTAATCTGAGTGTTTGCCAACGTACCAAATGTCCGGATATTCAGCCAAGGAACAGGCTCCAATGAGTGATTATCCCACTGCTCAGAATATGAGATAGTCTGTTTGGAGTAAAAATCGCGCTCAATTACTAGGCCTAGCTGAGCACCAAATAAATCTAACTCCCTAGCACTCATTTTCATATTCTTGCTTGAGTAGCGTTCAGGAACCTCGCGCAACAACAAGACGCCCATAGTTCCGGAAGAAGATCCTATTGGCACATAAGCGTCCAAGCTTCCCTGAGTACCACTTCCTTGACTACCAAGCGTTGAAAGACCCTGCGGCGACACACGTGTCTGCAAACTCAATATTTCATGAGTCTCATCCTGTCCCAAAACAAACCGATCATGACTTAAACTCATACTCGTAGAACCACTGTTATCAGCACCAAATCCATCCAAGTTAGTTTTCAGGTTACTCAGAGGAAGCGCCGCTGAAGGTAAAAAGCTAGCTTCAGTTAAACTTAAAAAGGACTGTAGATGGGCCCATAGATCGTTTTCTATTGATTTTTCCTGATCTTTCCGTGGATAGAAAATAATTTCACCTTCTTCTTGGTTCACAAGAACTATGCAAATTAATTGAGCTTCATAGCATTCTTTTAATAAACGGAGACTATTATTTAAAGAATGAACATAGGTAGATCCTTCTACAGAGCTTTTACTAATATAAGAAAGATGACTTAATGCCAAATTAGTAGGATAAGCATTAAAAGGAAGTGAAGATTCTATAAAGGTACTTAGGAGGATTTCTTTATCAAAAAAAGTGGGTTCACTTTTGATCAAACTTTCAATATATGACTGCAACATAAGAAATTTTCTGTCACATGCAATTTCATATGCTTTGCTAATATATTCCTGTTTTTTCGAACCAAGGTCCCCTAAATTCTGGCCATACCAGAGATAGATAAAGCACGAGATTAGGTCATTTCCAAGCATAAAGGCAATTTTCAAAGCTCTATCAAAATACTTTTTTCCTGAACGTTCCTCTAGATCACTTAAAACTCTTGCCTTAAGTAAGAAGAAAATATCTCGATCCCCACTTTTTTTCGCCACAACCTGAGATTTGAGAGATTTAAGTAACCTCCTCATCTCTTTATTTCTCATCAGTTTTCTTTGATGTTCTTGTTCAAATATCATCGGAATACAAAGAATAATCAGACTCACAAAATCCCTTTCGTAGGTAAATAAAAACGGACTATTTATCCCCTCCGAAAAATTTTGGGCAATCTTTGCATAATAAGTACGAGTTTTATGTACATCTCCTTTTGCATATTCTACGAACATTGAAATAATAAGGAAATACATTTCAAATGTGCCAATTTCCTTCAAGCTTTTACCAAATTCTAGGTAATGTTCTCCACAATCTACCAATAAGTCCCTTCTACCTTGAATAAAATAAATAAATAATAGGAAAGCTCCACAAATAACTTTAGTTGCAGCTCCTCCACTTTGATCCATCAATTTTGCTTTAAGAATATGATCAGCATCTGAGAATTTACCTGATAAAATTGACATAAAAGCTTGGAGGCATACAGCTTTAGGTACCAAAGTCGGATGCTCAATAGGCTGCAAGTGCCTAAGCCCCTCATTTAAATGTAGCTTAAGGTCACCATAATGATTGAAGTCATAATCTATAATTAAGCCTTTTATCAGAGTAGTATATCCAATCATTTGCTTGTTTTGCATTGAGTAAGCGAGGTCTACAAGTAAATTTAGAATTTTTTCCGCTCTATCATATTGCTTGATCTGACTCCAAAGAACAGCTCTAAAGGTTAACAGTCTTACTATTAGTAAGCTATCATACGCCTCTTTTTTCTTCACAATCTTAATCGCCGCAAGGTGGAAAGGAATCCAATTAAGCAACTTCGAATCCAAACAGATTTCCTGAAGAATTTGCAACCACCACAAATCAAAACCTATGAAATCTTCATCAATTTTAACTTGGTCTTTAGAATTTATTTTTAAAGATAGTAAGAGAGTTTGAACAAGAATATTTTCACCGTTCATAAATATCAAATCTCTTAGAAAATTGATAATAAGACTATATTTCAATGATTGTGATAATAGCTTGCGGCTTTCTATTCTAGGCAAAACTAATCTGAGTACTTTATGATAGTGACCCTGGATCAAATATGCTGGAATTAGATACTTTTTTTGCAGCAATGTACGACTATTATAATCTACGTCTTGGCTTAGCAGGGTTTTTTCACCCAAATTAATTATCTCATCCCAAGATTTCGTTTCAAACCACAAATCACAAAGAGATAAGATAATATCACTAAGCAGTATAGTATTTGAATTTCCTAATTTTTCAGATATTCTCAGAGCATCTTGATAAACTAATTCAGATCTAAAATATAATTTTGACTGTTTCCATTGATCTCCAAGTCTACAAAAAGCTTCACAAACCTTCCCTTCCGCGACAGTAGATAATTTATCTGAATCAAAACTGAGTGCTAAAGTATGATAAATCGCAGCTGACAGATTCTCTAGCTTTGAAGCTTGTTTGCAGCTTAAAAAATAATTTAACATAACTAGGTGAACTTTGTTCTTAAAATCTTTATTTAGGTTGCTATAAAAAAATTTATGCAGATGATAATGTGAAAACTGATAAATGAGCTCAGATTCACCTATATTTCCGATTCTTATTTTAGAAAGTAAACCATCATCTTCCATACGATTAAGAGTTTTTTCAATCAAGTTGCGATCTAGGATTTTGCTCCCCAAAATACCAGGATTGCTAAACGACTTCCCTAAAGCACTAAGCATTTCCATCACTAGCCATTCATCAGCATCGTATTTTTGTAATGATAAAAAACATTGTTCAACCGAGCTAGCACTGGCTATAGTACAGACAAATTCTAGATTATACGAAGCTTTCAAAACTCCATTCTCAATTGAAAAATTGCAATTCTTTAGCAAAGATGTCCAAAAACTGGTTAAATGCCGTGGATTACCCTTTGTGTACTCATACACTCTATCTAAATCTAATTTAAAAACAGTAAAATTTAAATTGTTCGCTAAAAATTTTTCACTTTCTTCAGGTGAAAGAGATTTAATAGCAAAAGGTAAATATCTTCTTTTAAGCCTTTGGATTTTCTTCAAGAACTCTGAAACTTGTGGCTTACGAAAAAGAAAGTATGGATGATACGTCATGATTAATGTAAAGTTTTGAGTATTCGTGTAGCTGACAAAAATATCTAGTAGTTTTATGCTAAATTCATCGGCCTTATGTAGGTCATCAAACATAAAAACCAGTTTTTTGTTATCAGTACCAATACATTTTAAAAAGTCAGAAAAAACCTTCACCAATGTTTGAAAGTTATTCTTTTTTGTTAGCGCAAATAAATTATGTCCATCATAATCAGGAAAGTACTTTCTCAACATAGGCACTAGGGTACAAAGTAAAGATATCTCACTGCCAATTCTTTTCTTTACTTCCATGCACAAGACTTCAATGTCTGATTTTGAAGATTCCACTTGAATTATAAAATCATTGAATGCTGATGAAATAACTTGAAAAGGCATAGATGACGCATAGTCTAAAAACTCGCCGCTAATATATTTAACATCATTTGACTTTAAGTCGGTTTGCAAGTCTTTTAATAACTTTGATTTTCCTCCACCTCCTTCACTTTGTATGCTGATAATCATTCCTCTTACATCACCCTCTTTATGAGCAGTGATAAGCTCTAGAATTTCCTTTCTTTGTGAATTTCTCGTCAGAATATTCCCTTCAAGCTGCCCCGTAAATTGCATCATACTTGAATGAATGGCCGACTCTTTTAACCCTAGAGCAGGTTGATTTTGAAGGTATTTTAGATCTATAAAGAGTTGCATACCCGATTGATACCGATCACTAGGATTTTTTGCTAGGAGCTTCGTGATAATGTAGTCAACATCATTGGGAATATTAGGCAAAAGCGCTTTTATGGAGGGAGGCTGCGAACGAGCATGCTCCTTCAAAATCTGATTACGCCCTCCCCTGTAAAAAGGAGGGCGACCAGCTAAAATCTCAAATAAAATGCATCCTAAAGAATATAGATCAGTTCTATGATCCAGTGTGTAGTTGCTGAACCCTGTCTGTTCAGGGGACATGTAAAGTGGCGTACCAATCATATCGCCCTTAAAATTCTCGGCAGATTCTCCCGCGAAATGCAAGGACTGTCGGAGTCTAGCAATCCCAAAATCAAGGATCACAGCCTCAAAGCCTCTTCGCGATAAATTTGATTTTCGCATCATTATATTTGAAGGTTTCAAGTCCCTGTGAATGATGTTCTTACGATGGGTATAATCCAATGCAAGAGCGATCTGCATTCCCAAGTCATAGAAAAAGCATAAGTCATTTTCTCCGCTTTCTATAAAATCACCCAAGCTTTGGCCTTCAACCCAATCCATAACTAGGTAGTAACTTAAACCATCGGTTGCAAGATTTTCTTCAAGAAATCCAAATTCGTGAAAACTCACAATATAGGGATGATATAGTTTACTCAAATGAGAAGCTTCGGTTTGAAACCGATGAAGTTCATCAACCTTATTCAGATCGTTATGATGCGATATTAGCTTTATGATCACGTTTTCTGCTGGAGCTAGTAATGGGATAGCTTTATAGGCTTTTCCCATTCCGCCCTGGCCGGCAAGGGAAACTATTTTATAACGTCCTGATATTACTTTACCAATAACAGTATTCATAGTTTTTATCAATTCTACCATTCATTTATAAAGCTGTACCGCGCTCGTCGGAATCTTACGAAGAATCATTAAACGCCCTATATTCGGTAAGATTACTGGAATAGTACATTTCATCATTAACCGCATTCTAGCAATTAAATATCAAAGGTTTTTCCCTCTAGCTTATGGGTCTAAAATAAACTGAGATCTAAATTGAACACTTGATGACTTACATGTCTAAACCTAATCTAGGACAAAAATGGAAGCTTCTTACAATAGTTTTCTCCCAAATTGGGAGCACAATTGCCTTCACATATGTAGTGATCTGATAAGTGAGAAAGATAAACTAGAAATAGAAAAGCTCAAGCGAGCAAGCCCCCCCCTGAGCTTTAAAATCATGCGCTTACTTCTGTATTTAGGAAAACGAGACCACACCTACCAAAAGTTTATAAAATGCCCTTGGGAAGACATTATCGATATCATTCATGACCAAGCACTCAGAAATAGCTTGATTCCTGGTCAACAAGAATTTGGTGACCACACTAATTCTATTAAAAACCCTCATATAAATCGAAGATATAACCAGCAGCCTTGCACCCTCCTCACGGTAAAAAAGCGGGTAGAGCAAGCAACTCTTCTTTGCGGCAAGTCTGATCCGATTCTTGTCTTGGGAGATGATGATTTGATTGGCATTGAACTAGCGAAAGCTGGCTTTACCAATGTCTGTTCGGTAGATATCGATCCCTCAATTTGTAGAAATCTAAATGTTCTGGCAAAAAAACACAACTTGCCGCTAAAGACCTTGGTTCATGATATTAGGCAAAACCCACCTGAAGATTTTATACAGGACTACCGCTTGGTATTTATTGATCCCATGTATTCTTTAGAAGGAATCAGCATGTTCCTCGAAGGGGCATTTTCCTTTACAAAAAACCGCCAGGGAACTTTGATTTTTTTAAGCCTTCACCTGATGTCCCTACTTCGTCATGGAATTGACAAGTTACCTTTATTACTAGATAGTTACAAACTCACGGTTATGAATCATATCGGTGGGTTCAACACTTATCCAATTCCTTATGGACTTTGGTTCCTCATAAAGTTATTTAATCGTAGGTTTATGAAGACAAAAACCATGTCGTCAGCGGGGTATATGTTTCGCTTCTTTCTTTCAGACGCAATTCTCCTAAAAAAAGAATCGGCATAGCTTCGGTTAGCGAACTCCCTAGCGAAGAGGTCAGCAAGAAATACTATGACAGACACCGCCCTTAACCCAACCCCTACCGTACAAGGTATGCGCGATTTTAGCGAAAGAAAGCCTATTAGACGCTGCAAAATTGTGGGCACTCTTGGCCCCGCTTCGTCAGATGAATCAACCCTAAAACAACTCCTCGAAGCAGGTTTAAATATTGCCCGTCTCAACTTCTCTCATGGCAGCCATGAAACTCATGCCAGCAATATTGAGAAAATAAGACGTTTGTCAAAAGAAACAGGTCGCCATGTAACCATACTTCAAGACCTTCAAGGTCCCAAAATTAGATGCGGCCAACTTCTCGAGGGGGCAATTACCCTCAAAGAGGGAGAATCTTATGCCCTACAGTATGGAACAAAACAGACTGACCCTAAGATCATCCCAATTGACTATAAAGACCTAGTTAATGATGTGAAAGCAGGCCAAACTGTCATGATGGACGATGGGCTACTCATACTTAAAATAACCGCAGTCAAAGAAAAAGAAGTAGAAGTAATAGTTAAAGAAGGAGGCATCCTTAAAAACCGTAAAGGTGTCAACTTCCCAGATTCGCTTCTATCCTTGCCAGCACTTACTGAAAAAGATAGCCATGACCTTCTTTTCGGAATTCGCAGCCAAGTAGATGTGGTAGCCTTGTCCTTTGTCCAAACTCCTCAAGATGTCATGCAGTGCAAGAACATGATCAAAGCTCTTGGTTCCGAAATCCCGGTCGTAGCTAAGATAGAGAAAATGTCAGCCGTAGCTGCAATAAACGAAATCGCTAAAGCTGCTGATGGACTGATGGTTGCTAGAGGTGACCTTGGAGTAGAGGCAGGAGTAGAAAAAGTCCCCATATATCAACGAAAAATTGTCGACGCAGCAGCACGAAACTCCAAGCCAGTTATTATTGCAACTCAGATGCTAGAATCAATGATCCAAAACCCTCGCGCTACACTGGCCGAAGTCACTGATGTTGCTAATGGGGTTTTAGAAGGAGCTGACTGTGTCATGTTATCAGCTGAAGTCGCAGCTGGAAAATACCCCGTCGAATGTGTACAAAAAATGGCATCCATAATCCATGAAGTAGAGTCTTGGCCTCACAATAAGACAAAACGCTTCAGTAACCAATCACCAAGCGGGGAAGTAGAGTGGGAAGAACATAAGGCTATTGCAAGAGCAGCATGCGAAGCTGCTGACTCTCTTGATGCAAGGGCTATCGTCTGTCTAACACTCACAGGCTCAATTGCTAGGCTTATGTCAAGCTGGCGGCCAAACACTCCAATTATTGCCATATCACCCAGAGAAGACGTTATTCAGAGACTAGGCTACACCTGGGGTGTATTTGGCATGAAAAATCCTCTTTTTTACAATACTGACATTTTGCTTCAGGACCTGCCGCAACTACTCAAAAGCCTAGGAATTGTTCAGAAAGGTGATAGTATCGTCATAACCGCTGGAATTCCTATTAATGCAATGAGACCGACAAATATGATTAAAATCAACAGAATAAGTTAGCAAACCACTTCTTTGCCTACCTCAAGCCAACGACAAAGCACCCAGAACCCTTTAAAATAGCTTTATGTGCTATGTGCTTTAGGCGTCGAACGTCAGTGTCCATTTAGGCCTATGAAAAGAGGGCACATCTAAACTGATTGAAATAAAAAAAAGACTGCATCATGAGCCACAAAGGATTTAGAAATCTACCACCCCTGCCTGAGAATAGATCAAACTGGGCAAAATTTATCTCCTTCTTGAAAAAATATCGCATAATTCCAAGATCAAGTAAGCCACTAACGAGTATGCTGCGTATAGGGACCATCTTAGCCTATTTTGTCCTGGTAGTATGCGCTGTGTACTATCTAGATGAGTTTGGTGTATTTTCAATTGACAAAAAGCGTTTTGCTCCTATTCTCAGTTGGAAAGCTGCAGACAACACTCTCATTTATGATCGTGACTCTAACAAGATAGGGGAAATTTTCTCCAATTATCATATTTATACTCCCTATGACCAATTACCCTCTGGCCTTGTTAAAGCTATCATCGCTACTGAGGACCGAGAATTCTTTTCACATAGAGGAATTAACCTAAAAAGCATGGTGCGAGCTGTATGGGTTTTTATGTCCTCTGATCGGAAACAATTCACCCAGGGTGCGAGCACAATTACCCAACAGCTAGTTCGACACTTTCTGCTAACAAAAGAAAAAACAATCAGCCGCAAACTTAGAGAAATAATTCTTGCATTGAAGCTTGAGAGGCTTATTTCTAAAGAAAAGATTCTAGAAATTTATACCAACACCTTGTTCTTAGGAGACGGGGCCTACGGAGTGGGTGCAGCTGCAAAAAGATATTTTGATAAGCCTCTTAGCAATCTAGAATTACATGAGCTTGCCTTAATTGCCGGCCTATTTCAATCACCAAGCCGCTACAACCCCCATCGCCATCCAAAGCTCGCAAAAAAAAGGCAAAAGCATGTATTACGTTCTATGCAAGCAAGTGGGTATATTGGATCTAAACAGACACGATTCTGGATGCGTAAAGCTCTCAAATATCATTCCTATCGCTCACTCTACGGTGCAAAAGCCCCCTATTTTGTTGATTTTATTAGAGAGAAAGCGAAACAACTATTAGACTCAAACAACATTAAGAACAAAGGTTTACGCATTCATACGACACTTTCTCCCAAACTTCAGATGCTCACAGAGCAAGCAATCGCAAAACAGTCTGAGCTATTTGGAAAAATAAAAAAGGATCGAACCCAGAACAAGCTTACCGGGAACTCAAATGCCAAACTTGAAGTCGCGATGGTGGTTACCGCCCCCCAAACCGGAGAAATACTTGCCATGGTGGGTGGTAAAAATTATCAGCAATCGAAATTTAATCGTGCAGTGCAAGCAAAGAGACAGCCCGGCTCAGCTTTCAAACCAATAGTGTATAGCCTTGCGTTAGAGTTAGGTTCAAAATGGAGTGACGTGATCTATGTGTCTCCAATCACTCTAGCCGGAAACTACCGTCCTCGCTCCCCTGAAGCAGACTATATGACGAAAACAACTCTACTGAGGGCATTTTATCGCTCTATGAACGCTCCTACTCTTGAGCTTGGTCAAAAGCTAGGAATGCAATCAGTATTGGAACATGCTCAGAAACTAGGGGTCCGATCATCTATGAAAGCGGAATTTGGCACAATGCTCGGAGCATCAGAGCTTACCTTGCTTGACCTAGCACGAGTCAATGGCAGCTTCGCAAATTATGGGGTTCTAACAGAACTAATTGGTATAACTAAAATTCTCGATCGCAACGGTAATATTCTCTATAAAATGCAAGATCCGCAAAATCGCTCTGAACAAGTCCTGAGCCCTCAGATAGCCTTCCTAACCATACAAGGCTTACAGCAAGTACTCATGCGTGGTACAGGATGGAAATTCAACCGTCTGAGTAAGTGGGCGGCAGGTAAAACGGGAACATCCAATGAGTCTAAAGATAACTGGTTCACTGGATTCACTGATAGTTTAGTCGCTGTTACATGGGTTGGAAGTGATGATTCAAGTCCAATTTATGGAAATACTCAAGGAGGCACTGTGGCATTACCGATCTGGGCAGATTTTATTGAAAATGCGCAAAAGTTTTATCCTAGTGAGCCCTTTAAAGTACCAGAAGGAGTCAAAGATTTGCGTATAAACGCAAAATCGGGAGTTCCCAGCAAGGAAGGAATGAAAATGTGGTTTTTGGAAGAAGCCCTCCCAAAAGAATCAAATACTCCAATCACAGAGTTTAGCACCACCAAAAACTTTAGAAACCCTATATTCCAATAGACCAATTTAATAAGGAATGCTATTCACATGAAGGAAAGCATACTTTTTCTCCTCATAATTTGTACTTTTTCGTTCGCTTGTGTCAATCCTACCAATGAACTGATCATTCCAAGATCAGAACCTTTAACGATGGAAGAATTGACCTCAGTAATGAAAGCAACAACTAAACCTAAAAAGAACCAGGTAAAAAGTCGTGGAAGATCTGATCTTCAAGCTTGTTTGCGCATCGTTACTAGAATATCTCCTTCGTTAGCGCAGCTGAAAGAATTTCTTGGGAAGTCTGAATTTATCGAAAATAATCCTTTTTTAATGTCACAGCTGACTCCTTCACATTGCTCAGGTCCCACCTATGAAAAAACCTTAGAACTAGCAACAGAAGCAATCAATCACCATGGAGAAACCTTAGGGATCATCCTTCCTTTGACCGGAGAACACTCTGAGTTAGGGAAAGCGGTGCTTTATGGTATCAAAACTGCACGAGCGAACAAACAAAGAAAAACACGTAGACGCATACTCATCAAAGACAGCACTAGCACTTCACAAGGCTCACTACGTGCTTTAGCTGAACTTGTATTTTACGATCAAGCTTCCATTGTCATCGGAGGCTTAAGCTTAGCTGAAGCAAATGCAATCGCACCATATAGCGCCAAGCTTTTTACCCCGATGCTACTTCTCAACAAAGCTAAAGAATTGATTGAAGCAAATCCCTATACACTGCAGATTTATCCAAATGAATATGATCAGGCGAAAGCACTTGCTCTAGAAAGCAAACATCGCAATATCAAAAGTATTTCAATCTTAAAACCAGATAATGGTAAATCTGATCGAATAATATCTTTACTTAAAAGCTTTTTAAAAAGACAAGAAATCAGTGTCAAACAGGAGCTTACCTATACTCCTGGAAATTATGAATCAATGGATCATGCCGTAGCTGAAATAACCCAAGCACGCCCTGAACACCGACCTGAGGAGTATCAAGAGCTCTATAAAACATCAGAAGAGCAGGCTAAAGAAGAAGGGGTGCCCTTCAATCCCCGTAGTGTCGTACTCAGCCCGAAGGTCGAAGTAGACGGAATTTTTTTACCTGATAATTTTCACATGGTTAGATTTTTTGTAAAACTTTTCAAATATTATGGTATTAACAAACTTCCACTGATAGGTACTCACGAATGGAGGTCTGAAGAACTAATAAAACCTTGGGATGACTTTCTAAAAGATTCTTATTTTGCAGATTTCATAGGTTCTTATCACGATATCCCTGTTAAGTTGCAAAACAAAATTGAAGTCAGTCAATACTTCGTGCCAGCACATGCTGCTTCAATCATCGATTTCCGTCTTATTGGATATCGAGCAGCAAATATTGGCCTAAATGTTTTGGAAACTCCATTTTTAAAGAGGAAGTACATTCTGCGACAGCTTAAACGTCAGAGTGAAGACGTCGAATTTTTTAAATCAAAAAAAGTTTTTTACACCAATCGTGCAAGCTGGTGGCCAGTTTTTGTCTTTTCTCTTGCAAAAACAAATTTGGATATGATTAGTCATTGGCAACAGCAATAAAGGCACAAATATGTCTGAAAATGTATGGTTTAAGGACACAAAAAATATCTATTGTATTGGAAGAAATTATACTGAACATGCTAAAGAACTAAATAATCCAATTCCAAATAATCCACTTATTTTCTTAAAAAGTCCTGCAGCCCTTCGCTCTCTTGAGCCTGTAGAGATGGCCTTTGCTGGAGAAACCTATGACTACGAATCTGAACTCGTATTAGTCATGAAGGATCACTTAGAATTGAATACCCGTTCAATGTTTACAAACCTAGCTGGAATCTGTATAGGCCTAGACCTAACCCGTAGGGATGTACAAAGCGAGTTAAAAAGCAAAGGTCATCCTTGGGCACTTGCTAAAAATTTCAAAGGTTCTGCAATTTTGGGAAAAGTTGCTTCGCTAGAAAAAATTACTTCCCAAACTAACATAGAATTCACTTTCTATGTTAATGGTGAAGTAAAACAACATGGTCACAGCCACAATATGATCTTTTCTCTGCTAAGCATCTTAGATTCTATATTGAAAAGTGTCGAATTATTTCCCAACGATCTAATATTTACTGGAACTCCGAAAGGGGTAGGCAAGGTCGAAGTAGGTGACCATTTGCGTTTTGTCAGCCCAACTTTAGAAATAGACGAAAGTGGCTACCTTTGACTGAGTTAAGCATGGCTCGGATTAATCTGCAAAGCTAAAATTAAATTTATAAGCCCGACAATGCTCGTTATAACCATAGCTGGTGTGTAACTATCGAAAAAGTAGGTACAGATTGCAAAAAATATAGGACCAAGAGAAGTAGCAAAGACCAAGCATGAAAGCATATAACCACTTATTTCTCCTAAATATTTGCGTCCAAAAAAATGTGGCATAGCTACATTGGAGAGAGTTCCATAACAACCATTTGAAATCCCAACCCCTAAAATCGCTAACCAATAAGCAACTGTGTGATTAAAGAATGCAATACTTGTATAACCCAATGAAGCTCCAGCCATCATAAATGCTAATATGAACTTTAGAGGAAACCGGTCCGCAAGCCACCCTGACAGGAGGTCACTTACCCCCGAAACAATTGCTATTGGAATAAAAATCGCAATAGCGCTTTCCTGGCCTAGTTCAGCTAGTCTAGCTATATCTGTAATATGGAAGGAAATCGCAGTGATTGTTAATCCATGCAATGCCATTCCCAAGCAAGTACTCCAAAAGGCCATACTTTTCTTTGCTTCTTGAAGGCTTACTCCCTCTAAGCCATTTCTGTCTTTTCCCAATGTATTATTTTTCAGATGGGTACCATCTATTTGCAACCCACACTCTTCAGGGTTGTCACGGTAGAAAGTCCATCCAAGCAAGACTACCACAAACAGTACTAAAGAGAGGATCTGGTAACTTTTAGACCAACCAAATCTATTAATTAAGAAAAGAAAAAAAGGAGGCACGAGAGCAAAACCAACTGAGATGGATAAACCTGAAAAGGCCGAGACAAGTCCTCTTCTCTTCAGAAACCATTTTCCAATAAGATTACGGCTAGTAAGCATAAGAACCCCTTGCCCCAAAAACCTCATCCCAAAAAAACCTAAGGTCATGGTAAGCATAGCAATGGGAAAGAGACCTGGAACTTTTTTAACTACCAAAAACGAAAAATAGCTATTTAAATTGCTGAAGATAAGCAGCATGACTGCCAACCCCAGCCCTGAGCTAGTCATCAAAATACGACCACCATATCGATCATATAAACGGCCAACCCATTTCAACATAAAACTTGAGCACATAGTGCCAAGAAAATAAGCTGTACAGAGCTCCATACGATTCAGGTGGCTTACATTCATAAGCGAGTCGGTAAACACACTAAAGCCAATGGTTTGACCAGGAGCAGTAGCCAACATTCCCACTATGGCTACACCAAGTGCAACCCACCCATAGTAAAAAGGAAACATTTTCGGCCTAACAGGAAACTCTGGACTCAATAACCTATGCATTTCTTTACCCAATAGATTGATCATCAATAACCAGTTCTATCTAACTATCATAACTGTGTCTTGTTTTTTTTATTACTTATTCGCTCGTTTTATTCCTGGCAACCCACTATTTAAAATGCTGTATATTTTTAATCGTAGCTTTTATTTGAAAGCCAAAAATTCCACTCCCTTACTTAGAATGATTTTATTGTAAGTCGTTACACACTATATTTTAAAGAAAATTACATCTTCCTTAAAAAATAACCAAATTATCCCGAATTGAGCTTATAGTGGACTAAGCCCTTCATAAGGAATGCGATGTATTCATTTTCATTTTACTCCCTTTTCTTGATACTTAGCTTTGTATTTAGCAATAATAAAGGCCTAGCAACTGTCAGGGGAATTTATGTAAATCAGCAAAGTATTCATAGTACCAAAAAATTAAATTTCCTAATTAAAATGGCAAAGTCTACAATGATTAACACCTTTGTCGTTGATCTGCACAGGATGACAGATGCTTATGAGAAAAATATAAGCCTATTAAAAGAAGCTAATATAGGTATGTATACTCGTATCATCGTGTTTCCCGGCGGTGGAAATGAACAACAGATCCATTCTCGAGAATACATAAAAAAGAGGATCGAATTGGCACAGCAAGCTGCCAGGCTAGGATCCAAAGTTATTCAACTTGACTATATTCGGTACTCTACAAAACGTAAAAAATCTCCTGATAATGCTAAAGATATCTTGTCAGTGATCCAACAATTTAAAGAGGCTGAGTCCATTTCACAATTACCACTACATATAGCATTTTTTGGAGAAGCTCTCTATTCAGCGTCAACTGCTATAGGACAAGACATACCTTTTTTTCAACTGCTATCGATGGAATTGCACCTATGCTTTATCCTTCACATTTCAAACCTTATAAAGAAAGTTCACACAAAGCATATAGCACCATTTACAATTCACTCTCAGCTTTAAAAGTCCAATTCAATAAAAATGTTCCTTTTGATGTTATTCCATATTACGAAATTTTTAATGTTCGAGTTCCCATGACAAAAGAAGTTCGCCTGCAATATATCCAAGATCAGATCAAGGCTATAGAGGATCATGAAGTTAGAGGCTGGATAGCTTGGAGTGCAACGAATAAATATGGTTACTTATTCGAAGTATTGGAAAGCATGAAGCAAAAAAATTCAAGCGAAGAAGATGATAGGACGAATACCGATGATGTCCTATCTGAGGACACTGAAGCGTTTTAACAAAGCTAGACCTCCTTGCTCAAACTGCTTACTCAACTCTTGATAGGCACAAGGGTGACTTTCATTCCCTAAGGAAAAATTATTGCCTCCAAAAACAAACATTTTACTATCAGAATTCTCGTTGTTACTTATCCCCATTTTGTCACCAGCAACTAATATTTGATCCCTGCTAATAGATATTCCATTTCGTGATAATAATGGAATAAGAAAGTTCAAAATATGATATTTTGCGATACTCTTATTTGTGCCCAATGTCTTAACGTGGAGAACTGCTGTTCCCTTTACACTCATTTTAGTTCGAAACTCTAAAGGTTTACCAATTATTTCATGCAACGGCTGCAATTGCTCTATTGCTAGACTTCTTTTTTCTTTGGAAGAAAAGTGAAGCGATACATAAGAATCGCGAAAAAAGAACTTATCTTGTTCATATAGAGAAGTTAGTTCCTTAATTTTATCAACTAAAAATGCTCCTTCATCCCGGTCAAAACTAAAATTGAATACGGGATTACTATCCAAATTACCCTCATGATCAAAACGATAATATGCAGCCCCTGCGCATGGAAATAGATGTACCTGCTTGAAGAGATATCTACTTTTTTTGTCTAAAAAATCACGCATTGGTGAAATAAAGTAATCTGCGAGACCACGCTCCCCCAGAGGTTGATCTGTTATGATAGCTAGTGCCTGATTGGAAACACACCGCCGCTTTTGTGTGTAAGGCTTAGAGCACTATAATCTTTAGCGAATTTCCCCAGTTTCTCTAAAAATGATATAATTGTCGGAAAATCAAAAGATCTTGGGGGTGCCCATGCGCG
>JBGCDR010000040.1:0-117013 GCA_045105515.1 Oligoflexales bacterium
GAAGATATTTAATTGCCGAAAATATGGTATTTTTCACTTATCACTGGAAAATAAGAAGAGTTTTTAAAATTAATTTCAACCGCGATAAAAAAAACTGAGTTGCAAAGGCAAGAATTTAGTTTCCGACCAGACACTACCTAGTGCCAGTGAACTATATTCTGAAGCAATTTCTTTAGGAGTGATGTCAAAATCATTTGGTTTTGCAGGGTTAAGGATTGGATGGGTTACCTCTCAGAATCGGGGTATTTTAGATAAATTTGGCAAGTTCAAGCATTATTTATCAATTTGTAATAGTGCACCAAGTGAATGGTTAGCAACAAAGATTTTAAAAAATCAAAGGAAAATTATTGCAGACAATAATCACCTGGTGAAGGAAAACTACAAAATTGTAAAAGGATACTTCGAAAGTGCAGAAAATATTTTTCAATGGGTTGAACCCCAGGGAGGTTGTACTGCATATCCCAAATATTTAGGTCGGGGAAACATCCTAGATGTTGCTGACCATCTCTTAAAAGACAAAGGAGTTCTTATCTTACCTGCTTGGGTATACGAGCAGGATAATCAACATTTTCGAATATCTTTTGGTCGAAAAAATTGCAAGGAATCTTTAAAACTATTTTCAGAATTTTTTCAAGAGAACAAGGCTTATGAGAATAATTAACTATAGTGAAATTCTGGATTCATTGAATCAAGAAGATGCCTATCGACTTCAAAAAGATGGTTTTATTGCATTTGCAGGTGGGCGATTAATTCAACCTCCTGTTGCTCATCTTGAGCTTGCCAATGGCAGCTTACATATCAAGTACGGGATGCTCAAAGGAGATAGTGATTTTGTTGTTAAACATGCTACTGGGTTTGGTAACAATTCGATCAAAGGAATACCAACAGGGGATGGTTTTTTAGCTACATTTTGCGCTAACACAGGAATTTTGAATACTATAGTTCTTGATCGAGGATTCTTGACCAATTTGCGAACTGCTTTTGCAGTGAGGCTATGTGCTGAACATTTTGCACCAAAATCTACTCAGAGTGTTGGTATTGTAGGAATGGGAAATCAAGCTAGGCTATCTATTGAACAACAAGCAATAGCGACCGGCTGCCGAAACATTTATGTTTGGGGGAGAAATCGTAGCAGACTTGAGGAGTATCGCAAAGATATGGAAAACTCTGGATTCACAGTATCAATTGCTGAATCTCCTGAAGTGCTGCTTAAAAAAACAGATTTAATTATTACTTCTACATCCTCAAAACGTCCATTGTTACACTATACGGCAGGTATGAAAACTAAACTGATAATAGCTGTTGGTGCAGATGAAAATGGGAAACAAGAGCTTGATTCAAAATTAATTGATTACTCTGACCGAGTAATCGGAGACGATCCAGCACAGTGTCTTCGAATCGGAGAACTTCAGCATTCTAATTTTAATGAGAATCAGATATTCTCATTGGGCCGGCTATTAAGAGAAGCTTCTCCAACAGAAGCTGGATTAACAATAGTCGACCTTACTGGCTTAGCTATCCAAGATATTCAAATGGTTAAATCCCTGCGGGCTTCAGAAGCTATCTATTAAAAGGATGTGAGCCGATATTTCATAAGTAATAGAGAGAGCTTGTTTCTTCAGAATTCTTTCAGATAGATCAGTTCACTAGGATTGCTATAGAAAATTTTATGTAAAGATTTATACAAGTTCAATGTCTTCCTCCCTTGAAAATAAGGGGGCAGGGCCGCTGCCTACACCAAGTTCACTAGTATCGGGATCAAAGCTTGCCCCTAAGTTGCTCATAACCTCTTCAGAAATATCTTCATTTTCGAGCTCATTTGGCATGAAAGATTCTTTCTCATGATAATCACGTTCCAAATTATCAATGTACTTTTCCGCTTTTTTGAAATCTGGGCAGTATATTTTTGATTTCTGAAACCAATCTAAAGCTTCCTGAGGCTTATTCCATCTTAAATAACCTAAACCTAAATTGAACGATAGCTTGGCTTTGATAATTTGATCATTGACATGAATTAAAGCCGAATTGTAATGCTCAATTCCATCTGAGAACTGACCACTACGGACCATATTAACTCCAATACTGTTTAAAATTCCTGCGAAAGTTTCTGGAATGGAGATAGCCCCTGTCACCCACTTTTCAATATTGTTAACTAACAGTTTTCCAGACTTCGCCATGGAATTCTCATTGTCGATTGCACAAGCTCGATGAAAAGCATCATTGGCCTCTTCAATATCCATATCCTTTAAGTGTAAGTTTCCAAGGTTGCAGAGGCGTTCGAGATTGTCTGGAGATTTTTTGTTGGCTCGTTTTAAGAAGCTCTTAGCTTTTTCACTATCACCTTTGAGCAGGTAAACCTTTCCGAGCTCTGACAGGAGCACAGTGTTATCACTGTATTTCAATGCCTTAAGAAGTATTCCTTCAGCAAGGTCATACTTAGCTTTTTCGCGGAGAGTTTTTCCAAGGCAAATTGCCACAGGTACAGGATTAGGGGCTTCATTGATCATCTTAAGAAGTTCATCTTCATCGAGCTCCTGATTCCGTTCTAATTCAGAAATCATAGTTTTAAAGCGACTTTCTTGCTGGACCAACCACCTCGACTCCTTAATCAGCATCTGCATTTTATTGACTAAAAACTTAACTGCAAAAGGCTTTTCAATATTACTAGCGTTATGAAATTCCCCGAGGAGAGAGAAGTCTTTTTTATCTAAAAATCCTGACATCACCATTATTGGGGTATTACGGTAGTAGGAGTCTTGTTTGAGTCGGTTAAACAGAGCCAGAGAGCTCAATGCAGGCACCTTCCAGTCCATTAAAATGAAATCATAATGTTTTTTCTGGCAAGCTTTCCATGCCTGATTGCCATTTTCATAACGATCTACAGAACGAACTCCCATGGCTCGAAGTTCGTTGGTTAACATACCCGCTAAAGGAACATCATCTTCGAGTACAAGGACTGATTTCGGATTCAAATTATTACCATTTTCTTCCATTGCCCACCACCCTTCTCAAAAACCTAGCGGATAACTAGTAGCTTCGTTTGGAAAATTAAAATATAAAGTAGAATATTTAACCTTCTATATATATAAATGATTTTCTTGGGAAAAAATTAATTTTCCACATCAATAAGTATAAATAATAGGGGATATGCAAGCTTTCGAATGAAGTCGAAAAAAATAATCCGATTAAGCCAGCATATTTTTTGAATTAAAAACTCAAGAAAATTTTTTATATACTAATTCTTTGCTGTATGATTTCATCATCTTGCTCTATTCTTGACTTAAGATGGTTGATCCGGTGCAGCGCCGTGTACATGAATCTTTCCGCAACCCAGGAACGATTTTCATCCTCTTCTGCATCAAGGACTAAGGATTCTGACAAAGATTCAAGGCATTTAATTTCACAAACTCTCTCAGCATGCAGCAAAGCAGGGCTTATGTTCTCTAGCTTAACTAAATCTCTGCTTAACGCTTTGATTAAATGCGTTATTTCTTTATCATTGATAGTCAAAAGGGTCTCTTTGACATTATTTTTAAGCAGCTTAGCTAAGAGACTCAAGACAGCTCCATGGGCAGCCTGTTTCACCTTATAAAGTTTACTTTTAAGCTGACTCCCACTCGTTAGCCCCTTAAGCTTCAACCCGAGGACCGTTTCAATAAACTGCCGTGGATTTCTCACCACTTCCTTCAAAGTGTCTTTAATACACATAAGTGCCTGGATTTGAGAGGTCCCCTCATAAACTGAGTAAATAAGACTTTCACGGACCCACCACTCAGCTTTGTATTTCGTTGTATAACCATATCCCCCTAAAATCTGCATACACTGTCTTGCATGCATCACAGAGCGTTCCCCTACCCAATATTTAATTAACGGAGTCCATTTACGAACTTTCTGTTTGTATGAAGCAAGTTTTTTTTCTAAAAGCTGTTTTTCAACCGGCCCAAGATAGGATTTTTTTAATGCCCTTTCTGCTAGGTACATCATCGAAATACTGAAGGCTGCTTGGTAGCACAAACTGCGGGTTGCAATCAGCTCAACCTCCATGTCAAGGAGTTGTTCAGCTATTAGCTCATGCTTGGCTAAGGGTTTTCCCCAACTCATACGCTCTTCAGCATAGTTTTTAGCCAGACTAAAAGTAGCTTCCATCAAGCCCAGCCCCTGAAACCCAACTCCAATGCGAGCATAGTTCATGAGCCTCAGCATATACTGAAACCCTTCCCCTTCTTTTCCCAATATCCAAGCGGTGGAACCATCATAAGCAAGCTCGGCAGTTGCTGAGCCATGCAAACCTAGCTTTTCTTCTAGTTTCAGCACTTTGATATTTTCGAAACCTCGATTTTCCCTCGGACATAGAAACAAGCTGAGTGCCGAAAGCCCTTCTGATCCTTTCTCATTTTTTGCTAGGACCAAGGAGATTTGACTCGTTCCGTTTGAAATAAAACATTTGGTGCCATAAAGGTTCCAAGTCCCATCTTCTTGCTTCACACCATAGGTTTTTAAAGCCCCTAAATCTGAACCAGCATTAGCTTCCGTTAAAGCCATGTTCCCTGACCAAATCCCTTGAGCAATTTTACAAATATATTCTTCTTTGATTTCCTCACTTGCAAATGTATCCAATATATGAGCTATAGAGCCATACCAGCCCATATTAAGCATGGTAGAAGGACAGGCACGATTAACAAGCTCAGCAGCAATCGCTTCAAATATAAAGGGGGCTCCCATACCTCCATATTTTGGATCTACTCCAAGACCCGCAATACCAAACTCCTTCAGCATTTCGCAGTTTTTCTGAAGCTCTTTTGGCACTAATCCTTTACCACCAACCCACTGGTACTTGGAACGGTCAACAGCTTCTGCATTGGCGGCTATGGGTCCACCGCACATGCTTCCGAGGATATCCAAAATTTCCATCCAAGAATTTAAATATTCTTGGGGGTTTGATGCACCAATAGCCTCTTTTTCCTCCTCTGATAACCAGTCAAATAAATCTTGCCAGTTTATCCTTTTTTTAAGGAAAAACTGCATCTCGGGATTATCACTGAAAAAGTTTTGATTGCTCATTTGCGCCTCCCTCATGCTAAAACCATTTTATTGATATACTGGTTTTATGGGTTCGCGTAAACCATTCCAAGGATTCTAATATGATTTACTTATCATACTTCTCGTTAATATTATTTTTCTTCGGAATGACTAATGCTCTCAGCCAAACACTTCCTCGGGACGCAAATTTGCGAGAATCTTGCCGAAAAAAGGTCGCGGGCAAATATTTGAGCCTTTATGATACACTTGAAAAAACACAGTCTTATTTAAACTTACTTGGGCAAAAGAAAGCTCAGTTAGAAAAAGGTCTAAAAGAAACACAGAACAAACTGCTTGCTGTAAAAAAAGAGCTCGCAAAGACCGGCTACGACATAGATCTTAGTGACAAGCATGATAGTATCAATTCGCGATTTTCAATGATTGAAGATAATTTAAACGAAAATAAACAGCTCAGTTCAAAGGCGGTAAAAAGGAATCATAGCCTAGCAAAGGAGATTGCAAAGTTAAAAGTAAGAATGTCTCATATATATATTTTTAAAAAAATAAAAGGCAAGGATCTAGGATACAAATTCCAAATTGAATATAAAGACATCTGTCCTCCCTATCGCTATTCATGCCCTTTACCTAAAGAAAAAGCTCAAAAACTTCTAGATATTTTCCCAAAGGGTGAAGTTCCTATAGCTTGTGAGCGTTATGCAAATTTTCTCAATTGGTAAAATAGTTTTATATGAAAATTGAGACTACAGTGTATAGTCTCTGACCACTCTCTTATAGGCTACAGAATTTTTCAACTCTCTTAACTTTTCTCGATCCCAATTTATATCCTTTTGCACATAAGTGTCAGGTAAATTCCCACCCTGCTTAGCAGTTCTATCATAATAGATCTCATAACTAACCCCATTTGGATCCAAAAAAGTCTTGTACTTATGAGTCAAACCACTGTCAGCTACAGAGACCTTCGGGATTAATTTCAAAGTAATGGTAATAGTTCTGACATCTAAGTGCTTCATTATACTTAATAAATAAATTTTTCCCTCTGGGGCCAAAAAACTCTCAAATAAACAGGCTCGTAAAATAGGCTGGCCACTTAAAGACTTAATCTGGAGTTTATTTCTTGAAAGAAAGATAACCGCCCGGGAGCTCACCTCCTTAGAAAAATACGCACGTACATAATAGGGAACAGTAAACAAATACCTTAGCGCTTCTGAGTCCATCTTTAACTCTTGAAACTTCTCTCCTCCAAGAACCTGTGCGATTGATTTTTTGTCAAAATTATCAGGTTTTCTGCCAAAATTTTTTTGATTAGGCTTAAAAGAAAGCAACTGTTCATAGCTTTGTAGATTTGGTTCAGTAGTCTGTTTTTGAGCGGTAATATTTTCAGAATTCAATTGTCTTTCAATTCTGTTTATATACATAGGATTTGAAATTTTCTGGATAGGCTTAGATTTGGGAAAATGATCGTTTTTATTATCCACTTTTGACTTCTTGCTCACGACTTTCAGCTTAATTGGCTTTTCTAGAACTTCCCTTAGATTTGATTTGTTTTTTTGGTTTTCACGAGGGAGTATCAAGAGAATTATATGCATAAAAATAGACAGGCCTAAGCTTAGGCCTTTAAATCTCAAGCACTCAGTGCTCGAAAAGCTATGTCTGGGTATCTTGGGCAACTTTTTCAACAGGCTGTTTATTTTCATTAATATTCTCTGACTCAACATCAAGGTTCATCATAGTGAGATCTTTAGCTGCACTCCGACGTAGAATTTCAACTATACTTTTCGTATTGTCCATTCCAGATTTACTGACTTGATCAATGAGCTGCTCAGCCAACAAATCATTACGCATATAGGCCATTGCAGCTTTGTAACGACGCCCCTCACTAATAGAGTCCAGCCACCCTAAGCCTTCACTGTAGACAATATGACTTGCTATAAATGCTGCAAGTATTGCAATCTGATGAGCTTCGGGTAATTGACTCAGAATTCGATCTTTATACTTTTCCTGCAAAACTACAGGACAATGCTTAAGGACCAAGTTCTTAAACATCAGATCGCTCAAAATCTCTTCTTTCTTTTCAAGAAACCTTTCAAGCAATATATCAGTTACCTGATTAATCTCCCGAGAAATCTCAGTTGACAGATTAACCAAGGTCATATTTCTCCTCCGATTAAGGTATTCAGTAAATAAGAGCTTAGCTTCTTTACCGGCTTTTTCCCTCAATATTTCTATAACCTGTTGAACATACTCATCCTTGATTTCGTTGAATTCTTGCTCGGATAACATTAAGGAAGCTATGATCTCGAAAGACGAGCAAATCACTCCTGTCTTGTTAGCACTTGAATCCTTAATCATAAGGATGCCTCGCTCTTGTAACAAGACTCTGGCTTCATCAGTAAAAAAGATATTTGCACCTTCAATAATTGCTCTACAACTTGGAACACCAGTTTCGTCAAAAAACTTTTTATAGTTTTTAGCACTCACGGTATAGGGACGACCTCCTGCTGGAATAAAGATATCAGCGTAGGTTACCGCGTGGAGCTCATTTCTAATCCGAATATTCTCACTAGTATCAGCATGAATCACAAAAGCTTTGTTAGATTTAGAGAGTTTTTCTTCAGAGAATTTTACGATTGAATAGCCTTTCTCAATAAGGCGATGTAGTTCGGTCCAGTCAAGCCCTTCTGGATCATGGGCAGCTCCCCCACCATCAGCAACAGCTACAATGCGCGCATTCTCTCCATACTCACGGTATAGAATATTTAGTTCATTGCCTGCAACATCTCCATCAGGGCCACCAGTAATTTTAACTGTAAATTTCTCTTTTGTCGGGGTAATGTCGAGGAATCGGAGCGTATGATCCACAAATACATGTAGGCCTTCTGAAGTCACTCCATACTCTTTGTGATTAATACCAGCGCCTGGTTTAGAAGAAATAAAAGCTTCTGCATACCGGTACCCACGTCGAGCGGCATGCTTAGGGACCCACTCGATGAGGTCATTTGTCATATTTTCATCAGGGCCAAGGTATATGATCTCTTCATCGTGATAATAGCTAACCTGAGTACTTGATTTTTGCTCATGAGTCTCATCTTCGGATACGAGTAAATCCAATAAAGCATTGATACCACTTCTCACCGCACGGTTTTTATAGGCCCCTTCCCGAAGCACCATTACCGCTTTAGATCCACCTTCAGGTATATCTTTGTTTTTCAATTGTTGAGCATGTGAGAGTCCATACACCTCATCAAATAATCCTGAAATTGCGTAACCATAATCGGTCTGGTTACGAGGCATAACAATGCGAAGACCGCCTCGAGCGACATCCTTCCAACGCACTTGGAAAAAACGATAATTTCTTCCTATGATAAAAAAGATACCAAAGGGTTTTTGCGGATAGTGCCTTGCATCTAGAATATCTGGCGATAGCCTAAAGGCCATACCGGTTTTGGTTGGGAGGAAATAATTGGTTTTTAAAGTAGATTCCACGAATTTAATTGCTTCATCATAGATATGACGTTCAACCTTATCAATTAAGTCCTCAATCTTAGTTCTCAGCTTGGCCTTTGCCTTCGCGTAACCAGCATTTTTTCTAGCGTCAGGGTCAAGTGGATTAAATTTAAGTCGAAACAATTCAACTAAATCATTGGTAATTTCTGCGTTGTTTACAAAGGTATTGTAAATCTTGTACTCAGAATAATAATATATGTTTTCCTTACCAAGTAGTATATGCACCCAAGAAGCCATCGATCGTAGCAAGTTTACTGCGTTAATAGAAAGGTCGAAGGGCTTTTTCATAAACTCATTGTAATCATCTGAATCGGTCCACCCCAGCGTCCGAAGAGCTTTTACCATTTTAATAACTGAAATATGTTCGATACTGATCTTATTGGCAGTTTGATGCTTCAAAATAAAATGCATAACTGTGATAGGCTCTCGATAACCCTCACTAAAGTTCACTGTAAAGAACCTTACAATATCAAAGCCATGTGAGTTCATTAGGAGAAAAATATGCTCCAGGACCTCACCAGTTTCTACCCCTTTCAGCCCTAAAGTTAAACGACCTGAAGCAGAATTTTCAAAGGGTTCAATAAAAGTATGAGCTCCTTCATGTACCAACATGTGCCGGAGCATTCTAAAGGTAATCTGTAGTCGTGAAGGTGTCGCATATACTACAAAATCATGATCGAGATGGCTAAGATAGTGATCAATTTCGATTTCAGCATTCGGCATTTCTGTTAGCAAGAGTTTTTTTGCCTCAGTAATTTTATTGACCACATGCCGGTTTTGCTCATCTATTGGAACATAGTCTTTGCAGAGAAAAGTCGAGAGGAAGAGCAGCTTATCACGAGAAAAATACAAAGAGCCCATCTTTATGTGGAATGGTGTAATTTTCTGTGACATTGCTAGTAGAATTTGCCTATCAGATCCCGGACCTATGTAGGTAACTTTGGTACGATCATGATCCCATAATTCTACAGTCTGTTTAGTTTCAAATACATGTCCAGTAATCACTGCTGATAAATGTCTAACTTTTTCAGCTCTTGGAGTCGTCTGATAGTACATCCGAGGCATGTTATTAAAAAACCAAGGGGTTAAGATCGCTATGCTTTGATCTAAACCAATTCTAACGGTATCGGCAATGTCCTCTATGTATGTTTCCAGGTCTTGACCGGTCTTCTCAAACTGGAACTCAACATCTTTTGAAGAGTTACTACCAAAGTCAAAGTGATCTGCCATTTCATCCACTTGAACTGCAACATCCGCTCTATTATCTGCCATAACCACCTCTCTATTCAAACAAAACGCATACTCAATGAGACAAATACGCACCCCATTTGTCGTGGAGTCGATTGATGCTATTAAGACTCAGAGTTTTATCACCTGTTTCCTTGACTTCCTCTATGAGATCATCAGCAGGAGTTCGGCCTCGATTAGTATAACATTCACCGAAAATCCTCAAAGCTTTCTCTGTTCCTTCACCACGAAAGCAAGGTGGCAAAAGCTTAAAGCCCTCCCAAGAAAGTTGCATCAATTTTTGCGATACATCTTTAATAATAGGGTGCTGCAGACCCATGGAGGACTCTACCAGGAGAGAATCTATTGAAGACAAGTATGGCATAAGTATCTCAAGTGTTTTTTCAAGTTTATCCTGATCATATAACAACCCTGTAAAAAAAGCGGCAGGAACAATTTGCCAGGGTCGTGCTTGGCTATCAACAGATCTCAGTTCTAAAAAACCTCTTGGCCGCACTTCTGGGAAGAGTAGTGAAAGATGAGTTTCAAAATCTTGCGTCGTTGGCTTGATCCCCTTATAGCCATGTTCGATCCATTGAGCGAAGCTGATATCTTTATCCGGAACTTCGTAATCTAGTGCTTCTACAAACACGACCTTGGCAGCCAAAACAAATTCAAGATAGCTTGCCACACATTCTTTCTTATTAAGAGCACTTGCAAGATGCGAGAGCCGTGGAATTCCTGTCCTACTAGTGTCCAAACTACGCCAAACAAGTGAGCGAAATCCAGGTCTGTCTGCAAGCTGACCATCTTTAAAGGGGGAATTAGCAAATAAACCTGTGGCAAAAGGGGCTAGCAACTGACTAGCAAGAAACCTTTTAGCCATATCTGTTTCTGTTGGTCCAAAATCAACACAGGCTTGAATGGTACATGTTTGACGCATCATTCGACGCCCATATTGCCCAATATTGGTAAAGAACCGATCCATTGCCTGGTAACGGCTTTTAGCCATCTGTAAACCTATTTCTTGAGGATCATGCCATGGATTGATTCCCAACTGCACGAGGGTCCATCCATTTTTAGCAAGCTGTTCATCAAGTTCATGCTGAATAAAACGAACCCTTCTGACAGCATCTGAAAGACAGGGATATGGCTTAGAAGAAAATTCAAGTTGCCCACCAGGCTCAAAAGTTAAGTTATCTCCTTGATCCAACTCTACCCGGAGCAAATAGGCTGTTTGTGAGCCTTTTTCGCTTACTTCCTCCACAAGTTTCCAACTGTGGTTTTTTGCCATGTCTCGAAGTACCCCAGCAAGACTATCACCCTTTCCCTGCAAGGGAACTGGCAAAGGCTTAGCTGCCGTTTCTTGAGCTGAAGGAAGAATAATAGGAAGCATTTCCAGTTCTATTCCAACACTCCCTGGCCAAAGAGGATATTTTTCACGATAATTTTGAGGTCTTAGAAGAAAAATGTGGTTAGCGATGTAGGATTCACAATGCTCTATATTTATTTCAGCAGCTTCATTGGATTTGAAAGGGGTCAAGGGACAGTCCTCATGGCTTGAGTGAGTCAGCATCACTGTCCGGGGGCTTCGCGTCACCCTCAGCAGCATCCACGTTGATTGCAAATTCATTTATACCGTTTTTCCGCACCGTATCAATGAGTTTAACAACCTGACCATGGGGTGTTTTTACATCTGCAGAAATAAGTGCTTGCACCTTTTCTGGGTGTGTTTGCCTAGCTTTTTTTATGTGAGCTCCTACCTCATCAAAAGAGATTTTCACACCATCTAGGAAAAGTTGCGCTTCCGAGGTGAGGGAAAATGCTAGGCTCCGACTCTTCATCTGCCGACCAGTTTCAGCTTGAGGTAGCTCAACCTCAATGGATCTATGAACGATATAACTTGCAGTTACCATAAATATAACGAGTAGCACCAGCATCACATCCACAAGCGGAGTCACATTGATACCAGTGATCTCATCTTCATCGTCTAATAAAGATCCAGACATTTCTTGGCTCCTTTTTTATTAGAGATCCCTCCACGATGGTCGGGATGACAAGGATATTGGTCATCCCGACCGACCGCATCTTCGTCATCCCGACCGACCGCATCTTCGTCATCCCGACCGACTGCATCTTCGTCATCCCGACCGACTGCGTCTTCGTCATCCCGACCGACTGCATCTTCGTCATCCCGACCGACTACATCTTCGTCATCCCGACCGACTACATCTTCGTCATCCCGACCGACTGCGTCTTCGTCATCCCGACCATCATGGAGGGATCCCCCTCAGTTAAATAACCTCAACCTTGATGAGACATAATCACCTTAATAAGTGATTGAACATTTGCCATGTGTTTTTTGACTGCTCGGTTAAATGTATTAAAAGCAATGACTGCTGGAATTGCTACCAACAAGCCAACAGCTGTTGCAATCAAGGCCTCAGAAATTCCACCCATGACTACTGAAGGACCACCATCAGGGTTAAATGACAGGTCATGGAAAGCCTTTATGATTCCGATAACAGTTCCAAATAAACCGATAAATGGAGCATTATTGCCGAGAGTTCCAAGAACCACTAGCCCTCTGTCAAGCTTATGTTTTTCACCCATAGCAAAACCTTCCATGCTACTAGCCATAGCTTGAGGACTTTTTTTATTGTGATTTAAACCCCATAAAGCCACCTTTGCTTCTAAAGAAGGATCTAACAAACACAAGTCTTTTGCTTTATCGATATCACCATTACCTAGATGCATAGACAGTTGTCGACTCAAGCTAGCAAAATCGGTTTTTAATCTTAGAAAAAAAATACTTCGCTCTAAAATGATAGCGATAGAGAGAACACTAAGGGCAATCAAAAGCCACAAAACCCATTCGGCCCCAAACAAGGTAAAACCCAATAGAATTTCCACAATCTTTATGTTTTCCATCATGTCTCCAACTCAAGTCTTTGAGTATTTTGTTAGAATATGTTTTTGAATATGCTCCGTCGAATCATATGATTGATGAAGTCATTATAAGTATAGGAAAGAGTCAATTTAAAGCAATCAATTCGCCTTTCTTCTGACTGTAACTCTCCCTCCCGTAGCTTAATTTTACCAACCATAGTGTGTAAAAATTCTAAAGTTAATTGCCAATAGTTGCGTTTATCCTCCTTATGAATTGCACCAATCATCAAACCTCCACTCGGCCCTTGCCAGATACCTTCAACTTCATCTTGAATAGAGTTTTTTTTCACAAGGTGATATCTTCCCTGTCCAGCTTTAAATCCAAAATAAACCTTATCTTCCAAACGAACTGCTAGCTGCAAGCCATATTGAATAAGACTTGCATTTTCGTTTTCAACATTTGGCGCACCTCTTTGTCCTGGGGTGTAGTCAGCATAGACAGCAGCGTCAAAAGCTTGGAAAAGTGATAGCCTATCACCCCTCCCGGCCCTAATCCATAGTAGTTAGGTGAGCTGTCTTGCTCCGACAGCGGCCTAAAGGCAAATACTCCCCAATGAGCTGAAGCAGAAAACAATAAACCAGCATTTGCACCTTCGGTAAATGCTAGCAGGCAGGAAATTAGAAAAATATGAACCCTCATATGGTGAGCCAATCTTGTAGATCTACAGAAACCACCTCTTCAAAGGCAATTTTACGATAGAGTAGGAAGCTAATAAGTTGGCCTCCTGTTTTCTCTGAAGCCACACGGTAGTGTTCAAAAGGACCATCTAACTTATATAGATTCACCAAATCCCAAGCTTCCTCCCGGCGCATAAACAAACTTTGTCCGACTATTTTTTCGCACCGCGATATCACCCATCCATATCCTGAACGTTCAAAAAGCCAACCTATCTCGTTATGTTTTTTCAAGTAAAAGTAAGATCGACCTGGTTCAAGCTTTCCCGACTCCCAAAAAAGGCTTGGAGCTTCAGGAAGAGACTCATCGGAAGCTGTCTCGCGAGTCTCTAAAAATCGCGCATAACAATAGGATCGAAGACGATCAAAAACACGGTCCACATCAGCTTCATCTTCGGCTAGAATATATTGGGAAGGTTCTAGCTTTAGCTCACTCGTGCCAACCTGTGATGTAGGGCGGCTACGTTGAAAAGGCCGCAAAATCTGCCCCAAAACCTTTGATAGTCCTGAGTTCCTGAGGGTATAGGTACCTTTCTTCATTTTTCACCCTTGACAATGTGAAGCAATCCCCTGTACTAACATACACGCACTTGGGCGGGAGTAGCTCAGTTGGCTAGAGCGTCGCGTTGCCATCGCGAAGGTCGAGGGTTCGAGTCCCTTTTCCCGCTCCACTCCAAATATATATCCCATGAACATTTTAATATTTTGGCCATTAATTTTAGCGGGAATTTTGTATCCAGCTAGGATCGGTGAATAGAACTAGTTAGATACTCTAGACTGCTAACCTACTGGAAGGCAAACTATTTTAACACTTGGTGGCTAACATAGAGCCCTCAGTAACAAACCCACGAAGCAGCACCTTATCAATTTGCCCTACTGCACCAGCGAATTTAGACTCACTCATAACAGGCAAATAATTCTTAGTCTTACCCTGCCACCTTCCTAATTTTTGATCATACTGCTCCCACAGAACGAGAGCCTGATCACCAATAAAGGTACCAGCAAATCCTTTGAATAGTTGCTTAGACAAAGATCTAAGCTCCCTTGCCCGGTTCTTAATGACTTCCACCTCCAAATGATCAGGCATACGAATCGCTGCGGTATTTGGTCTTTTTGAATATGGGAAAACATGCAAACTTGCTAAGCCGCACACTTCGATGAAAGCCTTGGTCTCGCAGAATGCTAGTTCATCTTCACCTGGAAAACCTGGTATCACATCAGCACTCACTTGAGCTTTGGGAAAGTATTCACGAATCATAGTCACAGACTCTAGGTACCTTTTCTGATCGTATTGCCGATTCATCAATCGCAAAATTCGATCATCTCCCGACTGCAACGGAAGGTGAAAATGATCGCAGAATTTGTCCGCATGTTGAGCTAGTTTTTCTATTAAGCCCTGGGTTAATTCTGCAGGCTCTAGGGATGAAATGCGCAAGCGCTTCAGACCCTCAATGGTAAAAAGCTTTTCTAAAAGCTCTAAGAATAGCGCCTGCCCCTCGCCTACAGGGCCTGCATCCTCTCCATAATCACCTATATGAATCCCCGTTAGAACCAGCTCCTGTACACCTGACTGTATCAAGTTTCTAGCTTCAGCTAAAACATCCTCTGCAGGAACACTGCGACTTGCTCCACGGGCGTAAGGGATTTGACAGTAAGAGCAAAAACCATTACAACCATCTTGAATCTTTAAAAAAGCACGGGTGCGTTCGGTTTTAGGACTGTCAAACAATGTTAGTGATGACTTAAAGTGAGATTGCCTATTATTCTTAACTTGCTTCAGGTCTTTTGGAAACTTAGCGAGATCTTCCTGAGAATCCAAACGCTCCTCAACCAAAGGCACCAAGCGCTCTTTGGCTTCATTGGGAACAACAAAATCCACTTCACCCATCTTTGCTATAGTGGCAGAGTCGATCTGTGCATAACAGCCCGTTACCACCCTAAAAGAATCAGGATTTTCTCGCTTATAGCGGCGGAGCAGATACCTTGCTTCTTTTTCAGCTGCAGAAGTAACACTACAGGTATTGATGACAGTGATATCTGCCTGAACAGCATGATTCACGAGTTTATAGCCAGATTTTTTAAACTGATTCTCAAGAGCATGCGAGTCGAAGGTGTTGACTTTGCAGCCCAGAGTTTTCACGTATACGCTTTTCATGAGACACTTTATCTATACAATTATTAGGTCAAATATTTTTGTGGCACGGCGGACATGATCGTTTTTACGGGATCTGGGCTACAGATTCAAGGTTTTGCTGCTAAAGAGAGTATTTTACTATCAACAACCCTATTCTTGAACACCCAAAAAATAAAAAATTGCTTTATATTTTAGAGTTTAAGCCTAAACCTATTGCTGTTAAGTTATTGAGCCACTGAAATTTATATGAGGTTCAGAATGTCAGTCAGTGAAACTCAAAAAAAAATAGCCGTCGATTTTTTTAAAGAGGTCCAAGATCGCTTACTCTTGGCATTTGAAAAAGTTGACGGACAAGTGAAAGCAGAGCGAAAACCTTGGCAGCGCCCAGAGGGTGGAGGCGGCATAATAGGCTTAGTCCGAGGTCAAGTGGTTGAAAAAGCCGGAGCTAATGTTTCTGAGGTATTCGGTGACAAATATCCTGCTATAGAGGGGGAGCATAAGGATAAGCCTTTTTTTGCTTCTGGGGTCTCTACCATTACCCATATGTACAATCCCTATGCACCTATAGGCCACATGAATGTTAGGCTCATTACAGTCGGAGATTCTTTTTGGTTTGGCGGGGGAGCCGATCTAACGCCCTTCAAAGTTTTCCCAGAAGATACAGAAGAATTTCACGAATCTTTGAAAGAAGCGTGCAAGCTGCACGCTAGTGATTCTTATGACCGCTTCTCCAAATGGTGTGACGAATATTTTTATATTAAACATCGTAAAGAAATAAGAGGGGTGGGTGGGATTTTCTTTGATTACTTAAAAGGCGACTTCGACACACTTTTCCCCTTTGTACAGGCAACAGCAAATGCCTATGCAACAGTATTTCCTAAACTCTTAATGCGCAGAAAAGACAGCCAATTTTCGGAAGAAGAAAAAGAAGCTCAACTCTATTGGCGCGGACGTTATGCAGAGTATAATCTTGTTTATGACCGGGGTACTAAGTTTGGCCTGATGACCGGGGGGAACTATGAAGCCATCTTTGTATCCTTGCCTCCCGTAGTAAAATGGTAGGCGAATTGTTCGCATCCCCTCTAGATTTTGCAAGATATAAGGTGCAAGCATGTTAGCAGACTATGGTTTTTTTCTCTTGTTATTATGCTGTATTACCAGCATTTACGGTACCATTAGCGCTTTGGTAGCCGCATTCTACCGTCATAAGCGCCTCTATCGCTCAGCGAAATATGCCTCTATTGCGACATGCATCATGGCAGTTATTGCTTCAGGCTTCCTTTGGTACATGCTCTTCACAAGGAATTACGGTGTTGCCTACATATTCAAGAACTCCAGTAATGACCTCCCACTTTTTTATACAATTTCCGCGTTTTGGTCATCCCTTGAGGGTTCTCACTTTTTGTGGGCACTATTAATTGCAGTCTATGCTGCCATTGCCCACTTAACCTACGCCAAAGACAATGAACATATCATGCCCTATGTAAGCGCTTCATTGCACGCAGTTTCGGGTTGGATGTTCTATTTAGCAGTGACCTACTCAGATCCATTTGTCTTGCAGTTTCCCGTTCCCGACAATGGCATGGGTATGAACGCTCTATTACAAAACCCCTACATGATCATTCACCCACCCTCTCTCTTTACCGGTTACACAGCCTTAGCAATTCCTTTTGCCTATGGCATTGCTGCTTTGTGTTATGGCGATATTACCGAAGGTTGGTTGAGAACAACACGTCGCTGGACTCTCTACGCCTGGATATTTCTTACTATCGGAATTTTTTTGGGAGGACGTTGGGCATATGTAGAGTTAGGTTGGGCCGGCTACTGGGCCTGGGACCCTGTTGAAAATTCTAGTTTTCTTCCTTGGCTTTTTGCTACTGCTTTACTCCATTCCTTGCTCGTCCAAGATCGTTTGGGACATTTGAAAAGGCTCAGCATTATTTTGGCAATTGTAGCTTTCTTTTTCAGTTTCTTTGGTACCTTCATCACTCGTTCTGGAGTGATTAGCTCAGTTCACTCATTCGCTCAGTCCCCCATTGGTCCCAATTACCTGTATTTCCTTGCTGGAATCGCCTTGATTTCTTTAGTCCTCTACGGTTTTAAAGCTCAATCAATTTTACCTTCGGACACAAACAAAGTGTGGGGCTTTTCCAAAGAGTCAGCATTGGTGATCACTCAGTTTCTACTCATAACATTCGCCCTCATAGTTTTCATTGGTACAGTCTACCCTATTGTTTCAGAAGCCATTACTGGAGTTAGGTTCAATGTGCAGGCTCCCTACTTCAATGCCTTCGCACCCTATATTGGTTTCAGCTTCGTCGTAGCCATCACAATAGGCAACCTAATGCGCTACAGTTCTGGAAAAATGCTTGGGGGTAAAAAACTCTTATTGGGAGGGCTGTTCCTAGCAGTGATCCCAACCCTAATTTTTTCCTATTTTGGAGACGTTTTCCGTTCAGAAACAAAACCACTGATCTTTCAGCTAATCGGTGTCGAACTTGTTTTTTGGGCTATGATTTGTCTGTCCTATGATGCCTTCCAAAGGTTTAAGGACTTGCGATTCAATTTATCTTTATTTTTCAAACGAAACCTTGCTTACTTCGGTGCATTTATCGCCCATATTGGCTTTTTAATTGCCGTACTTGGCTTTCTTGGAAATTATCGCGGCATGGATAAGACAGTTACTCTGCAATCTGGAGATACTACGGAACTTTATGGATATACCTTTAAGTTTAGCGGAATAAAGCTTGAAAAAGATGAGAATGCGCTTTTATACACAGCCCCACTTGCCGTAACGAATCAAAAGCAAGATTCTGTGGGAACTGTTTTGCCAGCAAGAGCCAAATACCCAACTAAGGATGAACTCTTCCACGAAATCGGCTTATTGGGAAGCTTCTGGCATGATATCTATGTTGTCTTGGCCGATTTTGACAAAGATACTAAAGCTCGCGCTACCTTACAGGTTTTCATCAATCCAACCGTTAAGATTGTTTGGTGGAGTGCATTCCTAATGGTCATTGGAGGATTCCTCTCTATGTGTGACCTAGCGCGAGGAAGAAAAAGCAAGGACACATTGGGGGCATCATGGGAAGTTTAGTGAAGTTATTAAAGAAGTTTTCATTCATTTGTTTCTTTTTTTGCAGCATGCAAAATTCTTTTGCGCAGTCGACTGCATCTATTGCTCAAGAGTTGAATGTATTGGCTCCAGATCAGAAGATTTTGTTCGAAGAAATTTCTAACGACTTAAGATGCCCAACTTGTACTGGGCTTAGTATCCTGCAATCGGATGCCCCTTTTTCTCTCCAAATCAGACAAGCCGTACTTGACCAAGTTAAAACAGGAAAGAAAAAATCTGAAATCAAAGACTTTTTCACGGAACGTTATGGACTATGGATTCTACGGGAACCTCCCACAAAAGGTTTTCATTTTTTAGCATGGCTTATCCCAAGCTTGTTACTAATCCTCGGACCACTGCTAATCTGGTTTTTCGTTTGGCGAAAAAGACAGCAGGTTAGCACTTTCGGCGTTCGCCCAACATCCGAGATACTAAAAGAGTTCGAAGAAAAGCTAGAAGCACAAAGAAATAATGCAGCCGTCTAAGTTTAATTCGCTCATTTTGGAGGAGGATCTTCCTTGGTCATTCTTATAAGCTCATTAATAGGGCTTGCCCTTACCGTGTTTATTATGTCTCCGTTTTGGCTGGGGGAAGGAGGTTTGTTAGCTCGCAGTTCTAGCTTAACAGACCTTGACAAAATACTGAGAACTAAGCAAATCATCATAGATCGTTTCTTACATGAGGAAACAGCAAGCAAGCAAGGGCACATCACTGCCGGCGAATGGGAGAAGCGTAAGCAATACCTGCTTAATCGGTACATCGACTTGTCTAGACGCTACGATTATCTCAATTTCATAAAAACAGCCGAGTAAGAGCCTCAAAATGAATCGAGAAAGGATTAAACCAATGGTAATTCAAAAAAATCTTGCTCGCTTTGCCACAAGGATAGTTTTCATAGTACTAGTCTTGAGCAACACCAAAGTCCTTGCGCAAGCTCTTGACGATAAGCCTGGCTCTGAAGAGAATGTTCAAGAAATAGGTCTTTCTTTTCGTCATATCGTAATTTTACAGGCTGATTTAAAGAATATATGGGGAACTTATTTTTTTGCTGTCACTAACAATACTCAAGAGCAAAAAAGCTTCAAAACTTTTTTGATGCTGCCAAGAGAAAGCATAGACTTCAAAGCTCAAGATGGACTTGAAGATCAAGATCTTAAGTTAGATGAAAATGGGCAACTGTATTTGGAAAAAGAGTTTCCTCCTGGAGTAAGCTTACTTGGAGTTAGCTTTCAAGTTAAAGCTGATCAAATTGGCTCAGACACCATTAGCTTTCTTCCCCCCTTCGACGTCCAAGAGCTTAGTGTTGCAGTCCCTAGTAGAAGTGGCATAAGTGTTGCGGGAGAAACATTTAAGCAAGGGGTTCCGCCCATGTTAGCTGATGGGCGTTACAAGGGAATGCAAATCACCGGTGTAAAAAAAGATCAGATCCTGGAAATTGAAATTAGCGGGATTCCTAAAAACCGTTTACAATTATGGGTCGTAAGTGGAGTGCTCACTGTCCTAATCACCTTATTCGGAATTGGGCTCACGATTAAAACCAGGGATCTTAGAGGCTCAGAACCGGAAGATCAATTCATTTAAAGGGAGTGCCCCATGGCACCTTTAGGTATTTTACTTAAATTCCTCATTCCAGTACTTGGCTTTTATTTGGCGCAAAAATGGGTTAGAAACGCCTTAAACCCCTCTCAAAATTACTCAGGTAATCCTGAGGACAAGCAAACGAATGCTGGTGACAAAGGTGCTGATGATGTAATTGAGATCTGCCCTGAATGTGGTAATGTCATGCAGCGAAACCATAAGTGTCAGTATAATTCTTGAATCAAAGCTAAGAATTATACCCATAGCTCATGGAACCACAGGCATCGTAAAGCTAGTCGTGCCATAAGCATTGAAGGTTTCATCCAGCTGAGATATTTCAGACGAAATCCTGATAATTTCATCCATAGCCTGTTCAAGAATCTTCTCATCTTGAATTTTAATCATTTCCTGGCTAAGTTGTTCTGCTTTTTTACATGCGGGATGAGTAGTAGCAGATGTGTTTCTCGATTTTAATGAACGAATCAAAGTACTAATACCAAGGGCACTGGCAAAAAACCCTGCTGTGAAAAGATTCTTATTAAAACTTGATGCGTTACCTACCGATTTTAAAAAGCCCTCACTTTTGCTAAGAAACCGATATTTTTTCACGTAATTTGCAGCTGCATTCAAGCTTCGTTTTGTAATAAGTGCTCTTGCTCCAAATGCTCCACCTACAGCAATTGCCGTAGAAAGTAAATCCCAGCCAAAGCTGTCAACATTAGCTTGTGTACGAATCTTATTTGCTGCTTGCTGACAACGCTCTTGTTCGTTAACTATCGCTCGTGCCAAGCCAAGCAGCTGAGAAATTATGGCATCATAAGCAGACTCGGCATCAGCTAGCTCCATGGATTGCCGAAGCACCTGATTCGATGGTGATTCTTTATAATCCAAAGTATTAGTGATGCTTAAATGGTAGCTGCACTCATCCTTACCGATAAGAGAAATTCCAGCAGAGACACAAGGGTTTATAAGGTAAAAAAACTTCCCATTTTTCGCCCCTAAATCCTGAAAATCTTTGCTATTAAAGCGATTGCTAGCTACCTTACAGCGCTTACTGTCTCCAAAAGAATCTAACCATACCCATTTTCTAGATTCCACTTTTTGACCATCGCTCTGACTAAGTGTGTATTCTAAGTATTCTCGGTAACTTTCTTGGCAGCGAATAATTTTCACGTAATCATTACCTACAAACTTCATTTGAAAACTCGGTAAACTATAGCGTTCCTGAAAGGGCTCACTTGTCACAGAGGCTGCTTCAAGCTCCACCTTAACTTTTTGGGGGTCAACCAATTCAAACACTAGATCAATACTTTGGGAATTAGGTAAGCTAGTATCATTTTGGGTGACACGTCGCTTTACACATGCAAGACTGATGCAGGTAAGCAAGACAAACGTAATTAAGCTTTGGATCGACATCATATTTCCTCTCTAAGCCTCAGGATCTCTAGCAATTTCAGCTTTGTTGAGGTGCTGTTGTTGCAGCCTCATAGTCTGCTCCAGATCTTCAGCCAAGGTATTCAAGTCCTCCTGAATAGACAACGCTTTGGCACAGCCACAAAAAACCTGATCAGTTCTAAGCTTATCTGAAACTCCATAACAAGCCTTAGCATCTCGTGGGAAACTAGATAAAGATTGGGAACCTGCCATAAAGGCATGAGAAATCAATAGAGCTGATGATGTAGTGATGCTAGTAGCTGCCAAAACTTGCGCAGCTCTAGTTCCTTTTGAAACCTTTGCTCCGAGATCCACGCCTATTTTTTCATCTTTAAATTTACCAAAATTCTTCAGATAATCTTGGTTTTTGGGATCTATCTCACTAACTTTGGAACTCAGATCTCGAACGTCCTTCAATTCACTCTCAAGTGCCTCTTTTCTTGTTTTATTTTGCAGTTTCGTGGAATCTGGGAGCTTATTAATTCTTTGATTTATCACACCTTCATGCCTTGCAAGGCTACGAATAAGGCTCTGTTTCTGACTAGCTAATTTTTTTTCAGATATGTTCGGAGTAAGGAGCTTATTTTTTTTAGCGATTACAGTTCGGGAACTAAAATCATAATCAGGTCTAAAATATTGTCGCCCTTTAAATCCAACAGTTCCCAAAACTGGAATCCCAAAAGCAATCACCCCTCCTAGAATAGCAGAGATCGCTGACTTTTTTTCCTCATTTATCACTCGAGTTTGATGTTTCTCTTGGCATCCAAAAAGTTGTTGGTTCAATTCAATAGTTTTATTCACTATTTGTCGATTGATGGTATCAATCTTACTACGAACCAGCGAGGCTTCAGCTAGAGCTTCAAGTTCTGCTTTTTGCCTTCTATTTATATGATTATATTCAGGTGATCGACTTACTTGCCTACTACAATTAGTGCTTGAAAATCCTTCAATATTAAGGAGACGACCTTGATCGACACATGCCCTTATATAGTAGTTGAAAGTACCGCTCGAAGCTGAACTGTCTTCATAGGATGTATCCGTATAAGATGTAGCAATCAAAATACAACCAGGAGTAATAACAGCTGCTTCCCAAAAATTATTTCTTTGATAAATACGTGTCTCTGTTTGTAGATCTTTAGAACCAAGTTCCACATAGTCGATGCTGTCAGCACCTCCGTGGATAATGACATTGTCAGGGCAGCGCAAGATTTCTACATAATCCGCTTGGAGAGGCATTTCATAGATGACAACGGGGGTCTCTGCTTTCAAAAACGTCTGTTGCCCAACCCGAAGTCCATTGATTCTGAAATTATTCTCATCAAGCAAAATAGGATGAACACTAGGACGGCTTATTACCTCATCTTCTTCAATTAGAGAAAGCTTATTTGATTGAAGCTCCCTATTTGGCTCTTGTAGATTTTTGCTCACAGATTTTGTTTTGCATGCTGTTTGCAGCACGAACATACTTAAAAAAAAGACAAGCAGAAACTTACAATTTTCTCTCAAAAGACTCATAAATAGTCCTTAGTACCATAGTAACAAAGCATCACAAAGAACCTCGTTTAGGTCCTAACATAGCGTTCGAATAGGTCAATTCACCAGAGGTATCGGAATTATTTCATGAAACCTTAGATTTTTTCAAATGCAATGTGTTGTAGAGTCAGTTATTCATAAGGTATTGATCTAGGTAGGATAAAGCTTGTTCATAGGCAAAGCCAATATTTTTTTCATCCTTATTTTTCAAGCTGGGCTCAAGAAAATCTGTAGCGACGTTTTCATAAAATCTAAAATCAGAATTCTTTCCTGATTTTTCATTTAAGGTCTGCTCAAGCTCTCTGATCTCTGTGGTTTCAGGTCCGTCATCACCAGGGAAAATATGAAACGTTGGAATGGGAATATTTGGCGCATCCTTAGAAAGTTCGAATGGTGAACCATAAAAGTTTACCAATGCTGCAAAAGAACTAGGAAAGTTAATCATGGTTTCAATCGCCCAATAACCTCCTTCATCCCAGCCAACAACTCCTAAAGAGGTAACCCCTAGCTCATCTCGCAAATAGTCTACACCGCTCGTTATGTTAGTAAAAACATCTGTTTTTCCTCGAGCTTGAATAGATTGGTAAAAGCTATCTGCATCATCCTCTCCAGGCAATCTACCCTCATAAAGATCGATGGCCAAAACTCGATAACCCCTCGCCGCAAAACGCATGAGATTTCGTTTGAATTCTTCAGTCATTCCTTTAACACCATGTATAGCTATTAAACCAGCCCCCGAAGAGCCGCCGTTACTATTGCGAATATAAAACCCTTTGTGAGCAGAGCTTGCACCCTGACCATACTCTATTGGCTTTGATCGATAAGAGGTAGGACCTCCGGGTACTAAAAATTCTTCATCAATGAGTCCACCAGAACTAGTGGAACTATTAAAGGTGCTGTTTTGCTCATTACCTGTCTCAGTTGTAATTCCTGTGCCATTATTATCTGTTTGTTTATCTTTTGGATCATTTGTTTGTTTTTGTTTGCTGACACTTTGGTCTCGCTCTCTAACTTGCTGACTTTGTTGACTTGACTCGCAAGAAAGCGAAAATATACAAACTATAAAAAAGTAGCGTATCTTCATCTAGTTACCTAAACAATTTAATATAAAAAATATACACATCCAGGAGAGTATCGGTAAAAGTCCAGAAAATCTTAAGAATTTTTTCCAAATCAAAAAAGGTGGATAGGTTCAAGCTTATAAATTATTTGAGGTGGTTTCTGACGACCAGTCGCCAGAAAGACTGTAAACTATTGACCAACGCCATCAGGATCGCAATTTTCACAGACAACAGATGAAATTTGTTCACCCTCTAAATAGTCTTTTATCCAAGATGTAAACCTAACTCCCCTACTTTGAACTGTATACAATTCATCATATGGTAAAACACAGTGTTCTAAACCTGGAGCGATGAATGAACGAAAACTGGAAAGAGATTGTTGAATAATATTAAGACTATCAAACATATAAGGCGACCAATATTCTGGTGCTCCTCCCATAATTTCAAAATAGAAGGTTTGATTATCATCAAAAGCACTTGTATATTGACTTAAGCTGATATTAGGATAATAGTGACCTATCTTGGTGTAGAGATCATGAATACCAAGCTTACTCCAGTCAATTTCATCAGGATTTAACCCTGGTATCCACCTTGGAGCCGCTTCTACGGCATTCCACTTTGGAAAGCTTTCATGGAAAAAACGATCTGTTATAATTCCAATTCCACTATCACCAAGCTGTTTGAAATCAGCATTTGGGAACAAACGTCTAACTTCTGGAGTCCAATATATAGAACCGTAGGAACCAGCACTGCAACCAGTGACCACGACTTTATTTGGATTAGTAATATTATTTGCTACCCAACTCAGTACTGACTTAGTATTGACCGCTCCTTTATGCATAATTGTAAAAGATTCGCCGTCATCTTTGGTGTAAGTTACTTGGTTATTTCCCCAGTGAATATCACCAGTACAATAAGGAATCACAACATGATTATAGTCTTTAAACGGGTTATCTGTTCTGGCTCTCCGGTAGACTCCTGCCAAGTCACCACTTTCATACTTTCGCTTTAAATGATCTACATTATCCGAAAAAGTGGCTGTATCTTTAGCACAAGTTTCAGCATTCCAGCAAGCTCCTCCTCCAATAAAATCGATCACAACCTTATCCGAATTTCCAGGCGATACAAAAAAAGAGAAATCATCTCCGCGTGCACACCCCGTTTCACCTCCAGGTCTAACTTCATTCCATCCAGCCTGCATGTCTTCGATTCGATCTACAACTGGAACAGTAGCCATGGCAAGATCAATGCTTAAGAAACTAGGCAAACCAATCCCAATTAAGGTTTTCAGTACCTTCATAATCTAAGCCTCCCTGCAAATAATTTTTTTGATTATCTAGTAATAATATTAATATTTCTTAAAGAATGTCAAGGATTCAACCATACGAATTATAGGGCAGTGATGCATTTTAGACTAATCAAACTACATTAAAGTACTCATTGATCTATCAAATCAAAATGAGATATCTAGATTCGTTCTCCACCAACATGATGCTATTTTTTTACTATATACCGTCTGAGGTAGGAACATACTTTTGAAAAAATAATTTTCTTGTAACTTCTCAGGCAATGAGATTGATCGTTAGTCATTATATAAGGAAGATATTTTTTTTATAGAATTTGGAACCATCCGAATAAAAAAAAATGCAAATAGGTTTAGAATAGAATTATTTGACCTTGAGATTTACCGGAATTTTTGTCCCATTCCTAGTTAATTCAAAGGACATTTCCTTGGAGTTTTTCAATGAATGAAGCAGCTTTATAGTTGCCGTGACATCATCAAGTGAGATACCATTGATAGAGTTTACAATATCTCCGTTTTTAAGCCCAGATTTTGCATAAATACTGTTCTCATCAATTTGATCGATCATGAATCCAATAATTTTTCCATTCTTTATAACCGGTTCAGCACTCGCTTGCATTAGTATCTTTGGTAGGTCTTCCCGGATAATTTTCTCTCTATATTCTTCAGACATTTCAATATCTGTTTTTTCGCGCTCAAAGCCTTCTTCACGGTAGGAATCAACAAATCCAAACTTTTGTTTCTTTGCTTTGCTCTTAGCTAATATTGCTCCAGAAAATCCATCTTTATAGACTTTAATATATTTTTTATTGGAACCGAGAGTTTCTACCACAATATAGTTGGCCTTTATATCGACAATCCTATATTGATTAAACAACTTAAACCCAACTCGATGTGCTTTTACGGAGCCATTAGTTTTGTTCTTTAGAAGGATAACATTGTCTGAACTTTGAGAAACAATCGATCCAATCATCAAAACTCCTATCTCTGATGCAAATTTAACTTCGCTGGGCTCGATTTCTTCGTTTTTTGCTAATCCTCTTTGAAACAATAAAGACAAGAACAGGCTCAGACTCAATAGAACTAAGCAGGTTTTTAAAACGCCATTTTTTATCATAATTGCTTCCCGTAGCTTTACCAGATGGTTATCGGAAGCTTGGCGAAATCTTTTACAATAAAATTTGGCTATTCTCATTTGCGCTCGAGAGCGTCATTCTATTATATAAGTAGAGTCCTCTGGACTTGATTTTCATCAATAGTTTTCAAGGATAACGCTATATGGCAAGTATTACTCCCAAAGAAGTGAGAAAGGTACTGAACCGAAAGATATTTCAACTCAATGATATTATTGCAGATATTGACACCCTTCTTACAAAAATGGAAACAAACTATTACCGTGTAAGTATTTTTGGATCGGCACGTTTGCAGCCTGATACACCAGCATATAAGGAGGTATACGACCTGGCTTTTCAATTGGCCATGAGAGGCATTGATATAGTCACTGGTGGTGGCCCAGGCCTAATGGATGCGGCTAATAAGGGCGCTAAGGATGGAGGACAAAAAAGTCGGTCCATAGGCCTGCCTATTGAGCTGCCATTTGAATCAGATGCTAATTCTCATCTGGATGTAAAAAGGCAGCATAAACGCTTTTCATCTAGGCTTGACGAATTTATGCGAATTTCCCACGCGGTCGTTGTCACACCAGGAGGAATCGGGACCATCTTGGAGCTCTTCTATACCTGGCAACTAATCCAAGTTGGGCACATTAAGCCAAGGCCTACCTTGTTGCTTGGTGGAGGAAAGATGTGGGATGAACTAATCACATGGATCAATAACTGGCCTCTTAAAATGGATCTAATGTCACCAAATGACATGAATCATCTCACTATATGCAGCTCGATAGAACAAGTTATTAGCAAATTGGAACCCGAAGTTAAGCGCTTTCGCAAGGTCTCCTCCAAAAGCAAGTGAATCCCACCTAAGTTCCCAGCAAGAGTCTTCTTGCTTCACATCTTTCGGGGAAATACTTGCTCTTCCCTTGAATGATCCGACCTCTTGAAGGTGGTTGAAACTAAGTCCATAATTGCTCAATCTGTATCTTATTCTAACTTTTTTATTTAGTCCCATTGCCGATAAATGCCTATTCTTCCAATTTAAATACCCTTCAGAGCTTTTGAAACCTTACTTTCGACAAAAATCCTGTGTTTTTAGATAGATATTAAGAGAATCTTTTATTATCCAGCATTTCGTGGTAAGTTCATACCATCTGAGAACCAAGCTATAATACCATGTGAACTTATGAGCGAACAAAAGCAAAGCATAAATAGTTTTTTAAGCTCATTTTTGCTGCTGATAGTAGCTTTATTCACATCATATTCAATTTTGCTCATTTATCGTCCCGAAACTTCAGAATCCTTTAAATATTTGCCAGCAAAAAACTCAACTAGCAAAAAGTCTAACATACCTAATGACTTGGTCGATCACGAACGTATGCAGCACCTCAGTCAAGGTGACTTTGCTCAGGAAAGCAGTTGGCCCTCCTCAGTTTCTCAAGACGGAAAAGACAAGCAGACTAACACATCTAAAGAAGCTTCTTTGCAATCCAAAAGTCCTAGTTTCGATCCTACTGAAATAGAATCGTTGCTCTCAGATGCTATGAACCTAGTTGACCAAGGAAATCACCAAGCCGCAGCAAAAATACTGGAGAAAATCCTTGAATTTGATCCAAGGAATGAGATGGCTCTGGTTGAAATGGGAATGATTCAGCTAATTGATCTCAAGTCTCCTCAAAATGCCATTTATTACCTTCAATCAGCTTTAAGAGTTAATCCAAGCAATAGAGTTGTTTTATCAGAACTAGTTGGTATTTACGACGAGTTAGGACAATCGGGAACAGGGCTTAACTACCTTCAACAGCTTTACGAGGAAACCTCTGAGAATACTGCGCTTGCATCAGGGATTGGCCAGGTATTGGCAGGTCAAGGCCGTCTCCAAGAAGCCTTACCATACTTGGAAAAATCCGCCGAAGATAGTCAATCTGGAGTTGCATTAACCGACTTAGCTGATGCCTACTCCCAGACAGGAAATAAAGAAAAGTCACTTGAAACCTATCAAAAAGTTATCGATCTTGAACGGGAGCGGGTGGAATCTGGTTATTATACGAACGACCCAAAAGGCGGTAAGGACAACTTGGCCATGGCTTATATGGATAAAATTGCAGAACTCATCCAACAAAATAAGCACTCCGAGGCTGAAGATCTCGTGGAAAATAAAGTAAAAAACCTCTATGGAGGCGACCTAAGAGATATCGCCAAACTATTTGAAAAAAACCGCTCTTTATCAAAGCGTTAAGCAAGCTTTGTGTACCTCTATACTGAAGACTTTTCTTCTCCTATCCTTTAAACAAAAGATGTTATATAAGCATTCATTTGCATGCTTATATAGCCGTTATGGTTTCGACAAATTAATAGTCCAATATCTTTGAATTTATAGCTGAGATCAACATGAGCACATCGAAGACAACAACTTTTGGCATCCCTTACAAGACTTGTAACGAAATTAGAACTGACTTTATTAAATTTTTTGAGCAAAAAGCACATAAATTTATCCCCTCCTCAAATATTGCTCCTTTAGATGACCCCACCCTACTATTTACCAATGCGGGAATGAATCAGTTCAAGACACTGTTTTTGGGCGATAATCGTGATGGATTAAAAAGAGCTGTGAACACCCAGAAGTGTTTGCGAGTGTCTGGAAAGCATAATGACCTGGATGAAGTAGGTAGAGATGGGACTCATCACACTTTTTTTGAAATGTTAGGCAATTGGTCTTTTGGAGATTATTATAAAAAAGAAGCTATTACCTGGGCATGGGAGCTTTTAACAAAAGTATGGAAGCTACCAAAAGAACGGCTATTCGCTACAATTTATCTCGATGACGACGAGGCTCATCAGATCTGGAAATCAGAAACTGATATAGATCCAAGAAACATCTTACGCTTTGATAAAGATAATTTTTGGGAAATGGGTACCATTGGACCTTGTGGCCCATGCTCTGAAATTCACTTCGATATGGGTGACCTGAAAACGCAGGCCCAAACATTCAATGATCCTAAAGAAGGGGTCAATGGTGAAAACCAAAGATACATCGAAATTTGGAACCTCGTTTTCATGCAGTTTGAGAGATTAAAGGACTCCTCCCTGCAGGCTTTAAAGGAAACTCATGTTGACACCGGTTCAGGCTTTGAGCGTATTTGCTCTGTAATCCAGGGAAAAACATCAAACTATGAAACAGATGTTTTTGCACCCATTATTGAAGAAATTGTAGAAAAATCAGGAACACCTTACAGTCCAGAAGAAAGTGGTGTTGCACATAGGGTCATTGCTGATCATCTTAGGGCTTTGACTTTTACGATCGCAGATGGAGTCACTCCAGGCAATGAGGGTCGTGGATACGTCATGCGTCGTATTCTAAGAAGAGCTAGCCGCTTCGCTCATAGCCTAGGACACACCAAACCATTTATCTATACCTTAGTTCCAACTTTAATAGCACATATGGCAGAAGCATTTCCAGAGCTAAAAGCAAGACAAGACTATGTAGCTAGAGTGATCGAATCTGAGGAAGCACGATTTTTAAAAACTTTAGACAAAGGCCTTGCTCGGATGGACAAGCTACTTTCTGAGCTTAAGAAAAAGAAGAAAAGAATCATTCCCGGGAAAGATGCATTTCTTTTCCACGACACTTATGGCTTTCCTTTTGACTTAACTTCAGTGATTGCAGAGGAAAACGGTTTTGAAGTCGACCGTGAAGCTTACCTGGCATGTATGGAAGAGCAAAAAGAACGAGCGAGGAAATCGGCAAAATTTGATGATAGTTTTGGAAGTGATGAAGGTTGGGTTATTTATCAACAATCAAAAGAAACTAAATTCGTAGGCTACGAAAGTTTGCAAAGCGAATCAAAGACCCTTCGTTACAGAGAAGATGGTGACTCTCTCTATATTCTTCTAGAAACTTCTCCTTTTTATGCAGAAGCTGGAGGACAAGTTGGAGATATAGGTATTCTCGAAAACTCAGAACTATCCATTCGCATAGAGGACACGTTCAAAGTCCTAGACTATCATGTTCACAAAGGTAGCCTCATAAAAGGACTCATTTCTGAAGCCAGTATGAAACAATTTAATGCCAAAGTTGACGAGAGTGCTAGAGAAAAAACAAAGAGAAACCACACAGCGACCCACATCCTCCATTCAGCTCTACGCATGGTTTTAGGTAAACATGTGGAGCAGCAAGGCTCACATGTGGGGCCCTCTCGTCTTAGATTTGATTTTACGCACCATAGCTCCCTCAGCAAAGAGCAGCTTGAAGAAGTGGAAGACTGGGTTAATGAAAGGTTGCAAGAAAATGCAGCTGTCACCACTCAGATCATGCCTATCAAGGAAGCTAAGAATAAAGGTGCTATGGCTCTGTTTGGTGAAAAATATGGCGAAAATGTTAGAGTTTTAAGTATGGGAGAGTTTAGCATCGAGCTCTGTGGAGGCACTCATGCTAAAGCCACTGGAGATATTGGCTTACTAAGTATTACCAGCGAATCATCCATTGCTGCAGGGGTTAGGAGAATAGAAGCCATAACAGGAGCCACTGCCTTGGAGCAGTGCAAACGTGAAAAAGCCATCATTTCTAAATTAAGTAAAGAATTAAAAGCAAAGCCAGAAACCTTGACCGAGCGAGTGTTAAACATGAACACTAAGCTTAAAGTTTTGGAAAAAGAATTAGCAGGTTTCAAAGCAAAAGAATCACGTAAAAATATCGATGATTTTATTAGTAAACACTCGGAGCAGATTGGTGAATTTACCAGTATTGTTGGTAAATTAGACAGCAAGATATTTCCAAAAGAGGGACTTCAGGAATTAACTGACTCACTGGCAGAACGCTTCAAAACACAGCTTGCTATCCTTAGCCATGTGGATGAAGGTCAATTAGCCATTATTGCAGTAGTTGGTAAGGAAATTTTGCCACGTGTCAAAGCAGGAGAACTCGTCAAAGAGCTGAGCCAAGTTGCAGGTGGTAGAGGTGGAGGGAGACCAGATAAAGCCCGAGCTGGATCAAAGTTTCCTGAAAAAGAAAACGACGTGCTTCAGACTGCTAAAAAGCTATTGAAGAAACAATTGGCGTAAATCTGATTTAATTTCAATATAATTCTTCAATAACATTTTCATATTTCTTAAGGACCACATTACGCTTGACCTTCATGGTTGGGGTCAACTCTCCAGAGGCCTCAGAAAAATTTGTATCCAAAATTTTGAATTGCTTTACAGTTTGAACACGGGCAAATCCTGCATTTATGCGGTCAAATTCTTTTTTTAGATATTCATTGAATAGCGGGCATTGTGCTATTTGAACCGGATCTTTTGCTTGACTACCAATCTCTACAGAAAAACTACTGGCAGTCGCTCTGTCTAAGGTTACTAACATGCTCAAATATTTTTTCCGATCTCCAATAACTACCGCATGCTCAACCAGAGGTATGGAGACAAATCTACTTTCAATCATCTCGGTTGATATATTTTCTCCACCAGCAGTAATAATTAGGTTTTTCTTTCTTCCATTGATCGTCAAAAAACCCTCGTGATCTATAGACCCAAGATCACCACTATGCAACCAGCCTTCACCATCAAGAGTCTCTTTCGTCGCTTCAGAATTGTTTAAATAGCCCATGAAAATATGCTTACCTCTGACCAAAATTTCCTTATCTTCCGCTATTTTGATCTCTGTATCTTGAATGGGAAGTCCTGCTTTTCCAATACGGAATTTACCATCAGGCAATGAAATTGTAGCTGGGCCTGAACATTCACTCATTCCATAGATTTCATAAATGGGTATATCAAGGCTAAAAAAGAAATTAAGCGTTTCTTGAGAAATAGGAGCAGCTGCCGTTATTTGGAAGCGACAGCGGTCAAGCCCAAGTGCTTCTCTCACCTTTTTATAAACTATTTTTTTTGCAATTTTGTATTGAAGGCCAGGTACTTGTTGATATTGGCTACCTTTTGCCTGTTCAAGTCCTACATTTTTCGCCCAGGTAGCAATCTTTTTCTTAAGCGGACTTGCTTCTGCCCCTTTTTCAACCATCTTAGCTTGGATTTTTTCCCAAACTCTAGGAACTCCCAAAAAGACCGTAGGCCTGACTTCTTTAAGATTATCAGGAAGCTTCTCAATGCTTTCTGCAAAACTGACTTGGCATGCTACCACTAGGGGGCCATGAATAGTTACCATCTGTTCTGCTATGTGGCTTAATGGCAAATAAGAAATAAACACATCAGTCGAACTCAATTTTAAATGGTTTTGAATCACATTGGCAGCGGTCCAACATAAATTTATATGCGATAACATCACTGCTTTAGGATTAGCGGTCGTTCCTGAAGTATAAACTAGAGTAGCTAAATCTTCTGCAGTCTGATTTGCTATGCGCTCTTCAAGTTTTTTCTTATTGAGATTCCTACCTTTCTCCAAGAAATCACTCCAAGTGTGGACCATAGGGTCATCAGAAGTACCATCAAATAAAACAATTCCCTTTAACTCAGTTAAGAGATCTTTGATCCCAAGAATCTTATCCAGCTGGGATTGGTCTTCTAGAAAAATAAACTTTGCTTTGCAATGATTTAAAATGTACTCACACTGACTTGCCGAACTCGTTGGGTAAATGCCTGCCGGAACACCCCCTGCCATAATGCTGGCCAAATCAGCAATGATCCACTCAGGTCGGTTTAAACTGAGGATCGTTGTTGCATCCGAAGGTTCAAGCCCATGCTCAAGTAAAGATGCAGCTACTGCCTGAACTTCATCCCAATACTCTGACCAAGTCCGAGATTCCCATTCGCCATTATTTTTGAAGGAGTAGGCTATATAATTAGGGTATTTACTTACTGTTTTCTGGAATACGCTATTGACTGTTTCTGACATCATCTACCTCTATATGTTACCTTCTATTTCATAATTTTCTAATAATACCGATATATCCTATATTATCAATTAATTATAATGGGGTTTATGTTCGTGTAGTTACGCCCAAGTGCGTTCAATTTTAACCATAAAACACCCAAAAAGAGTTCAAACACCGCGCTAAGTTTCAGGCTTCCATTTCCAAAAATTTTCTTAGCTTATTTGAACATGGCAAAAATTAGATTAAAAATTCTTGTGAAAGCCCTCCAACTTATGAGAATAGTTCTTGCTACGAAGTCAAACCCGAGCCTAACTAAAAAATTTATAAATTTATTGATTGAATAAGAATCACATCGGCACCAGAGCCAATATAATTAGTCAGTAATTTAAACTATTAGCTATCTAAAAATATTGATGTTTAAACTTTGATTTTAAGATTTATCAACTAAATTCCGATAAGATAAATTGTGACTTACAAATGATTATAAACAAAAACATCCATGAAATTTATGAATTACTATCTACTGATATTAAATATAATGTTATCTGTTAGTTGTGCCGGATCTTCATCCAGCTCCCGGAGTCGATCAAGTGGAGAACAGGTTAGAATTGATTCTTTAAATGGTACCGCTGTTCAAACCCGGGACGAACTGATTAAAGAACTTTTGAACCGAGAGTCTGAGTTAAATTATGGAAATTTTGAGCTAGCTAAGCTGGAACCAATCAACCAGGCTATGTGTGAAAAAACTAACCAAATTAATAAAGAGTGCCTACCATTAAAAGCAATCACATCTAATGCAATGGTGCGATTAGTGAACTGTGATGGCAATTCTGTCGAACAAGCTTCAAACAGCAAAATTGAGGTGGATATTTACATAGCAGGTTCTGGAAATTTCAAGTTAGCCTTCCATAGTGCTAACTCAGTCTACGAAAGTATTGCATTGAAAACAGGAACGCAGGATCTAAAATTCTCTAACCTCGTGGATGATCAAGTACTGACACCAAGCTTTGCTGATATTCAAAGGATGCGCTTTATAGTTGACTCTTTAAGCGCTGACAATGGCGAGACAGCAACTGCAACTATAGACATAATTGTAGATGGCCAATCTATTTTGAAGGATACCATTCCTGAAATAGTAGTTGGTGAAAGCTATGAAATGAACGTGAAAGATTTATACCAACAATTAATTTCACCTGCCTGCCATCTTTCTAATGAGAGCTTAGAGGAATTACTTGCACCTTTTAAGAGTTCTTCAGAAGGTTCAGTTGAAAATGCACCATCAGGAATTAGAAGCGCTGAACAAAATAACTACCAAAATGAAAGCACAGCTAATATCCAGCAGAAGATTTCTTTAGTGGAAGATACATTAGCAGAATTAAAACCAAAACTAAGGCTGGCTCGCGACCGTAATACCAACTTGAGGCAGACAATAATGGGTGGAACAGGTGTGGGTTGTCGCCTAAAGCAGAAAATTGAATCACTATCTATATCCATTGATGGAAGTCCAATTATTGACCATGTTGACAGTAAGCGTGATGACAAAGTTGAAGGATCTGGAAATGCAAAAGAATTAGAAATTGATCTTGGTGGAGTAAGCTTTTCGTCCACTACTGTTTTAGGATCTACTTTTGTCCCTGATGAGGATTTAAGCTCACTGGATATTTCTAGCCTTACCAGAGTATCTTTGCAAAAGGGCGGCACATCCTTTATCAATACATTGATAAAGTGTAAAGGAGGCTTTTTCGGTAGTCTTAAATTGGACAATGATTGTTATGAAGTTAAAGAAGAATCAGCCATGGAAATAAACAAAATTACGCTAGAAGTCAATGGTATTACGCTATTTGAAGAGGGAAACCTTGGATTAAAATTATACCGCGATCAAATGTCATGGAGTTTCGACAATATTCAATTGCACCCTCAATGGGGTGAAATGCTTCTACGCAATGACTGTGATGCTACAAATTGAAGACTCCTCTCCCTAAAAGAAGAGCTTTTACGCTCACCTGGATAAATTCAAACATTAAACAGTACGTTTTCCTGACTTAGGGATTTAAGGCGGTACAAAGAGATTAATTGACACCTTCCTAAATCTGGGTTTTAGTAGTATTGCTATCGAAAGGTCTTGGAGGAGGGTACAAAGAATGTCTCCGTTTGAAGATCTAGATGATCCATCTAGTAGATACTTATGGCACTATCGCGATGAATACGGGAGCTTTTGCGAAAAGTATCAAGCTAAAGAGAAACACAAAAGACTAAAACAGTCTATTTTGGAAAACCAAGAGACATATACTCTAGGTACTCCTAAAAGTCCAAGTATTTTTGAACAATTAACATTCAAGGCAAATCAATCTTCCATAAACAACATGACTGTTTTTAGAAAACTAAGGATCGGTATTAAGTATGTTTCTTGCTACCTGAACGCTTTGCTTCTACTTTAGAGTTTCTTTCTCTTAATAAATGTAAGACGTGAAAGAAGATTCAGATCAGGTGGAGAAAAATATAGCTCTTCAGTAAAATTTGAAGCTAGAGTATGAATCCAATAATCTGCCATGCTAGCAAAGCGTTTAGAAGGCTCATAATTCTCCATTGCCCAAACTTCTATGGTCTGTTGTTTAAGAATTTTTCTTTGAAAACTCTGTCTAATAAATTGATTGCCCTCTATAGCTTGGCGTGCTTTTCTAAGCTTTTCCAATCGGTGTAAGTATTTAAGTTGATACACCTCATAGTCAAACAAACTTCGTGGTCTAATTTCTACTTTTTTATAGGCTACTGAAAAGTCAAAGCTCCCTGGAGAGAAAAAAGAATTTACATGGAGTTCAATTGAGTTATTTCTATTTTTTAACACAGCTCCGCTAAGAGAAGCAAAGATTCCTAAGCCCCCACCCATTCCAATATAGGTCCCAAAAATTTGATCTGCCGACTGATCTGTCAACTTCACAAGCTTGGAACTTATTTTGCGGTAAGGAGCAAAAGTTAATGATAAACCACAAGTAAATCCATTGCTATTTTCGATGGGAATCATAAAGGCTGTTTTTTCAAGATCACTGTAACAAAACAAAGTTTGCCCATTTAATTTGTGAAAAAACTGCCCATATACCAAACTAGCTTGAATCCCTACTTCCCAGTTCCCCCAAGAGTCGGTAAGCAGGCATTGTGAATAAGGCAAGCTATTTGGGTTATTCCTCCAATATTTTGATTCCTTGAGAGGAACCAATTGAAGCCTATCTATAATTTGACGAATTAGAGATGATGGTGCGCGATTAGATAAACCGCTTCCTTCCACAACATTACCCAACTCTTCATACTGACGCGCAGATAAGTATTCATCTGTACCAGAACTTTGACCAGGACTAGAAGGTGTTTTAAACTCTTCTATTCCCTCTGAATCAGAATCAGAAATACTAACTTGATCCCATGCAATCCTTTTAAGCAGGCGATCCACTATATCAAGGGAGTCTCTATCATATTCAGACGAATATTCATCTGATTTAACTAAATCTACAGAGGCAAAAAGACAAGTTAAGGATACATACCATATCACTGTAAATAAAAAAATATTAGGGAATATATTCATAGTTTTTCTCCTAAGGCTTTCCATCCTCAAATTTTCTATAATGAAAAAAAATTTGAACTTTTGCCATCAGGTAAAACCCACCAAAAATCTCAGAAGCGGTTCTTACTAAATTCATTTCAGGGACTTACTTATACTCACTTTCAAACAAAAAACGCTTGATGAAGGCGAATCAAATTAAGCTATGCAGAGCCTAAAGATTGTAAAAATCTTTGTCAAGAGTAATCAAAATCACTCCTCATGCATGAAAGTAGTAAAAAATAGATATTAATTTACAGACTTTTACAAGTATCATTGTAGCTCAAAACTTAAGGGATTAACTTAGACCGAGATCTATATTCAATGATAGGAATTCTTGAGCAAGAATTAAAAATTAATAAGGCCGTTTACCATGAAATATAATTCAATCGTCATCCTCACAGGAGCCGGTATTTCAGCAGAGTCAGGTATCAATACTTTTCGTGCCAGTGATGGGCTATGGGAAAACCATCCAATTGAGAAAGTAGCAACACCCGAAGGTTTTCGAAAAGATCCCAAGCTTGTTCATCAGTTTTACAACGAGCGCCGTAATCAGTTGTTAAATCCTGCTATATCCCCAAATGCAGCACACCTAGCGTTGGCGAAACTAGAAAAAGACTATCTTGGAAACGTCTGGGTAGTTACACAAAACATAGATAACTTACATGAAAGAGCTGGAAGTAAAAACCTTATTCATATGCATGGAGAAATCCTTAAAATTCGCTGCAAAAAAAGCGGTCAAATTTACAGCTGCCATGAGCCAATAAGTAACAATGACAACTGTTCTTGCTGTGAGTTGACAGGAACGCTGCGCCCTCATATTGTTTGGTTCGGTGAAATGCCTTTCTTTATGGATGAAATCTACCAACATTTAGATCAGGCAAGTATTTTTGTTTCCATTGGCACATCAGGAAATGTTTATCCTGCTGCTGGTTTTGTCGAACATGCAAGAGAATCTGGAGCACGATGTATTGAGATCAACCCTCAGCCTACCTACAATCCCAACTTTGATGATTTTCGTCAGGGTGTCGCAAGCATTGAAGTTCCTAAATTAGTGTCACAGATCATCGAAAAAAAGTTATGAGCTCAGATGAACGAAGAGGGGACTGAACGAACCCCATTGATAAAAGAAGACACAATTATCTCCCGAACAGAGGCGCCTCTTGACAGGTCACTATAAGGCTTAGCTAGGCCTTGGAGGATTGGGCCATATGCTTGGTACCCTCCTAAGCTCTGGCTAATTTTATAGGCAATATTACCAGCTCCCAAGTCTGGGAATACAAAAATATTTGTTCTACCACATACTTTGCTTGATGGTGCTTTACGCTTACCTATTTCTGCATCAATTGCTGCATCAAATTGCAACTCACCATCACTAGGAATATCGGGAAATTTTGCCTTGAACAAAGACCAAGCTTTGGCCATTTTCTCTGCGGAAGGATGCTTTGCAGATCCTTTGCTCGAAAAGGAAAGAAATGCAAGATACGGCATCATTTCCTCCCCGTAAAGATGCCTCCAAGTTTTTACCGATTCGTAAGCAATATCAACAAGCTGTTCAGCTGTTGGCTCAATCACTACTCCGCAATCTGCAAAAATCATAGCTTTAATGTCAGCATTTTCATTAGCCAATAAAAAGGAACCGCTTAAGGTTTTAACCCCTTGAGCAAGTCCAACAGTAGGGAGAGCTGCTCTTATTACATCTGCAGTAGTATACAAAGCTCCTGCAAGCACACTATCTATGTCTCCTTGCCTGAGCAATACCCCTGCCTGAACAAGTCCAGAATTTGATTTTGACTTTAATTTATCATTATCTAATACCTTACCCTTGATTTCTGCTCTTTTCTCAAGAAACGACCTGGTTTGGCTTACAATTTCTGGAAAAGCCTTTGGAACAAATTCAATCCTCCTCTTAACTTCTATTTTTTTTCCATGACCCCAGACAGAAAACTGCCTATCAAACTCATCCTCTTCAAGAAATAAAAGGACACTCTTCATCGCCGCATTTTCAGCAAGATAGCACGCTCCTTGGAAAACTCTTTGATCTCTGCTTTCCGGAAAAGCTATGGTACTATTTACGGATTTACATAAATTTTCCATTTGTTTTTCTTCACTTGACCACTGCATAAAAACCCCCTGTCTAGAATCGATAATTGAACAGCAAAGTTAAAACTGACTATTTTTTAAGCAAACCGGGCAAGTCCCTGGCTTACAGGAGCTTGCCCTCTATCTAGGTAGAGTTATCCACAATGCCTGTGGATTGTTCCTTGTTTCGCAACCACAAAAAGGGCTCTTGATTAAGGAAACATAACAAAGCTACCGATAGGAGGTTCGAGTGCAAAGGCATAAATCACGAGCTAAAAATGATTTACTTAATGCTTAAAAATCAAAAGCTAATTGGCGAGTTAAAATCTCGCCTAGAAGAGCATGAAATCAAATTCAAGCTCATTGATATTTCTAAAAAGACTAGTCTCAAGGAAATGTACCGTAACGAATATGAACCTAATGCCGCGGTGGTAGATGCTAGGCATCCCTTACTGCCTGACAATAGCTGGATCGACATGCTCAGTAGCTTGTGCCGGCGAATTCCTGTCATTGTTGTCAGTAAGGAGGATAAATATTCGATTGTTACCAGAAATGGTCGTGTAGAGCTATTAACCTGGCTAAAAAATCCTAAACCTGAAGATATCTTAACCATTTTAGATAATTGCGGCAGTTTAGGTATTTCAAGAAGAATTTTCAATCGCAATACTATCCCTTTTTATAATCCGATGCTAGCAATACATATGCTCCAGCAAAATGGATCTTTAAGCATACTGAGTATCCATGCCGGGGATTTTAGAAAGGTGGCAACTGAATATGGTGCTGAGGCCTATGCCAAACTACAAGACTGCTTTCAACAACTACTTATTGAATTATGGGGTGTAAAACACAGCTTTCGTAAAACCGATATCCTTTGTCTTAATTCTGTACACAGCAATGTTTACTTCATACTACTGGAACAATCGAGATCACAAAGAAATATTCCCCCTCCATGTGCACTAGAAAAATTGTCAGATCGAATCGTAACGAAATTACAAAACCAATTATGGGGTGAATTGTTTAAACCCGCTAAAGACAGGGTTTTACCGAGCTACCTACAGACTATTCCCAAGTTTTCAATAGGACATGCCACTGGCTTGTACAATCCCTGTGTTGATACTGAAGAAACCCTTGATAATATTATTGATTCAAGTAAAGAGATGGCCAAAGTTCAGCACCATAGAATAAGAAGTAGGCAACGAGAACTAATTCAAGCACTTATCCAAACACCGAAAACCTTAATACCTAACTATCAAGCTGTTTTCCATGCTAAAACAATGAAAATAGAAGATGCGGAAAAAGCGATAAAAAATAAATCCATCTTTCCGATTGCTAAAAGTATTTATGCCTTCGAATCCTTAATTCGAGTGAGCAAGGGTCAAGTCGATAACTTAATCCATGCTGAAGGACCTATGCATATTGACTCCAAATACCTGATGCCAAACGTTCTTTTTTCTCTAGCTCTTTCAGTAAAACTAGCACTTGAGTTAGATCAAATCTGCCTTAGACAGGCTACCCATCACTTCACAAACTTACCGGGGAGGCTCCTAGCTAACATCCTCCCAAGAAATTTCTATTACATCGATCAACTTCAGCACCTAATTCCTCAAAGTGCCCTTATTACATTCGAAGTGTCTGAATCAGAGGCTATCAATAATTTTGAATTACTACTTAAAGCAAGAAAAAACTTATCGAAGCAAAACTATGGAATTGCCATCGATGATTTCGGTAAGGGGTATGCTGGGCTAGATAGAATTCTTAAAATAAAACCCGATATCATAAAATTAGATCGATGTCTCATTCAAAATATTCACCTAGAAGAATCTAAAAAAGCTTTTATTGAAGGGGTGATGAGTGCTGCAAGAATTACCAACTCTCTCGTTTTAGCAGAGGGTGTTGAACTAATTGAAGAATTTAAAACTCTTCAAAACCTTGGAATCGATTTAGTTCAAGGCTTTCTCCTTCACAGGCCACAGAAGGTTCAAGATATTCAAAAAGACTTGAAGATAGAAGTACTGGATGTACTTGAAACTGTTGCATGATACCAGTAAAATTAACTACCAAGAACATAATTAGTACTCTTATATTTGCTTATTCAAGCTTCCACTTTAGCGCCTGCATGCGCAGTCGCAGAGATGCAATAGAAAATCCAACAACTCTATCATCGGAAGAACCAGTAGCTAAAGATTCAGATGATGAAGGAACTCTTTCAGTAATAACCAATCTTTTTTCAGATTCCAAACCAGTTAAACCAAAGCTCAAACCACCTTTATCAAGAGTCCCTTTCAAACATCTTGGTTTCTATGAGGCCCCATCCGTTGGTAAAAAATCATTCAAATGGGAAGCGAAAATTATTCAATCTGAAAAAGAAATCAAGGATTTAGAAATGTTCTTCACTTCGCAACAGCTTTCACACAAGCTAAATAATTTAAAAGAAGTTACAATTTTAGCTCTGATGCACACAGGCTCTAAAGCAAATAGTGCCATCAGAGTTAGCCAAGTGAAATTCGATAACCAGATCCATATTCTTTCAGAGATTTTAGAAACTAATTCTAACTGCAGCATGCTTTCTAGCTCAGATCCCAAGCACTATTTACACTTAATTTCTATCCCTCTAAAGGAAGAATCTCTAAACAAAAAAATCAGGGTAGACGTACTTAGAAGGCATGAAGCTTGTTTACCTACTTTAAAATGGGAGCAAAATAAATTTAAACGAGTCGCATATAAAACTCTTTACTATGAGGAAAAAAGTAAAAAATCTTGGGATCATCCTTCTCCTCGCATTCTCACATTAAACAACAACTGGGGAGAATGGAATTTGTTTCAGAAAAATTATTGCCATTCATGTGATCAGATGTCACTTACACCTAATAAGGGATATCTAGCAATAATTGACGGGAAAGGCGCTTCTCATGGCTATGGAAAAAGCCACTTAATAGTAAAAAAGATTTACAAAAATGACCACTACGTTGGTGTGGGATTGAAACGTATTGTGGAACTCTGCCCTCAAAATAAATCGAATCAAGCACTGCTTCTTTTAGAAATCGATAATAACTCGTTGAAAATTGATAGAGCTTTTACAAAGAGTCATATTTTTCGCTTACCATCGGGTTTTATCCCTGAGGACCAGATTACCTGCGGAAGCTATGACAAGTTTTTATTGGAAGAATCGTAATTTTGCTGGAATTTCTTCAAGAATTGTGAAAAACGCTCTACTGCTTCATCAGGAATGGGGTTATATAAAGAGACCCTTAAACCCCCAACAGAATGATGCCCCTTAACTTGTCGAAAACCTGCTGCTTCTGCTTCTTTGACAAATTTAAGTTCAAGCTCCCTCTCTCGAATCGTGAAGGGAATACTTGTAGTTGACCTCCATTTAGGGTCAACCTTATTGATATAAAATCCCTGCGAAGAGTCGATAATTGAATATACCTTGCTTGATCTTGTAATTGCTCTTTTTTCAATTGCTTCTAAACCTTGCTTCTCCACAGTTTTTAGGGTTTCGTTTAGGAAGGTAATTGAGATGATATCTGGTGTGTTATATAAATTTCCATAATCAGCATAATTTTTATATTCCTGTGTATATCCTACCCCATCCGCTTTTTCCAATAAATCACTTCGTATAATTACCAAAGTGACACCAGCCGGGCCTAGGTTTTTTCCTCCAGAGGCATAAATTATTCCATAATTTTCTATCTGCATCCTGCGAGAGAGTAGAGAACTGGTAGCATCGGTAACTAGTGGACGTTTATCAGAGTCAACAAGTTTCGGGTCATACCGGTACTGAATACCATCCGTAGTCTCATTATCGCAAATATGGACATAAGATGCCTCAGGAGACAAACTCCACTCTTTCTCAGGTTTGAGACTAATAAGACCGGTTTTAGGATCTTGGCTAAGAACATCAACCAAGCGCCCATCATAGTTAAGCTTATCCAAATGACTTTTTGCTCGCTTAGACCAAAATCCGCTATCAACATAATCCGCTTGCTTTGAACTTTTTAGTAGGTTTATGGGAATAGTATCAAATTGAAAGTGAGCACCTCCGGTCATAAAAAGTACTTCGTAATTATCAGGTACATTTAATACCTTTTTTACTCGTTGTTTAGTCTCAACTATCAAGTTTTGGACAGCTCCACCTTCATCACGATGAGATAGCTCCTGGATGCCGACACCTCCCTGAAAACTAAACAACTGTAAAACGACCCTTTGTATTACATCGGTATAATTCATTCCTGGCCCAGCACAAAAATTATCCGGGTTATCACGTCGCAATTTTAGTACTTGCCCGATCCGTGATATAAAATCCTGATCTTCAATTTCTTTTACTGGTATGTTTGAGTTTTCATCAGAGTCAACTTTTTCAATCTCGGCAAGATCGCTAAAATCATTCTTATCAACTGCAAGACTATAATGTGAGAATGCTATCATCCATAAAAAAAACCAAGTTAGTTTAAAATTCATTAGCTCACCTTTTTAGGGACTAAGGGTTTAAGGTAATAGACGAGTTGCCTAGTAGGCTGACTGCCAACTACTATTTTGTAAGCTAGGCATGTTAAATGTGGGGAAGGAAAAGTAAAGAACAATTTGATATGCAGTTCTATGTTGTACAAAAAAAGATCAGAATCTAGTACCCTAGGAATAATGTATTGGTAAGCTTAGGGAAAGACATCAAGATTACTATAATAAGCAATACTAATAGCAAAAATTTGGAAGCTCGCATGTATGAAAAGTTTGAATGGGAAGATCGTTACGACCTAAATAGCTTAAGCAATTTTATCTTCCAGCTTGGGTGTGAAAAAATGCGTGACTTGCTGACTAAGAATTTCTAAAATTTGCTCATGAGTTTTATTTGTAGGCTTAAGCCACTTAATAAGCGCCTCCTCCCTAAGAATTACTGGACAGCGGTCATGACCAGCTGCTGAAATCTCCGGAGTTGGTTCAGTTGTTATTAATGAAAAACCTTTAAAAGGATTATGTTCCCAGATATCGTGATTGAAGATAACCGGCACAAAAAGCCCCAATGCTGATTGAGGGTTAAATTCGATCACAATACTTCGCTCGCTTGGTTCCTTGAGTTCCGTCTTTGTCGGCGAATAGCTTTTACCTTGCGCTAGTATTTTCTTTTTTCGTTGCAAAGTAAGTGCTGCAAAATGATTTTTAATTGCGGTAAGTGTTATCGAACCTGAGCTAAGCAAGTTTCTGACCTGCACATTCTCAAAAAAACCATCAAGAATAATGAACCCATGCCCCTTTTGATAAGCATCTGACCAAGCTGTAGAGCGCAAATTATCCAATCTTGAATTGTAATTGCAACGCTTTTCTTGACGGTTTCCTCGAGTAATGTTTCTGAGCTTGGGTTCGTAATATTTCCCATAACGCATCGGCTCACATACTATAGTTTCACCTTTTTGATAATAAGCTGGAACATAATATTTATCACCGCAAAAAAAACGCTCTCCGCTCTTAGCCACCTTATAGTCTTTTGGATATTCGGTACTTTTTCCGAAAAGGTTTTCCCAGACTTCCTTTGCTTGTTCGACCCCAAGACGCAATTCAACTTCTTTTATATTTTTTCGCGTTAATGCTGAAAAGCACAAAACTAACCTCTTTGTTCAAATTATTATAAAGATTTGCAACGAAATTCCAAGAATGTTTTCCTAACTAGTTCCAAACCTCTTTTCTAGGTGATTTACAGTCTATCATAAGATGTTTGCATTTTCTCTTAATCTTCAAACAAGCGCAAAGAACTCGAGCTCGAGAAACCCACCGAAACTTTTAAAAAGCCGATTTTTGCTCCTCTCAATTCACAGAATTTCTAGCAAGTTCCTTTGAAAAAGGTAACGTGAAGGAAGGTCTTATTATAAATGTAAGATGCTAAACGGTTCTTTTTCTTAAATCAAGATCTACTTCATCTATCCAAGCTTTTGACTGAGCCCTTTGACTGCAAAGCACCATACCGCAAGCATAACTATAATCGTCATTGCCATATAAGGAGTTGCCGCACTGATAGAGTTGCAAGTAAGAAGAAGCATCTGCACCAGAAGAGATCCAGCAGATTTACCTATTCTCGAACCAACTCCATCGATTGCCGCTTTACCGTAACGTTTTTCTGTGGTTGAAAGAGGGATAAAGGCGATTTCTTTAGAGGTATCAAAGAGGGTATATTTACAGCCTCGAGAAAATATCATCTGCACGGAGCCAAAAAATAAAGATAAATTTACCGGATTACTCGTTAGGTTTAACAGTATATCGGGAGTCGAGGCTGTTTCTTGGTAGAGAAGAAGCCAAAAAAAACCAGCACAGGTAATCGAAATAGTCACTGGAGTCAGATAAGCAGCGTATTTCCATCCACATCTACGAAGCAAATTACCTGAGATAAATAAAGAAATAATCACTGAAAGGATGCCTGTTAATGTCGTAATATGGCTTTTATAACGAGCCATCCCTGCTGCATCATCCAGATAAAGCATTTTCAACTGATTTTCCCAAAGCACATCTGAGAGGTTAAAAACCAAATTATAGCTCAATACCAACAAAGCGATATAAAGCAGATGTTTAGAGCCTCGTAAGCAATCCAGGCACTCTGACAAGGTAAGCTTAACCTTCTCATTTTTTTTAATCTTTTGGTCGGGAGTGTAAACGACCCCTTGCCAGTGCATATAGTAAAAAAGCAGCATAACCAAAAAGCCACATATTACAGCAGTTCCAAGATAAAACATCAAAGATTGTTCCCAAGCAGAGGAGCCAAAAGGTAGATCAGGATTGAAATTATGTCCTGCATAATAAGCTGAAGTTAGACCGGCAAAAATTGCTGCTGAGTTGGCACCGAGTAAAAATAAAGGGTAGAACCTTCCTGCCTGTTCTATACTTGTAATTTCGTTAGCAAAACCCCAAATAAGCATAGAAAGTAAAATTGTTCCCCATAATTCTGTAATTACATAAAAAACTGATAATGGCCAATGCCCGATCATACTCACAAAACCACCCGCTCCTTCGGGAAGAATTTGCGTCAAAAACAGAGACAAGGAATCCAATTCAAGGCTAGACCGATTCGGATATATGAAGAAGATAAATACTAAATAGAATGCTATGAAAAAGCTCAGCATGAAGTAAAAAATTTTTTCTCTGTCAAAACGATGTGAAAGTCGCATCGCTAAGCCTGTAATCAAAAAAGCTCCGGGTATGACTGCCCAGACTTTTAAGAATGGAATGATCTCTGCTCCCACCTTGCTTTCTGCCACCACAATGGAAGATTTAATAATTCTCAGCATATCGTAAACATATGCTAGAAGAAAAAATATTAAGAAAGTTGGAACGAATTTATTCAGTTCATCCCCATGAACAGGCCAGACTATCGATTTGATTTTAGTCAATAAACCTTGCGAGTGATTTTCTGGATCTAGGCTGCGATCATTTACTGAATTTTTTAGAACATCCATAAATTCTCAATAACTCACGTTTACCCAAGGAAACAGATAGGAAACCGCAATAGGACCTGTGTGAGAGATTCAACTGAAAAAACATCCAGTGTAATCCACACCAAATTATTGTGACCATTAGTGGTTCACGACATTGCAAGGCCTTATAGGGTACTTACATATGTCATGTAGTCTTTATTCAACCACCTTGCAAGTCTATATTTCGAAAATGCAATAATAACAGAATATTTTCTAAGCTTATTGACCTTTTCTCGAAGGCAGATGTATCAAAAGTTTTGACACTTGGAAGAGTAAATTTTATCGATTGTAGTACAAGAATTTTATACTTGTAAAGCAACAATAGCAAAGGAGCTGTTTAAGAAACTACCCCTCAAGCTCCTTCAATACTAGAATATTAAGGACAAGGGTTAGGTATCTCTTGATGGATAGAGTTGATGCTTTGTAGCAGCTCATCTGACATTTTCACGTCAAGGCTCGCAATATCTATTTTTAGTTGCTCCATAGTCGTAGCCCCAATGATGACACTCGTCATAAAAGCCTGTTTCAGACAAAAAGCTATGGCCATTTGCGAAGGATCAATTTTACAAAACTGGGCTAACTCTGCATAACGCTTAGTAGCCTTGACTCCATTCTCGTTTGAATATCGATTGAATCGTTCCCATTTTGTTACTCTGGCTCCATCAGGCTTCTTGCCACCTAAATACTTTCCTGATAGTACTCCAAAGGCAAGAGGTGAATATGCCAATAGTCCACAATTTTCTCGACAAGAAACCTCTGCTAGGCCAATTTCATAAATACGATTAAGGAGATTATAAGGGTTTTGAATGCTTACAATTCTTGGCCAAGACCTTTCCTTTGCCAACTGTAAAAACTTCATAACTCCCCAGGGAGTTTCATTAGATAATCCTATGGATCTAATCTTACCTTTGCTAACAAAGTCATATAATACTTCTAAGGTGTCTTCAATCGGAACCATGGTTTCAGTTGAATCATGTTCGTATGATCGCTTACCAAAAAAATTAGTATTACGATCAGGCCAATGCAGTTGGTAGAGATCTAAATAATCAGTTTGAAGACGTCTCAAACTTGAATCAAGGGCTTGTTCAATATTTTTCCGATCAAGACGCGGCTTACCATCTCTTACATAGGTAAATGTTGCCGATGGACCAACTACTTTACTTGCTAATATCAAACGGTCCCGATGCCCCCTGGAATTAAGCCATTTACCAAGGTACTCTTCTGTACGGCTGTAAGTCTCTTTTTTTGGTGGAACTGGATACATTTCTGCAGTATCGATGAAGTTTATTCCACGTTCAAAAGCATAGTCAAGCTGCTCAAAAGCTTCTTCCAAACTATTTTGTTCGCCAAAGGTCATTGTTCCTAAGCAAATAGAGCTAACTTCAATCCCCGAATCCCCAAGCTTCCTCATCTCCATCGTGATACTCCAGTACTTGCCAAAAAAGCGATCTATATGGGTCACAGGCATATGACCTCATTCCCTATCCATTCTTTTCCTTTAAGATAAGGAGCATAAGGAATTAGAGCAAGCCATTTTCCTGAACTCATATAGGAAACCATTGCCGTTTACGACCCAAAAAATCATGGTAGACTAACAAATATAGTTAATCCCTTCACGAGGAAAACCCCTTGAAAGAGTATGACCTGGTTGTCATAGGGTCAGGCCCAGCTGGTGAAAAGGCTGCTGTAAAAGCTGCTTTTTTTGGATATAGGGTCGCTATCATTGAAAAAGAACGAAGCTTGGGGGGAGCTGGAGTCAATACTGGAACTCTTCCTTCCAAAACCCTCAAAGAAACTGCTCTTTACTACTCAGGGAAATACGATAAAGGCCTCTATGGAATCGATCGTGAGTTAAAGCATGGAGCATCTATAGATGAATTTATGTATCGTAAACAAATTGTTTGCACCTCAATGAATCAAGAAATTGCGAATAACCTCAAAAGGCATAAAGTGGACATATATCACGGAATAGCCACTCTTGAGGATACTCACACGGTAAGGGTCACTGGAACAAAAGAATTATTGCTTAGAGGTCGGTTCATTATCATTGCAACCGGTTCTTATCCTTACCAACCAGAGAACATTCCATTCGATGGAAACCGAGTTCATGACTCTGATAGCATCTTAACAATTGGAGAATTTCCAAAGACTCTTTGCATTGTCGGAGCTGGTGTTATTGGCTGCGAATACGCTACTATCTTCGCTGCCATGGGAGCACAAGTATTTTTAATAAATAACAAAAATACGATCCTAAGCTTCTTAGATACAGAAATAAGCCAAGCATTGGTAAGAGAGATGCAAACAGATGGAATAGATATTTTGTTTGAGACAGAAGTGAAAGATGTCCGCGTGCCTTCTAATCAAACTGATGCTATCGATGTAGTTTTATCAAATGACTCTATTTTACATGTAGATATGTTTCTATATGCCGCAGGCAGAAGCGGCAACACTAGAACCCTAAACTTAGAAAAGCTAGGCATAAAGACCGGAAAAAGGGAGACCATTCCAGTAAATGCCTGCTACCAGACTAATATAAGCTCGATTTATGCCGTTGGAGACGTGGTAGGGTTTCCTGCATTAGCAAGTACCAGTATGGATCAAGGGAGAGTAGCTGTTTCTCACATGTTTCAAATCAAGGATCACGACCGAATTGCCAAGATATTTCCCTATGGAATTTACACCATTCCTGAGGTGTCCATGGTGGGGCTAACAGAAGAGGCTGCAAAATCACAAAAGATCTCTTACGAGGTAGGGATTGCAAATTTTAGTTTTATGCCTAGGGGCAAAATCATGGGGATCAAGACTGGGTTTTTGAAACTCGTTTTTGAAAAAGATAGTCTGGTAATCCTAGGGGTACACTGTATTGGCCCTTTAGCTACAGAACTAATTCATTTTGGCCTCAGTTTAGTTGAAAATAAAAAGAATCTCAATCAGGTTATATCTACAATCTTTAACTACCCCACATTGCACGACCTATACAAATATGCTAGCTATAATGGTTTAGGAAAGATTCCTCAACACACCCAACATAATATTGCTCAAGAGAAATAATTGGTCCCATAAGTTTTATCAAGCTCTTGGCCAAGCTTTCTATCTACATATTTTGCTAACTCTGTGATAAGGTATTCAAATTCTTCGTCAGCGTCATATACTATGCTATCAAAGTCAGAACTAGTAGGCTTCATTTCAATTGAGGAGTGAAAACTGCGAAAATCATTGATTTGGTTTTCGATTTGACTTTTGAGTTCAGGCTTATTAATGAGTGCTTTCTCGTAGAGAAAGTCTATTATGGCAATCTGATTTTTACGCATTTTTTGCCTTGCCTTTGCAGCACGAGAATCTTCTTTACGACTATAAAAGTACATCGCCAGCCCGAAAGAGATAACTAAAATGACTGATGTTACTAAATACAATTTTACTCTCTTTTTTTCACACACATGTATGATCACATCTTATTTTATAGATCGCAAAGATATTTGTCCATGATCGAATTAAAAAGTAAAATGGGAACATTGGTGAATATGCTGGGGGCCATATTGGGTCACATAAAAATTTTTCCTTTCTTATTAGCTATGAGCTCATATCTGATATTTCCTACTCCCATGAATGCTAAGACTACTTTTGGAGTAGAGTGCACCGATGTAGTGGGTTTTAGCTTAAGCATGCCACTAAGCAGAAAATCTTTCACTGAGTTTAACCTCGGTTGGAAGAACTTGCACAAGAATAAAAGCCTGCTACATAGCGGATATTACTTGTTAAATGAACATCCTGATTTGATCAACAATAAATCCGAAAAAATGGAAATATACTATGGGGGCGGCTACAAATTAGTTATAAAAGAGAAAAAACTAGAAAATCCCGAGGATAGTGAAAAAAAGGAGATAAGCGAATCGTTTTATTTGCGAGCTCAAGCTGGTATTCGCTATCGCAATAAGCTATTTGAGCTTTTCTTCTCCATTCTGCCGGGCATTAAGCTTATTCCCGAACTTAGCTTGGATCTTTCTGTAACTCTTGGAATACGATACTATCTACCCTAGCGTTTAAATTTCCAAGTAATTTTATTCATATCGTAATTCCTTCTAGCAAATCCAAGCTTGCAAAATAGTTCAATTTGGTAATAACGAGGCGGAAAACGTGGCTCTGCTGCCTCACACCACAAGTTCCAAACTCTATTAGTATCACGCCACTTCACCTGCATTTGACAAACTAGGTTAAAAAAAAATCTCATTTTTTTGTGAAAACTTGGCCTTTCCCAAATTGTTACATAGCTCACTATGAGTATTACTTGGACTTTCTAGTATTTTATACCTAAGCACTAGCATTTTTTCGCAGATAGTTTGCCAACGATAGGCAAAAAAACCAAGATGAAGCTGTACCATGAATAAAATTCCAAAGAACCATATTTGAAAACAATTCATGGTAAGTTCTCAAAAATACTAAACTCAATTTCATCATGATCTATTGAAAATCTATCCATAATCCCCTCTACTTTTTGCTTAAAAATATGACCAGCAAAACTAAGTAATGCGACTCCTACCACAGTTGCAAAAGTGCTTACTAGAACATACTCAAGTGCAACACTTCCAGTTTCACTTTTAGCCTCATTAAAATTTATTAAAAGTTTATTTTTTTCTAAACAGCATTGCTTCAAACACAATATTTTTTTCATAGATTCCCCAAGCTATTTCCATATCATCTGGGTAAAATAGTCCTACAAGATATTTCTTGCCAGGGACATCTACTTTTAATGTTATTTTTATAAAGCTCTTTAATTTAATTACTTATCTTTCAATTTATTTTTTTTAAAAAAAAGTTACCTGTCTTCATTTTGTATAATGTAACTTAGCAAAGCCTATCCCACCTCGTGCCGGAGAAACTCAATGAGTAAAACAGATTCAAGCCAGCTGGAGCTTAGCCTTGAGGAGGCTGGCGAAATGGTCATGTCTCTTAAAAGTTATATCGAATCCTATATTTTTGGCCAAGACAAGCTGGTGAAAGAAACTATCTGTACTTTCTTGTCCGGAGGGCACATTCTTTTAACTGGTGCCCCCGGTTTAGCGAAAACGACCTTAGTGAGAGTTTTTGCCCAGGGTCTAGGTCTCGAATTCGGTAGAGTTCAATTCACTCCAGACCTCTTACCATCGGACATCATTGGCTCAGAAATCTTGAATATAGATCCAAGCTCGAACAAACGTGTATTTGAGTTTATGCAGGGGCCAGCCTTTGTGAATCTATTGTTAGCCGATGAAATCAACAGAGCATCTCCGCGAACCCAGTCAGCAATGCTTGAAGCCATGCAAGAACGGCAGGTGACCATAGGTGGCAAAATCCACCCACTACCAAAACCATTTATGGTATTTGCAACCCAGAACCCCTTTGAATCAGAAGGTACCTTCCCTTTGCCAGAAGCTCAGCTTGATCGATTCTTACTCCATTCTTTGGTTGAGTACCCAAATGAAGAATCAGAACTTAAGATCCTTGAGGAACACGCACGCAACCACTTGGTTGGGGAAACAGGGCTTGGTAAGGAAGAGAATTTTAAATTGAATCCAAGGGACATCGTGCCGCTAATAAATCGCAGTAAATCCTTGAACATACACAAAGACCTCCTCCAGCTGATCAATAACCTAATCCGCTCAAGCAGACCTGAAGATTTACTTTGTCCACCTGATTTAAAACCACTAATTTGGTACGGTGCGGGTCCTAGGGCTGGTATAAGCTTAATCTCAGCTAGTAGAAGCCTTGCACTTCTTGAACAAAAAGAACAAGTCCGTTGGCGTCATATAAAATCAATGGCAAAACCTGTCTTGCGACATCGGATTCGTCTCGCTTCTCAATCAATTGAACAAGAAGCCAATGAAGATGCCATCATTGAGAAACTTCTTGAAATAGTAGAGGAGAAAAATACTAATATATGTGAAGGACACAGCTAATCGTGCAATCAGGTCATCTCAGTCAAGCTCAACTTAGCAGCCTAAATCCGATGGATATCCGGGAACTAAGGAGCCAGTTTATTAAAACCAGTATGCAGATGCATGGAAGCCAACTCATGGCTCTAAAACGGGCCAGCAAGTCTCCTGAGTATAGTAGACCTTACATCAGTGGTGATCCTATCAATTTGATAGATTGGAAAGCCTTTGCTAGGACCGATTCCCTTATCGTCAGAGAAAAAAGAGACGAAGCGTCATCGAAGGTAGGCATTATTTGGGAATTAAGTCCCAGTATGAACTGGCCAAACGATGAGTATTTAGCCAATAAAAATGAATGCCCAAGTAAATTTGAAATAGCCACCCGAATAGCCCTACATGTAAGCCATTTACACCTAAGACTTGGAGACCAAGCAATATTATGGCTTTATCATCCAAACCAAACAGACAAAAACATGAGCTTTTCTCCAAGACAGGCTTCGGATCTCCTCAGTTTGTTCAATACACTTTTAAAACACAAGTTTAATCCACAAATATCGCTTCCATTTTTTACTAAAAAACCATTCCATCTGCCCAAAATGGACCGCTTATACTGGATTAGTGATGGACTAAACGAATTTAAACCAAAAAAGACATTCAAAAATGCCAAGCGTATCTGTTTTATGCATCTGTTGAGCTCACTAGAAGAAAACTTAGATTGGCTAAAAGATGACTGTTGTTATTTTGATCATACCAAAGAAAAAAATGAATTTTTAGGTAAAAACTTAAAAAAGGGCACATCATTTTACCAACAATTAAATAATTGGAAAAAACAATTAAAAGAACTCATCAATAGCGTTAACGGTCAATATATACCATTAACTGAAAAAACAGCATTAGCAACCTATTACCAGTTTATCGACTCATTGTTTGAAGATAAAAAATAATTAGGTGGATATGTGATCCAAACTTTTTTTAACTTTGAATTTTCAGCACCAGGTACTTTAGGATTTTTATTGGCTTTGTTGGCTTGTTTTCTCTGGTGGCTGATTCGAATCAGACAACAAAGGATGGAATTTCCTATACTGAGGATCCTAAAACCACGACCATCATACAAACCAAAATTGTCTTTATTCAAACCTCCACTCATACCTTTTTTAAGCTTTATTATCATCGCTGCATCGATCATAACTTTTTTATTAAAACCAAAAATTATCAGTATTGAGCCCATCGATGCTACAGGCTCGAAAATTCACCTTTTCATAGATATGAGTCCCTCTGTATCGGAAAAAATCTCTCTGGAAGAATACATCCAGGAGATATCTCGGATTTGGCTTCAGCTTATTCAAACCAAGCATATATCGCTGTCAACCAGTCATTCCAATAAAATTTGGAATGCGGCAGACCAGCAAAGTCTAGAAAGAAAACTATATAGCTTGAATTTTCATCGCGCTGGCGCAAATTTAGGTTCCATCATTTCCAAACAATGGAAAAAAATTCATGGAGTAGATCGATTTATCGTAATTTCTGATAAAGACGCTCATAGCTGGAAAAATTTCAATTGGAGCTACCTACAAAAAGATACCGATCTGTGGTTTCATCCCATTAATAGGCCTTATTCAGAAAAAATTAACCTCTATTTTACAAGGGCTAAACACCTTTCTCCTCCAGCTTCTCCAGTGATGGATTGGGATATCAGCATTGCACGAACAGGTACTAGCGAGGAAGCTAGTGGAGTCTTAGAAGTCAGCCTATCTGATCAAATATTAGCTTCAATACCATGGGCTATGAACAGTGAGCAAAAAGAACTAACCCTAAGGGTTAGTTGGCCGAGTGCATCCACACCTAATTTCGAAGGTAACCCTCCCCCCCTAGTTTGGAAGATAAAACCCAATGAATCAGATTCGATGTTAATAGACAATGAATTCAGAACCTCTCTCAAAGGAATGGAACAAAGCATCATTCTAGTTGCAGAATCAGGAGGAGAGCAAAGCCTTGAGAGCCCAACTCACGCCCTTCAAGCCTCATTAAAAATTCTTGGAATCATCCCCGAGCGCTTCGAATGGATTGCAAGCAATAAGCAAGAAGCAGAATCTTACCCTTTGTGGATACTCTTTATTGGTGAAAATGAAGATATATCACCATATTGCCCAAAGTCACTTATGAACCATCGGCTCGAGCCCAAAGTATCCTCAAAATCAATTGGCACCTGGCTCATACCATATATTTCAAATAAAAAAAGCTTTCAAAACATTTGTTGGTGCTACCATAAGCTCCAAGTAGCTCCGTATTCAGGAAGTCCTATGCCTACTTTTTGCAAGGAGGTATACGATCGCAAGAGCTTAGCAGTAGTACTCAAATCCATCGGCGCAAAGCAATTGGGAGGACAAGTTGGAAGTGAGTTTAGTGCGTTGGCTTGGATTGGGAGTGATGAAAAATCCCATCTTTCAACTCTAGCATTTACAATTCCCATCAGGCCAAGTAGGACTTTTGGTATCACTCATAGCCAACTTCCCATTATCGTCAAAGGACTGTTGGCCCAATCTGGTTTTTTTGCGGATGGTAGTGAACACTTAAGGGAAGTTTGGCCCCGGATCAATGACAATACCAAGAATAGAGTTTGGTTAGATAGCACTTCTGAGCAAAGCGAAGTTTTAAAATTTAAACTTTCCAATATACCTGCTGGGGAAAGCTTATCAAAAGAAATCGGCAACAAATACCTACCCCCACATTGGGAAAACTCCCGAGAGTTAAGTAAATCTATCCCTAACCAAAAAAAGATTCAAGAAAACCCTCTCCCTTGGATTTTTTCTCTTTTGGGCTTAATCATTTTTGCAAGTATTGCCGAATTAGCTTGGCATATTTTAAAACGTCGCAGTTTGAGTACATCTTCATTGATTCTTATAAGCGCTCTACTTCTTCAAGAACAATCAACCCATGCACAGATCAATCTAGCAATTATTGCAAGCGACAATTCAAGGGGTGTTTCGGGACTAGAGCTTGAAGTATCTAGTCGCACCAGCCTAAAAATATCTAAAGATCTGGTACAATTTTCTAGCTTCGATGAGAAGCTGCTTGAAGAACCCTGGCTCTGGGCTGGATCGATAAATTCGGTTAAAAACCTATCAGGAAATCTAGATGAGAAAATTGGTCAATGGGTCCGCAGGGGTGGCATCTTGATTATCCAGAATAGTAGTACGACCGAGGAGCTGGAAAAACTCACCGAAAAAGGGTTTGGCTACCAAAAGATTCCAGCACTTTGGCGCCCTATTCCCCCTGATCATGAATTAATGCGAAGTTTTTATCTACTTGATGCTCTTCCCACCTGCAATGGAAATTTATGGCACGGCTTCATGTTTGATAACCGTTTAGCAATCCTTGCAATCCCTTATAAATTTCTTCCTTCTCTACTTGACTCAAGGTCTAAAACCAAGTGTTCAGAACCTCCAACCAGAGAACGAAATTTACGCATTTTTATCAATACGCTTATGGTAGCTTTGACGACTGATTACAAAAAAGATCAGATTCATATGAGAGAAATATTAAAACGCCTTCAATAAGGGAATCAATATGCCCTACACGTTCTTTGCCTCTCTTTCACTTATTTCATTCATATGCCTGCTCTTAGCACTTTTGTGGTCTAAGCAGCTTGGCATCATCCGCGCATGCCTCTCAGCTTCTTGTAGGTTTGCCTGGATATTCCCCATATTATTTGCACTGTTTCCCAAGACTACGACTGAAGAACTTCCGAGAAGTTTAAGCTCCCAACAGATTCATGTCCTTCTCGATGATTCCGACAGTATGCAAAAATGGTCTGGCTTACAATCCCCTTTTTCGAATGCCATGGAGAATATTAAAAATGTCAAACAAGAGTGCTTAAGATTAGGGTGTGAAGTCAAAATCTACAAACTGTCTGAATTGAATCCTATGACACTCGAAGGGTATACTCCCTTGAGCTCAAGCATAAATCAGTGGCTAAGTCAGACTAACGAAGATCCTTGGATTTTACTTTCAGATGGTGGAGACTTTCAGCCAAGCATCCCTTGGAATCAAAACGTAAAAGATCTTGGTCTTTCAAGCGATAATCCACAGAAAAAGCGTGGAGTAATCTTAAGTTTTTCGAATCAAAATAAAGCAAATATTTGGATCGATACGGTCGATTTACCTCCTTTTGCCTTCGAAAGCAAGCCAGTATTCAGTGAAATTATCTTACGAAGAACGGAAAGCACAAGCAATGCAGAACGGCTCCAAGTACAAGTAATTTTGAACGATCAGATCCTAGCAAGTGATAACGCTACTTTCGCAAATGGACTATCCGAAGCACGGGTTAGCTTGCCTATCCCTTCACTTCCAAGAGGGAAGCATCTCATAAGTTTCAAAATCTTGCCCAGCGCAAAGGAAGAGATTTTTTGGGACAATGAGGCACATACTCATATTGAGGTTATGCCAAATACAGTCGGAGTACTACATTTACTAGGAAGCCCTAGCTGGGATGGAAGGTTCTTGAGACGTTTTCTAAAATCCGAACCTAAATATGATCTAATTAGCTTCTATATCCTCAGAGACCCCTGGGATACGCAAGGTTCCAACGAAAGAGAGCTTAGTTTGATTCCTTTTCCTGTAAACCGGTTATTTAACGAGGAATTACCAAACTTTCGAGTTATCATTCTCCAAAATTTTACTCTTCTACAATTTCTGTTGCCTCAGTACCAAAAAAATCTCGTCAAGTTTGTAAAAGATGGTGGGGGATTACTTTTCTTAGGAGGTCACAGAGCATTGCTTGACGCTGACATGAGAAACTCTCCACTCAAAGAAATATTACCTTTTACTCTTTCAACAAAAACCAAAGGAAAAAATAGATTTTTTTCTCCTGTTTTAAATGATATGAGCCCAGATAGAGTCGATAAAAATGGCCCTTGGTATGACTCAAAACTCGCATTCAACATCTCCTTAGCAAAACCTGACTGGGAAAAACGTGCGCTGGCTAATGTATACGATGATTGGGAGGCTCTCAAAAGCCCCATAACAAAGTTAAAGGGAATGCATGGCCTACATCACATGGAAAACGTAAAGTTCAAAGAAAACGCATATACACCTCTTCTTTATGCTGAAAGTGCTGATGGAGTTCGAAGGCCATTAGCAATAGCCTCATATCCTGGCAAAGGCCGAGCTATATGGATTTTTTCTGATTCAATGTGGAAGCTGGCACTCAAACCAAGCCATGACATCTCCCGTGAGATTTACAACGACTTTTTACAATCAGCAATGACTTGGCTTCTACGCCAAGACCTGAAAAAACCACTGATGATCAATCATTTCAAGCTCAGCCGAACAAAGGACCAACTAGTACGTTGGAATGCGATATTAGAGGGGCCAGTGGTAAGTTACTTCGACTCGGCATCAAATTGGAGTTTAAATATTTGTGGAAGACAAATGCCTTTTACCCGGATTGATTCTGAACGCTTAGGCAACCAACACATCAAGATATCTGGTACATTAGACCTCATTATGAGTGGGGGTGAGAGATGCCCATTTTCGATCCAAGGAATCCATCCTGCATTTGGTTCAGTCCGGGCATCTACTGCAGCTGTATTCCCTTCGGTTTTCAAAGACCATGAAATTGTATCCGCTCCCAACAAACTGGAACAGCTTGCATCTTTAACCCAAGCTGAGTTTATCGATAATCGTAAACAACCCACTCAAGCTATTTACAAGTGGCTCGACCAAATCAATTCCCAGGAAGGTATTTCGTTGCCTCAACGATTTCGCTCTAAATTGGACTACTACTGGTTTATAGACACTTATTGGATATTTTTATTCATAGTTTTTTTACCTCTTGAGATCTTAATCAGGCGTTGGCATCACCTTGTTTCTTCCTGACTAAGGGTATGGCTGATCGATTAAGAATGCCTTCCAAATAAGCAGCTTATTTATCGATGTGAAGATCGAATAAATTAAACCACTTTGAGAAATAAACTCTTCTAAGATGGGAGCTTCAGAGACTCCTCAAAAAAAACTGCAGAATAATTCCTAGCTATTTTCTTCAATTATTCCTCAATTTCCTTTGCGTACAACAGATTTACCTCTTAAGCTGCTATAAAGCCTAACAAAGTCACTTAAATTGTTAGCTTCGCAAAGGATAGTTATGGATCTTAACAATACTAAAAAATCAAAATCGAAGTTGAGAAGACGCTCACTATTAAAACACTCATTGTTGCTGTCTTCAGGCATCATATCCCAGAAAATTTTTGCCAAACAAAACCTTGTGGCGTCAGACCGAATCATAGGAAAACCCTCAGAAGATCAAGCTTATGGGAAAGTTGCAGATTCTAGCCTGTTTAGAAGTCTTTTACCTGGTGATAATTTTAATGCAAGATCAGTTAGTCCACTTTCCCAACTAATAGGTGCAATAACACCTTCAGGACTTCATTTTGAACGGCATCATTCTGGTATACCTCAGATCGAGGCAAAAGAACATAAGCTACTTATCCAGGGCAAAAGTGGACAAAATAAACTCCTAAACATGAACGAAATAAGACGTTACCCACAAAGAACCATACCAGCTTTTATTGAATGCTCTGGTAATAGCAGTGATAATTGGAAAAACCAAGCTCAAGAGGAAACAGTGGATGTACTTCATGGTATGACATCGCAATCATTTTGGACAGGCGTTCCCATGTCATACCTCTTGGAGGCAATCAATGCTCCTAGAGAACAGGCTTGGATTATTGCTGAAGGAAAAGATGCCGCATCCCTAGCGAGGAGCATTCCAATCGAGAAGTGCTGGAAAGATGGCTTGATAGCCTATGGTCAAAATGGTGAGCCTACTCGCGCAGAACAAGGTTACCCTTTACGTTTGATTCTACCGGGATGGGAGGGCAATTGCCAAATAAAGTGGTTATCTCGTCTTGAGCTAAGTGACAGGCCCGCCTATAGCTATCAGGAAACCGCAAAATATAGTGATCTTTATAAGGACGGTAAGGCTCGTTTATTCACTTTTGCAATGGGAACAAAATCTGTCATTACTTTCCCTTCAGGAAAAATGCAACTACCAGATAAAGGATTCTATGAAATCCAAGGACTAGCCTGGTCAGGCCTGGGTTCCATAAAATATGTGGAAATTTCGACTGATGCTGGCTTAACTTGGTTGAAAGCAAGCTTAGAAGGGCCTGTGCTTCCCCATTCTCACACTCGCTTCTTTTTTCCATGGCAATGGGATGGCAAAGAAACCACGATTTTAAGTCGAGCTGTAGACTCAAGCGGGTCTAGGCAACCTAGCCGAAATGAGTTAATAAGCAAGCTAGGGGATAAGCCTTATTATCACTGCAACTGCACCCAAGCATGGAAAATTAAAACTTCTGGAGACGTGGAGAACACCTATGTATAAAGCTGTATTGGCTATGTTGTTCATTACGAATAAGTTACTAGCCGTAACACAAGCCTATACTGGACCTATTGAATTTGGTAGACCTGCAACCCTTGAAGAGCTCAGCACCTATCCTCGCACACATTTTCCGGATGGCGAGAATCTACCGGCAGGCCAAGGCAACTATGCCGAAGGCAAGCAACTCTACCAAATTCACTGCGTATCTTGCCATGGCCCACAAATGAAGGGAAAAGCCGCATTTAATGCTCCCAGGCTCATTGGAGGGAGGGGAAGTTTAAAAGGCGGGGACAAACCCATAAAAACTGTAGAAAGCTTTTGGCCTCATGCAGTTAGCCTTTATGACTATATAAGCCGGGCAATGCCTTTCCTAACTCCCAAAATATTAACTGCTAACGAAGTTTACGCGTTATGTGCCTATATCCTAGCCGAAGCACATATTATTCCAAAGACGACACTAATGGATGAAACCAGCTTGCCTAAGGTTGCAATGCCTAACAAAGATGGTTTTATAGATCCCTATACTAAGCAAAGAAAGACTTCCATCTAAGCTTTCCTTAATTTAAATATACCCAGGTCGAGCAGCTAGCTTTTTTTCCCATGCTAGAGACGACTCTATGATTTTTTTGAGATCTGCAAAATGCGGCGACCAGTCCAAAAGGCCCTGGATTTTTTCTGCTTTAGCTACCAACTTCGCTACATCACCAGGTCTACATTCTCCTACTTTTTTATTCAGTGAATGGCCTATAATTTCCTCGACTGCAGCTATAACCTCGTGCACGGAATAACCACAATTGTAACCACAATTAATAGCCATGCTGTCACCACCCTTTTCAAGGTATTCTAAAGCTGCTAGATGGGCTCTAGCGAGATCTACAACGTGCACATAGTCACGCACACAGCTTCCATCTGGAGTACTGTAATCCTCCCCGTAAATGGTAATCTGCTTCCGTTTCCCAGTTGCAACTTCGCAGGCTATTTTGATCAGGTGAGTTGAAACTTTAGAGCTTTGCCCAATCCTTAAATCAGGATCTGCTCCCGCAACATTAAAGTAACGAATTGCAGCGTAGCTCAATGGGTTTACTACAGCTAGATCACTAAGCATCCACTCATCAATGAGCTTAGATTTACCATAAGGGTGGATAGGTCTTGTGATCCCACTCTCATCAATAGCTTCCTCATGGTCATCGCCGTAAACTGCCGCACTAGAAGATAATATAAAATGCTTTAATTGCATTTCTTTAGCAGATTCTAGCAAAGCGAGAGTATTTGCTACGTTATTATGATAGTACTCAAGCGGCAAATTGATGGATTCTGGTACAACAATAGAGCCTGCAAAATGAAGAACAGAGTCAATTTGATACTTTTCCATTACCTGAGTCATCAAGCTCCGATCTCCACAATTTCCTTCTATCAGAATCTCCTGGTGTAAGAGTGCATCTTTGTGACCGGTAGAGAGATCATCAACTACAATGACCTGATATCCTGACTCACTCAATTGGCAGCAAACATGACTGCCAATATATCCACAACCACCTGTAACTAATACGGATTTACTTTTTTGCTGCATCTTAATTCCCAAAGATTCATTCAAGCTTGTACCCTCCCATCTTTTATAGGCTCTAATAGAGATCTTTCCAATTAAAATTAAAGCTTAGCGAGCATGCAAGAATTCTTATATCTTTCACGGCCGCAGACTAAGACCATAAGTATTTGTAATATAGAATATAAATGCATTAATTTAAGAATAAAACTAAAAAGCCGATATTATTTACTGAAGCAATTCTAAGGCCTGATTTCGCTTAAAATTGCCGTGTATTAGGGTTAAAGCCCAATGGTGCGGACAGGCTTGCATGTATTATCCTGGGAGCAAAGGTGGATCAAATTTTCCATCTTGAAAGTTAGAGACTTATGGACGTGAAAATTTTTCATTTGATGTTATTTATGTTGCTAAGCGTGAGCTGTGCTGACGATCCCTTAGGTTCTTCAACTAACAAGAAAGAATCGACAGAACAGCAGGAAACCCAAGGTGTTAACAGGCCTATTAGCGAAAATGCAACTCCAGTTGATGCAGTCAAACCGCTAGAGTCTGGGGAAACATGGTCTCTTCTAACCGAAGAAGACATATTTACTAGCAAACAAGACATCACTATTTACCGAACAACGGATACCGATGATGAACTTTGCGTATTGAGCCCTGGCCTTCAATTTATCATCCTATCGAAAGCAAATACATACCTTAAAATTCGTCTTGATCGAATTGCACAAGATGAGAATTGTCCATTGGAGGAACAGTCTGTAGGGTTTATTAAGACCGAAGACTCAGAAACAAACTCCGAAACTGAGTTTGAAAGCTCTGAGCTTGAGCCCCATAGGCTAACTTATGATCTTAAGATTTATCGTAGCAACGATAAAACTGATCAAGCACTTTGCACTGTAGCAAAAGGTAACGCTGTATTAATTAACCCAAGCAATACAAGCATCCAGGTACCATATAGCAAGCAGTGTGACCCAGACTTTAACCTCGGCTACTACCGATATGTTCCTGGCATCTGGTGGGAAGATCAGCCTAGGTAGTGACAATTCCCCTCAAGAGATAAGTTCAAAATATTTCTAACACTGCAAAAATAAAGCCACCTGATAGCAAAGCCTTGCATTCATAGGTAGGATTCATTAGAAAGGTATGCTGGTTCTAAACACAGCAAGCAATTAAAAGTATCCAGGAAAATAAAAAAATTATGGAATCTTACCAAGTTATAGTTATTGGTGGAGGGCATGCAGGTTGTGAAGCAGCCCTAGCCTCAGCACGCATGGGTGTTAAAACTCTCCTGATGACTCAATCAGTAGATCGCATTGCTGCCATGAGCTGCAATCCGGCAATAGGTGGAACTGCTAAAGGACATTTAGTTAAAGAGATTGATGCACTAGGTGGAGAGATGGCAAAAGCCATAGACCAAACCGGCATCCAATTTCGCATACTAAATCGGAAGAAGGGTCCAGCAATTTGGTCATCTCGAGCCCAAGCTGACATGGGACTTTATAGTCGGTATATGAAGCATGCCTTAGAACAAACTGAAAACCTCGCAATTAAACAAGATACCGTTGAAGGTCTTATTCTAGATCAGAGCAACAAAGACGCTCCAAAGGTGATAGGGGTAGATACCAAGATCTTTGGACAGATTATGGCTGAGAAAGTCGTTATCACAGCTGGAACCTTTCTTGATGGACTCATTCATATAGGTAAAAATAAAATCGGTGCCGGGCGAGCTGGAGATGCTCCATCTATAGGGCTTTCACAGTTTATTCGTAATTTCGGTTTTAGGGTAGGTAGGCTCAAAACAGGCACTACTCCAAGGCTTGATGCTAAAACAATCAATTGGAATATTCTTGAACGTCAGGATTCAGATGCTGATATCATCCCTTTCAGTTTTTCTACACCAAAAATTGGTCAAAAACTTATCCCCTGTTACATAACCAAGACCAATGCTAAGACTCATGAAGTAATTGCCAATCACATGGGTGAATCTCCTCTATATAGCGGCGAAATTACGGGAATTGGACCCCGTTACTGCCCGTCTATCGAGGATAAAATCGTAAAGTTCCCTGATCGATTATCACATCAGATCTTTTTAGAACCACAAGGCTATGACACCTGTGAAGTTTATCCTAATGGAATATCCACCTCTTTACCATTAGCTGTACAAATAAAGTTTATCCGTACCATAGAAGGACTAGAAAATGCTGAGATTATTCGTCCTGGTTATGCTATTGAATATGATTTCGTTGATCCGACCGAACTTAAAAATAACCTAGAGACAAAGAAAGTCTCTAATCTTTATCTCGCTGGTCAAGTCAACGGAACCACTGGCTATGAGGAAGCAGCAGCTCAGGGCCTACTAGCAGGCATAAACGCTGCTCTTGGCTGTAAAGGAAAAGATCCTTTAGTTTTAAGTCGCTCAAGAGCTTATATCGGAGTTCTGATAGACGACCTCATAACTAAGGGTACCAATGAACCATACAGAATGTTTACTTCCCGTGCTGAACACCGCTTATTCCTTAGAGAAGATAATGCAGATACTCGCTTAACTGAAATAGGACGAAGCTTGGGTCTTATTAATGATTCGGAATACCAAGCTTTTGCCGAAAGAATTAGGCAAGTAAAAGAAGGACATGAATACCTTCGACAAACTCGCTACGGAGAGCTTGATATAGCATCACACCTCTACGAAGGGAGTGACAACAGAGGAACACCCTTGATAAATCTTATCCGCAGACCTACTGCCACTTTGGAAGACTCTGGAATACTTCCACACCTAGTAGCTTCGATTAAACGGCGCATAGAAATCGAGGTTAAGTATGAGGGATATATAGCTCGTGAACTTAGAGCTGTAAAAGACACTGAAACCCTCGATAAAATCAAGATTCCAGCCGCAATTAATTACAGCAAGGTCAATGGCTTAAACAATGAGGCTGTGCAAAAACTTGTACATTTTAAACCCCAGACCCTTGGCCAGGCATCACGTATCAGTGGCATTACTCCTGCAGCAACTCATATCTTGAGAATCTGGCTTAGGGATGGACTTGCTTAATTTGGGGATACTTGCTTAGTTATCCAGTTTAAGTAACTTTCATTTCCTCTTTCAATAGGCAGCTGAATTATGCATGGAATATCATAAGAATGTAGATTTTTGATCTCACTAACCGTTGTATCGTATTTGGATTGGCAAGTTTTTAATAAAACTACATACTCTTCTTCTTCACAAATATTACCATCCCATTCATATACTGAGTTGATTGGTCCCAATATATTTGCGCAAGCGATTAGCTTTTCTTGGACCAAGTTGCGAGCTATAAGTTTAGCTTCTGAAGCATCCTTGCAAGTTATATAGATTAATACTGCTGTCATATTTATTCCAATTCTGTAACTTTTCACCAAGCCTAGTCCATCTCAGGATGGCTAAAACCATTAATAAAATGTTCAATCCAATAGCATAAGGAATTGATTTTACCTGTCAATTCGCATGATATTTTTTAGGGCTCAATTTTCCAATAGCAAATCCGAATAGACTACTGTAAGTCAATTGGGACTTAGCAAAATTAGAGGTATATTTACCAATATTATTAATAACCTACCCTAATGCTGTTGTTCCTACATTAGTACTAACAGCATTCCGATTATCCTCCAGTTGATCCGCAAATTTTCCAACCACTTTCGTGTGAGCCTGAATATGTAGAGGAAAGGCTCACGCCCCTTCCTTTTCTAGAACTGTGAGCTAACTTGTTTTGAACAAACAAAACTGGTATAAAATGGACTTTCTTAGTAACAAAGGGAGTTAATCAACTCAATATGCAAAAAAGCCTTTTAGTAAAAGAGTTTTATAAAAGTATTCAAGGAGAGTCTTCATATTCTGGGCTTCCGTGTGGTTTTGTACGTTTAAGTGGTTGTCCACTACGTTGTCGGTGGTGTGACACAGTGTACGGTTTTAAAGGTGGTGACACCCTAAGCATCGACGAAATTTTAGAAAATGTCAAAGCTATGAATGTTCCATTGGTGGAACTCACTGGAGGGGAACCATTAGCCCAAGAAAATTCTATTGAATTACTAAACAGGCTCTGTAAAGAAGGATATAAAGTACTTCTTGAAACCAGTGGGAGTATTAGTATTGAAAACGTCCCTGACAAGACCCACATCATTATGGATCTTAAATGCCCAGACAGCCAAATGAGCGAACATAATTTATTCTCAAACCTAGATTACCTCAAACTTACTGATGAAATAAAATTTGTAGTAGCAAGCAAATCTGACTTAACTTGGGCTCATATGATGATTCATGAATATGGACTCGATAAAAGGTTCTCAATACTAATCTCACCTGCATGGGGACTTGTAAAACCCCAAGATCTAGTAGAGTGGATGCTTGAATATAATATTCCTGCTCGTCTTAATCTCCAAATTCATAAATACATTTGGGGACCGAAAGCAAAATCCGTTTAAAATATTCCCATAAAAAAATTCTAAAAAATATCTCAACAAGCCTTAGCAGTTTACATTTTTTTTCCCATTTCCTAGTATGCATTTGAGTCGTTTAGCCTTCCTATGACTCTTATAATTGAGATATATTGTTCAGTCGCGATGAGGTGATTATGCTAGGGTCTTCTCGTTTTTTATGCTTACTGTTATTCTTCATTTCGCAATTTAATTCGTCAATAACTTATAGCCGAGATGCCCCGTTAAATTTAGCAAGAATCGCAAATAAAATTTCTCCAATACGAGATTTTAATTTTCAAAATTTAGAAGCATTCAATCTTTTGGAGCTCTCAGAAGACGATTGGAGCTCTATAAAAATTGATGGTATGTATATTCCAGCTCCTAAAAAAGCTAGTAAATTGCTCAGATATCTTACCAAAGTACAAGAAGTACTAAATTCTAGCGACAAAACAACTGCAAAACTACAATTTGGAGATAGAGAACCTATTACAATAAAGCTACCTTTTCTGGGTAGAGGTCACAACGGAGCAGTATATGAAATTGAAACATCTTTTGCTGAAAAAAAAGTTATTAAATTCACACTCCCACGCTTGCAAGCAGTCCAATCAGCAATTATAGAATATGAAGGTTACGATTTTTGGTTATATGAAGCTTCTAAATCCAGAAATTTTTCAATTCCAATTCAATATGATGCACATAAACTTGGATTTTATCGCACAATGGAGAAAAATAACGGGATTACGCTTACTAAGTTTTTGCTTATGCTCGGTGCAATTCATATTGATGACCTAGCCAGCAAAGAAACCAGTTTCAATGATAAATTTCTTAGTGGTATATACTCGGTCCAAGCGACGCAAATAGCACAAGCAATCCAAAGTATGATTGGCATCATAAGCAATAATCCAAAACGTTGTGTATCCCTTTCTCCAAATAATATTCACGTAACTTACGATTTAGAAAATTTAGCAATCGAACGAATTGATCTTGTAGATATAGGACCCGTACCCTCAAAATTAGCGGTATATCAACAGTTAGAAAATTTCAACCAGTTTTTGGAGCTATGTGCAGAAAGGCTCAAAAAGTACCTTACTGGAAGGGAGTATAGCTATGATGTTGAGGAATTAAGTAGATATCAGGCACTTTATTCTGGGCCGCAGCTAAAATGGAATCTACAATAGTGAAAAACCATTTTTAGCCGCAAATCAATGATTGAAAAGGAATATAATTCTACTAAAATAGAAGTTAAAGGAGGCTACAAAATGGAATTTTTGGTCAACAACAAAACCTTAGGATGGGTAAAAAATCTGGTTAAAGAGCAAGGATTTGACAGATTCGAAACTAAAACTTATTTAGGAGGCATCACTAAAGAATTTTTTGTAGGCCATCAAGCCGATATCATCTCTTTTGAATATGAGGGTGAATGGCCCGAGTGTCAAAAAAAGGATATTTGGCAACTTAAAGATGATGATGGCAAACTCATTGATTTCCTTCCCACAGACCTAATATCCAGCTTTACCCCAAATCAACTCGTGGTAAAAGGTGAACTAACTAAGCATCAAGCTTAGCATCCATCAACTCAATTAATTGTTCAATTTTAAAGGGTTTATCTAAAAGTGCTAAATTGGGGTACTGTGCTAAGAGCTTGGTGGTATCAATATTAGGCATTCCTCCTGTTGTAAAAATAATAGGAGTTGCTTTATTTTTACCTTGAGACCTACACGCTTGTACTAGTCCTATCCCATCAATTTTAGGTATATCATAATCTGTAATTATGATGTCATACTCAACTGAATCTATATATTCAATTGCCTTGCGCCCATCTTCTACAGCCGTGACCTTGATATTTTTCGACGATTTAAAATCGATCACTTCTGCCAAAAATTCTCTTTGCTCATTATCATCCTCGACCAAGAGCACCAAAAGACTATCTAGAATATTTTTTTCTTCTTTTGTCGAAACTAAATCAAACAAACGTGCTTCTTCAGATAAATTTTTTTCATCTGGAGAAACGAATTCCTGCGCCAAGAACTTAATGTTTTTTAAATTATCACTAATTTTATCGAAAACACCCATAGCAGTATTGTAAAATTTTTCAGGAATTTTTTCAATATTTAGGTCAAACGTCAGCATCAGTGTTGTAAGTCTACTACTAATTTCATGATTATATTTCGCTGAATCTAGTAGGGCTTGCTCTACTTTATGACGATCACCATCACGTAGCTTGAGAGTTCGCAAAGTCAAAAGGTGGGATACATGTTTTGCCGAAATGGATAAGGATTTTTTTTGTAATTCGCTCAATGATTTAGGCCTATTATCCATGACACAAAGAGTACCAACATTGTAACCATTCGCTGACTTGATTGGAATTCCAGCATAATAAAAACAAGAGGGATCTTGATGAACCAAAGGATTATCATGATATCTATGATCTTCGCGACAATCAGCAACTTCAATAATTTCATTCCCAAGGACTACCTGATCACAAGGAGAGGAGCTTCGAGATAATTTATCGATCGATACTCCAAAACAGGATTTAACCCATTGCTTATCGCTGTCAATAAAGCTAATTAGGACAATCTTAGCCTTACATACGTCAGCAACAAACTCTGCTATTTGATCATAATTCTCATCTGATTCAGAACCAATAATTGCTAATTCTGCGAGTTCTACTAATCTTTTATTTTCTTTCTTTGGCATAAGGACTGATTTTTTAGTTAAGGTTTTTTATAGTTCATATTCCAACCCGTACGCAGTAGTCGGACAGATCAGGGTAAATCTTTAATGGCATCCCAGGCCAAGCCAGAAGCTTCATCTACTCTGTACCCTGTTAATATCATAAGAAAAGAAAGTCAGCGATATACCTTATCTAGTGCATTTTCCTTCAATGAACTAGCAAATCAAATTGTTCTTCTATTAAAAAAACAGATTTATCTTCTTGGAATTCACACCATAAAGAAAAATAAATTTAATTTAATTTACAGATACATGAGAAAATAATATTTAATAATATTCATACTTTCCGATTAGTCTTCTAAAGTGGAGACTGAAACAATGATAATAGGAAATATTATTTATATTATACTACTTATCTTTTTAAAACTATCCTGTACCCAAGCAAGTGATTACAATAAATTACACAAAAACAATATTAAGGATAATGCTTCTGAAATATCAGACGTCAAAGATTCAGATGATGATCAACAATCTAACAAGGACAAAGGAAATATTGATAATGTTGGAAATTCCGAAGATGGAATAGTTGAACCAGAAGAAGACAACACGACTGATAAACAAATATCAGAAGAAAAAACTGATACTACGACTGAAGGGACATCAAAAGTTGGAAAAGATGATAATGTTGATGACGACAAAATAATAAAAAATGAAAAAGATAACTCTGACGAAAAATCACCTCCTCTTACAAGTAACTGTATTGAAGGTCCCCCTAAGATGTGGATCAAACAGGAAGACATTGAAGTAAATCAAACCTTACACCAATGGCATGTATGGCTACCTGAAGGAATAAACCAGCAAGATAATAATCATCCACTGGTTTTTCAGCTGCATGGGTGTAATCGTGATATAAATGATAAATTCAACTCAAATATACCAGTCAATCAAGTCGGAGGAAATAATGCTATTCACATACGTCCTCTTATGAATGAAGGAGAAAATTGCTGGTCCCATCGAGGTGAAGACAGCCAGGGAGTTGCACTTTTTGATGCATTAATCGATAAAGTTCAAAATTGTTGGCGTGTCGATAGAGATCGTTTGTTATTGGTAGGTTGGTCTTCAGGTGCTTACATGTCTCATCAACTTAGTTGCTTGCGTGGTGACGATATTAAAGCTGTCGCAATGAATGGGGGAGGGAGAAGTCGAGCTCATAGCCAAAACTGTGGAAATGTTGATGCGACTATATTGATTGATCAGGATGATATTACCAATGTAGACCAACAGCCACGGAGTATTGTAGCTCGTGCCGCTCTTGATAAATACCTTAGTGATAATGAAAACTGCATTCCTCTAGATATTAAAGGCCCTTCAGAATGTATAGAGTATGAGAAATACAGTTGCGATGATAATAGGTTTTTAGCTTGGTGCATGACAACAAAACAGGGGCATAGCCGGCAACCAGAATTTTCTACCGAGTATTTCTGGGAATTCTTAGAACCCCTCTGAAATAAACTAGATTCATCAATAATAACATTTCTTAATATTCCAAGTCTAGCTCTGCACTGACTCGTAGAAAACTAAATCAAAACAATTAGAATTTGATAAAGAAGTCAATTTTATAACAAGCATCGAAGTTCATATTTTCCACCCCCAATAATAACAAGAAATTAATGTCTATTCAGATATTTGCAAAAATGCGATCTTATCACATGGTTTTGGCATCAAATCATCGTATTCAATATTATAGGAACTTTGATTCCACGACAGGGAAATTGTTGCTTGATCTTTGCGTCCCGGGAGATAAGAAAGATCAATACCATAAGGCAAGAGAAGGTGTTTAACTTTTTTCCAATGCACCGGAGAAGGGGCAAATATCGCATCTGTTGTCCGTGACGCACTGGGAGCTAGAGTTACAAAAACATGCGAAATTTGGCCTTTTATCTTTCTATGAAAAACTACTTCTACATTTTTACCTTCTACGAATGATGTCATCATGGAAATAATATGATAAAAACTAGCAATCAAAACGCTGTTAGGTATCCAAGCAAATTTAAATATTTTTAAAGATTCAGGTGTATTGATTTTACAATGCAAAGATTCTTTTTCGAACATAATCAACTTGCTAACATAGTTGCACACTTCCTCAACTTGCATCGGAATACTTTTAATATCCTTCTCAACAAAAGCCAAACCTGACCAATATGATATGGTTTTCAAAGACAGTTCTTTTTCCGCATAAAGCTGACTTATAATTTTATCTGTATTTTCTGATGCTACTAGGAGACGATTACCAAGGGTCAAAAACTCTTCAATATTCTCTTCTAGCTTATGTTTCGACCCATGTTCTCCACTCATCTCACAAAGTGACCTTAAAAATTTACGCGAACCTTTCTCTTGAAGGTTTTGCGACCAATTGGAAAATAATTTATGAAAATCCTTCATGACTATCAAGGATTCATACTGATTGTAATCGCGTATTTCCTTTAGTAATTTTCTCTGATTCACTTGCTTCTCAATAAGGAGAGGTGCATTTTGGCAAATGTGATAGGCGAGTGACCCATTTTCCGCTACTAAACTTAACTCTTCCTTAAAATTTTTAACCTTTTCTCTAAGCTTTTGATTTTCATGATTGATTTCTTTGAAATGAGATAAAAAATCTGATTTTTTTGACTGTTCTTCTTTTTTTAATGCAAGAAGTTCTTCACACCAAATTCTATACTTTTCATCAGCATATAAACTCTTCGTCCTTTGCTCCTGATTATGTGCGGGATGTATGGTATTTTGCTGCAAGTCCCGACACCAGTTAAAAAAATCATATTCTCGTTCTCCAATAATTCGAAGACGCCTTTTTAGGACAGTTACGGTAAAAAATGCTAAAAGAGCTGATAAAATTAAAAAAGTCACTTGAATCTGAGAAAATGCATTTTTAATGCCTGCAACCCTGCTGGGAAGTAAACTAAGTAGCCAATGCTCCGACCACATCGATGCCATATATCCAGACTGAGGCTTATACCCAGCGTCAGTTATTAAGTACCTCTTGCGACCAGAATTTTGATTCAAATTTAACTTAAATTCTCTAAATGCCTTGGTAAGTGCTGGATAAAGTGCAACCCATTCATTATCCAGCACCAGCTTCGCAACCAGGAGAATACTTGTGTTTTCTGGTAACCTAGCTCGAAGCCCCATCACAGGATTTCCTTCTTTCGTTTGGTCCCAGAAAAACCCACTTGAAGTATGCTTCTCATCGAAGCAAGAGGTCTGAATGCTTTTATCAAGGGTGGACTTTAAAATTTGATTACAATTCGGAAGACCGTATACTTCTAACTGGTCGAGTTCTCCGTGTCTTAAAAACAAATTCCCATATGAACGAAAAACAAGATCCTTGCTCTTATTATTCAAGCTACTCATATCGATATGTTGTTTAAGCTCATAAAGATGGGAAGCTAAAAAAGCGCCAGATTGAATGAGAGCTCTATGATACTGCAATTCCAATTCATCAATATGATCTGCTGATTGTTCAAGATACCTATTACCAAGCATACCACCTATTCCAATAGCTAACGCCAGGAGAGTACTGAATATTGGAAGGGGTAGGCGAGCAATTCGAAACACAGATCCTCCTGCAACTAAAATAGGGGTCCTGTGTTCGATTCTATCATTATTTAACAACAGACCATAAAGAACAACGGCTATCAATTAACGCGTTCTATGGCTCAAACCTTACACTTTAAGGTTTTCAACCAACTCAACCAAGAGTCCACCGGTAGAGCGAGGATGGATAAAGGCTACTTGAGTGTTGTGAGCTCCGGTACGAGGCTTCTCATCGACGAATTCAATGTCCATTGACCTAAGGGAAGCTATTGCTGATTTTAAGTTATCAACCTCAAATGCTATATGATGGATGCCACCACCTTTTTTAGTAAGGTATCTTCCAACAGGGCCATCCGTTGATAAACTTTCCAAGACTTCGAGTCTATTGAAGCTGCCAAAGTTCTCTGAAGCCTCATCCGCTTGACTTTCATAAATAGAAGTGTTCACTTCCTGCTCTTTGACCTGAGATGATCCGACATATTTCAGGTTTAAACACTTAGAAAAAAACGCTTCGGCCTTCTTTACATCTTTTGGCACAAGGCCCAGATGGTGAATGCCCTTTACTTTAAAACTCAAAAACCACTCCTAAGCTAATTCAAGCCGTTTGTTTAACGACTGGTATTCAAGCCCATCTCATCTATAGCCTTTTTTAATAAGACTTTTTGATTCTGTTTCAATATATTTTTGCTTTGATACAACTCGATCAAGGACTTTTTTGCATTGAAAGTAATATTGCGATACTCTTCAGCGTCAAGTTCGCCAAGCTTCTTTATAAGTTTATCGAAAACTTCTTCCTTATCTATATCAGCACCTGTTGACCACTTACCTTTCCTTAGTGCATTCGTCGATAATGCTACAAATCTGCTAAATCTTGCGCCTACGGTCCCAGAACGCCTTGACTTTCCAGCTCTGCTCTTTGCTTTCAACCGTACTAACAGCTCTTCGTAACTAAATGCAAAACTCGATTCAACCTCAGTGCTTCCAAGGGGAGTCTCTTGTACCGATGACCAAACTATATTTAAAGTATCGCCAGGCCTTAGCTCAACTGACGCCATCTAAATCCTCCCTCATATTGATAAGAAAAGCCTTACAAATAAAGGCTCCCTCTGTTCTATTGCGATTGCTATAACTAAGCAGCCTTGACAATTGCTATAAATTAAGAGTTAATAATATTATAGATATTGCCATAACCTATGCTACTTTATAAGCAAAATATTCTTAATCCTCATATTGACTCATTATCCACCTTGTATATTAAATCTGGCAAAATGTGTCAACGCTCAAACTAATTAATTTTAATGAAAATAGATACTTCTATTAAAAAATTCTCCGGTAAAAATTTCAAATTAAGCTCAACATTGAAAATATTTTTCTTATACAAATATTTTCCGTATTATTAACAAAAGAGGATTAATCTAGATAAAAAGATTTCCTGCAAAAAACAAAAAAATTCCTGTTATGAAATTTAGGTGCAATCGCCAACAACAAAGTAAGAGTTGACATGGCCATTTATGGACGGAAACGCTTATCTATTTTTTTTGCCTGCATACTGCTCTCAATGATTTTAAGCAGATTGGTATGGATGCAACTACGCACCTACCAGCTTGTACCCTCCTTTGGTGCTTTTAGCACATTTTCATACATAAGCAGTGATTTCCGCAAAAATTGTCGTAACAATTCCGAAATTGCTGAGCTTTTCACACCGCTTAGACAGGAAGCTCAGTTGATTGCCCCAAGCTTTCACCGTTGGTTCATCCAGCCAAGCTTTATTCTTGTCTCCAAAGAAATCTGTGCTAAACCAGAGCCAATTCAATTTATCATCCACATGCATTGGATTTGTCTGGCACTTATTGTGCTTCTTGGTATTTTTCTTGCTAGGTTTTTATCTAGTTCCTGGTGTTTGGCAATATTTGTAGGAGCGACTCTTATGAGCCGAGGGGCACTATTGGCCTTGATAGGTTCTTACTCCGACGCTCTACCCTTAACACTACTTATGACCCTTTGGTTTACTAGCTGTATCCATTACCTAAGAACCCTATCAAACGTAAGCCTAACCATGGCACTTACAGCGACCATATTAGGCTCAATGCTAACGGGTAGCTTCATTGGTTTAGGTTTAGCCATCCCTTGCTTCTTGTTTATCTTAAAGCGAAAGCCAGTATATCGACCCATTCAAGCTGCATCTCGAGGATACTTAAGCAACAATAGAAATTTCAAAGCCTTTTCTCCCTTAAGAATAAGATTCAGTATGTGGATCAACAGGACTCCAAATTTGCGAAAACAACTCCTATTTTTTTGGCTCATTTTAACAGCTGTGCTTATATCCATGCAAGTAAGCTTTAAGGCCTACCAGCTCTTTTATGGTGACAATCTTAAAGGGAATATCCTTGAAGGATTATCAAGGCCAACTATCAATACATTTTCGAGTTTTTTGAGCTACTGGCTATTTGAAGGCATAAATACCCTCGACCTTCATTCCCTATTCAGTATTGCTATCATTTTTCTGTGGGGATTCTCATCGCAGCTGGAAAAAACTCATGAATATACAAAAGAAGCTATTTTGCTCTTTATGGTGTGTTTTGGAATCCTCTTCAGTATAACTTTATTCACTGGTTATCTAGATTTCATTATTTTGGGAGTTGCTAGTTTGAGCTCGCGTGCTTTATCGCTGAGAGTAATGCACCCAACTCCTTTCCTTGTTTGGCTTGAGCCTATTATACTAACATTAGGTATCATCGGTTTATATCATATGCTAAAAAGAAAAACGGTCAGTCTTGAACGCTAAGATTAAAAATACAAATCATTCTAGATAAGTACAGCCTTTGATAGATAGATTGATTTTGAAGGCTGACATAAATTCTATTGGAAAGGATGCTATGAGAGGATTTCCCTTTGCATTGATTGGAGCTCTACACCTTCTAACTTTTATAGCCTGCAGCCACCAACCTAAGCGTCCTCCAAAAGATCAAATTGAGCAAACTAAGCTGCTCAATGACAAACAAGCTGCTACTCCAATTGCTTTAAGCCCAAATAGCTGCATTCCGTTTAAAGACCCTAATTCTTCACTACCTCTATGGCTACAGAATCAAGGCATCGTAGTGACTCGGTTTGTAAAAGAATGCACTACTAATGAAGGTAATAGAGGTTATGAGCCAGATAGCCCTTGGGTGGCAATGGGATTCCCTTGTACTGGAGGAGATGGCAGGATAGAAGTAGGTGGACACTATTTTGCACCAAAAATAATTAGTCTGATTCTTTCAACAGACTGTTCCATGTTTCCATCATCATTAGATAAAGTACGCCAAGCTGGAGTCAGCGCCCTAGCTCTCAAGAGCAACTCGAAGCTCATGGCATTGAACCCATTTGCTGTGCAGTATTGGGAAATTCCAGGTTACGATGATGCAGATGTTGGTTTTACCATCGACCTACGCTCCATTGCAGCCAAACAACAATTATGGAAACAGTTCTTAGAAAAGAAACCAATCCAAGTCAAGCTTTTTGGACGAGAAAACGCTTGGATCAGAGGTTATCACTTCTTCGATGTTGATGCCGAACTCATTAACACCGGGGTACAAAAATTTCAGATGCGCATCAAGAAAGTAACTCCACTCGATGGAAAAGGAATTAGGGAGATCCGCGATAGGTGTGAAAGCCTCCAGCCTCGCAGAAACTGCTCGCAAGTCTTTAGATAACGCACATTATGATGCATTTTTATAGTGTAACTGCAGTAGCAGACAACACATGCTTTACAGACATGAGTTTTTCCATCATAGAGCCATTAACCTCACTATCTATTTTTACTAGCGCAAGAGCTTGACCTCCTTGGTTACTTCGAGACAGTTCAAACGAATCTATGTTAATCTGTTCACGCGCTAATAAGCTCCCCACGTCCCCAATCACTCCAGGTTTATCTTCATTTCTGATGACAATAAATCGACCACTTGGCTCTACCTCGAAAGGATAGCGATCGATCAATGAAATCCTTATATAACTCTGATCAAACACTATTCCTCCTACACTCAAAGTTTCTCCACTTTTATAGTGCAAAACAAACTTAATCGCAGAGTGATAGCTATCAAAATTTGGATCTTTGGACTCTTCTAAAGTCAAACCTAGGCTTTCAAAATGAGCCCCAGCATTCACAAAAGAAACATAACTATTCACAGCACAAGAAACGTATCCCTTCATCCAACCAAGCTTTATGAGACCTGGATCAACACCTGCGAGGTCTCCACGATATAGAACTTCAATCTTATTTGGATTAGCTTTATTCAGCTGACCAGCTAAACGTCCGAGTTTTTCCGCTAAAATAGCATAAGGCTTTACCAAAGGATTATCAACGACACCAATTTGAGGTAGATTTACCGGATAATCCACGACCCCACCTTCTAGTGCCTTAAGCACTTGGACGTAAACACTATCTCCAATTGCAAATTGAGCCTCTTCCGTAGAAGCTCCTATATGCGGTGAACAAATCACTCGTGGGTGTTGAGCCAATTTTGCCAATATTTCTGGTTCACTTTCCCATGTATCAATGGCAGCTCCGGCTATATGTCCCGACTCTAGAGCCGCAAATAAAGCTTTTTCAGCAATTACCCCTCCTCTAGCTGCATTTATGAGAAAAGAACCTGGTTTCATGGCACTAATGACTTCTTGGTTAATGCAAGATTTTGTTTCCCGGTTCAAGGGGACATGAACAGTGAGAATATCAACAGCGGAAGCCAAAGCTGTCAAAGATGGCAAATTCACTACATCAAAGCGGGCAAATTTCTCTGGGGCAATATAGGGATCATGGCCAAATACCTCCATATCAAAACCATGAGCAAATTTTGCAACCCTATGACCCACATTACCAAGGCCAACAATCCCAATTTTTTTGCCCTTCAGTTCATTGCCAATAAATGTATGACGGTCCCAACCTCCACCTTTAACCTTGTGGTGAGCTTGCGGAATTTTTCTCAATAAAGCCAACATTATACCTAAGGTTAACTCAGCGGCAGAATTGGTATTCTTTCCAGGTGTGTTTAAAACTAGAATTCCCTTTTTTGTGGCGTATTCAATATCAATATTTGCCACTCCTACTGCCGCGCGTGCTATCACCTTGAGTTCTTTGGCTATATCAATTAGGGCTGCATCTATTTTAGTTTCACTTCGCGTTATTAAGACCTTAGCTGAGGGCACCAGCCTCTCTAGTTCTTCCCGCGAACAATCCGGTTCATACTGAATCTTTAGATAACTTATTTCTCGGAGTTTTTTAATAGCATATCGATCAATAGCTCCGGTAATTAAAACTACAGCATTTTCCTCTTCTTTTACCACAATATCCCCTTCACATCACAGGTAGAGTTTTCCTATGACCAATGTTTACCCTTTTATCTAAAATGGAACTATAAAATTTTTAGGAGCTATTTATGAACAATCGGTGAAGATGGGATCGAAATGACTGGCAAAGAAAGATGATCAACGGCAGGGAGTAATCTGCGATAAACTATGACTCCCTCCTTGATAACAGAAAAATAGGTATGATGCCCAGGTTTTGCCCAAAAGCTCCAACGATCACTGCCAACGTATGAAGCTTTTAAACCACCCACATATATCAAAGCACGATTTCTTTGAACTCCATATACCTTAATTTGAAAACGGGTCCAGGCTGCACTAGGAGGATTTAGAGGAAGGTGTGCCTTATGAGCCATACAATGGCTTTTATTATTTACACATGCTTCCTTACCCATAGTATCAATCAAATAGAGGCTCTTTTTTGCAGGAACCTTTGAAAGAATACGAATCGGAAAGCCCGAAAATCCAGTAAGAGCGACATTGGAGTCAATCTTCCAAATTGGAGTTTTTAAGTCCTGAACAAACCATTTTGAACCATTTTTTATCAATGAATAAGGTTTAGGGGTATGTAGCTTAAGGGTCTGTAAGATCTTTTCGGCAGTGATTTGACTACTGCCCGTATAATTTTTTAAAAAATCTATCTTTTTTTCTGAACCCACCCTTCTAGCAATCACTCTTATTACCCCAGGAAAAGAGGGGCTGCTTTTATAGGCAATATGGCCGACACCCACCTGCCATGGACTATTCTTTCGCAGTTCGAGACCTTTTTGTGCACTTGTTCTCTTGAGGGCTGGTAAGAGATTTTTCTTGAGTATTTGTGTTTTACCTTCCCTATCATGACCGAAGTCGAAAACTGAAAACCAAACACTATAGTAAGGATCATTTTCTTCCAAATTTTCTATGGAAACTTCTTGGGTTTGCCGAACAGTTTTTACCTGTTCCTTCTCCACAGTATTAGTAAGTATTTTTTTCCCTCCTTCAGGAATTATACGGTTACGAATTTTTTGAGAGTTTAATTTAACAGTGGCTTTTACTTTTAGAGATTCTGCATCATTATTTTCAATAGGGACAACAAGGTTCTTTGAGGCTAGTAGCTCATGATCTCTACTACGTTTTTTAAGATTTAAAGTAACAGTTTGACCTTTTCTAAATCTTAAAAATCGCCTCCATTCCCCATAGGAGTCTGTCACTCCAAGTACTTTATCAAAATAATTCACTCTCGCACCAGCTACCGGATGCCCCTCAGAATCAATAGCTTTCACTTCAAAAAGTATATTGTGCTTCCTTTTTTCTGGATTTTTAAAGCTACTTAACTTTGGATAAACCAAGAAGGCTGCGCTAAGAATAAGCGAAATAGCTGTTAGGCCATGCCATAAGCGTTTGTTCCGTTGTCCCTTCCGATATTGCTCCCAAACTTCTTTTAAGGTGGTTTGCGTTCCCCTTTGCGGATGGGGAACCCCTGCTCCTCCACTGTTCTTTTTTTTCACAATCTTAAGTACACCCATAAAATCCACCTTTTTTTTCCTGCTTGTGCGAACCCTGGATCGCGCGGTAAATCCCACAACAGTTTGTCCTAGTCAGTGATAAAATAGGGACTTAGCTGTTTTGCATTCACCAAAAGGACCAACAATCGCTCTTAAAGGGCTCATCATCATCATATCTCGATGAATTAGAAGGAAAAATGGGCAAGGTATACCTAATTCTTGTTATTATTTTTAGCAGCAATTTTTTGCTCCCTAGCGTCTTTGGGAAAGATCGTATCATCCTTGCACCAAACCCAGAGCCAGTAGTTCCACCTCCTCCAGACAAAGAGCAGAGTCAGCAGGATTTACAAAGACTCAGGAAGCGAAGAAAAAAACGCAAAGGAGGGAATATAAGCCGCTATAAATATTTCCAAAATAAGCGTAACCAACAACTCGTTAAAGATTCAGAAAAAAAAGGACCTTATCAGTTTATGACCCAGACAAGCTTAGTTTTGCCAGCAATTCTGGCAAGAGGCCCAAGAAGCAACTATACGAGCGAACTATCTGCTCATATTTCTACTTTTTTTAGATTATCACCCGACGAGGAGCCATTCTCTCAGCAATATTGGTGGGGCATACGCATCGCTCCCTTCGCTGGAACGGGAAATTATCAAGAAACAGCGGGTCGCTACAATTTTTTTTATTTTGGTCCCATGATTGGTATTGGCAGCTTGAGTAGATCATTAGAAACCGACCAGAAAGAAAACAATGGTATCGTAACGCGATCAAATAAAAATACCCCTAAAACCAATGGGTGGTTTCTAATGGGGGGCATTGCAGCACATACACGTATCGTCCAAGTTGATCCAACTGATGACATAGCTGATAAAGAAATGAATACAATTAAATCAGCAAAACTCGATGGAACTGGACTCTGGGTAGAGTTTACCTATGCTAATATTTACTTTGGAAGTTTGGGTGCTCACTATGTAGCGGGTGTTCAGCTAGGTGAAGAAAAAGTATTTCTCTGGCTAGGAGTAGGAGCAGGAGGTTGGTACTGATAAAGCATACGCAAAAATTATCAAAAGTATTCTCACTTGTTCTAATCTTCAAGCTTTGCTCATGTACCCTGTTTAAAGGCACAGAAGGTCAAGAAGAAGATATTGAGGCTGAAAGTGACTACGAATATTACGAAGAAGACGGTATAGAAAATCCTCCTGACCCTTTTGCATTCCCCAAAGAAGCTAACGCTTGGGAGACTCAGGCCCTATTACTAAGTCAAGAATTGCCTGCTTCAGACCAGATACAAAACTGCTCTTCTGATATATCGCTTGCAGCAAAAGAAGCTAACAATGACGAAGCCCTTTTGACTGCAAAAAAAACTGTATTAGCAAGTGTCAAAGAAAATCCCAATCTTTACCATTGGTGTTTTTTCCTTATTGCCCGACAGATGGACAGTCAAATAGAAGCCAGTGGAAAAAGACTAAACGAAAAAGTTGAGTACTTTTTGGGAAAAATGAAAGAACTCTGGATTCTAGGAAGAGCCCTGGATGCCCATCGCTCAGGAAACTCATACTTTACCTACTTGCAGCGCCGATATGTTGACCTATCTCAGAGAGTTTTTGGTCGGTACCTAGAAGTTGTTGGGAGCCCCTTAGATAGACGCCCGACTCGGAAAAAAACTCAAGGAAAGCCAGCAGAAGAGGCTGAAATTAATTAAATTGGGGAAGCTTCATTTGGCTGCTTGACACTTGGTTCCAAACTCCCACAGACCTCGCCTCTAATCTTTTGATAATGAGAAAGCCGATCAAAAGTAAAACTAGGATTAGCAAGCCGCACCACTGGTTCGCCTATGCGGTAGACCTTATATTGAAAACGGTAATCTACACTTTCTTTATTAAAAGAAAAAACAACAAACCTCCGATAATATTCTTTCAATGTCTCACCCGTAATCAAGCCAAACTGGGTCTCGAAATCACTTTTCTTAAAATCTGTAGAGAAAAAATCTTCACCTTGCACGGCAATGCTATAACCTCGCCTTAGTAGGTTTCTTCGTGCTTGAATCATAGAGATTGAGCACTTGGTCAACTCCTGAATTTGAGAATTTTCTAAAATAAGTTGAGTGCTTTGGCAGGCAAATAAAATCGAAGTTAAAAGACTTAGTAAGCAGATCTTAAGGGTCATATGCATGTTCAAATTAAAGGAATCCTTATAGATATCCGATGCCTTCTTTAGATTAACTTTAACACGCAGATGATCCTAGGTGAAAGCACGAGGATAAATTAATGTGTTGCCACCTTAAGAACTACACAAGAATTGCATTTATTGCTCTCCTCTTGTCACTAGCTACCCCCTACTCATTCCTGTTTGCTCAGGAAGAGGGGGAAATTGAAGATAATTCAGGAAAAGATGAAAACCCTGAGTTTGCTGTTGATAATGACCTAGAGGAAATAAATGAAGCTGCAGATGAACTTGTGGCATCATCAAAATCCGTGAGACGGTTTCACGAGGTTCTCGATGAGCTACTAGCAGAATTTGGCTACGATGTCGAAACTGGACAGATCGGAGGGCTAAAAAATCTTGCTATTAGAAAGGTGGATGTAAGTGATGCCATTCCATCTACATACCGCAAATATTTAGATTTACTGATATCTGAAAGAATCAGAGAGAATTCTGAAATCAAGCTTTTGACCTGCATTCCTTGTACCAGCAAAACCTCACGGATGATTGAAGGTAAAATTATCATAACTTCACCCGCTACAAACATTGCCGAGTTGCGCACAGCTGCGGAGAGAATCGGTATCGACAATTTTATGGACATCGTTTTGGTATATCATTCAACTCACATGGTTCTTGCTATGCAAATATTCAAATCAGATACCAACGAACTAGTTTGGAGCCGGAGTTACAACAGCGAGACTATTCGCTCTCGTTATCAGAAGCTTGCCATTGATTACAGTCAAGTAGCCCGCTCTCGACCTGGTGAGGATTATCAGCCCGAATACCGATTGTTATTAGGCCTAGGAGGAGCTGGTATTCCGAATGTAGCCGGTGGTCAGCTTGACAGCACCATGCTCGATATAGCTTTTCGAAGCACAGAAAAGTTTGACAACCGTCGAGCAGAATTTGGGATGCTCTTAAATGCTTATGTAACGTTAGCTAGCATCTTGAATGAATACCCAAAAGTTGATGGTACGGGCTCAGCCGAAGCAGATAGCGACGATAGCGTTGACCCTAACGCTAGTGATTTCGAAATTGCAGCTCAGCCCCAACCTTTTTCTTTTGCACTTGGGCTATTTGGAATATTTTCAAAAAATTTCCTCGGTGTAGTTGAATCATACAACCAAGTCAGACATGGAGCTCATGTTGCTCTAGGTGCAGTATTAACTTCGGGGTATCTTGCACCGGCAGGAAAGTTAGGATGGGATGCTTTTTTCGGGAAACGTTTTATGTTTAGCCTTTCAGGGATCTATATTGCCCCTTCGCAGATAACTCTGGATGAATCCATAGTTGAAACAACCGGAGGAGTAGGAGGTGAAGGTGTCCTTTCCTTCAATTTTTAGAATCTTGATACCCCTTAGCTTCATTGGGTTTAGTGGATGCAAGTCCAACGACAATGATCCGAGTGTGGAACAGATGTTGCACGGCACCATTTCTTATCCTTTTATCCGTTCCAATCCTCTTGGGCTCAATGGAAAGAAAGAAAAATTCGTAATTCGATCAATATCTGGCTCTACCGAATATGTAATCGAGATTCCAGACGCGGGAGAAGACTATGATATTGAAATCCCACTTGCCGCGATAGGCTCAGGAGACAGCCACAAACCCAAAGGGATATCCTCTCCAGCTGCAACAGACCGAGAAATCACGGCATCTTTACCGGATCTAGCAAGGGAGGCTCCAGCAAAATCTGCATTTATGGACAAAGCTTTTGGGGTAGGATCCACAGGCGGTCCCAAGCAAGCACCTAGTTATACTTTAGGGATTGCAAAAATTACGAGACTCTACCAAAAAAGAAAATTTGAATATGCTTTAATTGAGGTAAACCATTTACTTTCATTTTTTCCTCAAAGTCCAAGACTTCATAAAATGAAAGGAACCATTTACGTTAAGTTACACAACTACCAGCTTGCTGAAAAGTCGTGGCTTAGAGCGTTAGAATTCACACCTAATGATCAAATCTTACGAAAAGGTATAGCTAGATTACAACAGAAAATTAAGAGAACTTATAGCCCTATATCGGCTTCGAGTGAGCCTAAAGCAGTACGCACAGTTCCGCAAGCTATCAGTAAAAACTATCTAAAAAATGAAGAAGACTCCGAACTGGAACAAGCTGAAATTGAGGTCAACAATGCTTCACCCGACCAGTAATAACTCAACTATTCCTTTTCCCCTTCAAGGTGGCGTTTTAAATATCTAATATTACCTCTTAAACGATGATCCTCAACCATACAGGTCAAAAGACTTGCTTTCGCAGCAGACAACATATGACCTTCCGTATGCTTAAGTTTTGAAGCAATCGCCTTTCTTCTTCCTGGTTCAGCGTTTGCTAACGCAACTTCTAACTTAAGATATTCGCCAATAATTTCGCTCTCCTTTTCAGCACACAAAAGGCAAATCTCAGCTTTTTGATCATCATCCAACGCAAGGTCCAAATAATGCTGTCGCTGCTCAAAAGAAGCCTCATCTTCGGGCGGTAAATCAATGAGTTCATCCACAATTTTAACTAGCTGTGCTTCTGTAAGCTTCAATTCTTTATCCCATCCTCTACCGAACACATTGAAGGGCTCTTGTTTCCTATTAAAACAGTACTCTGATACTAAAAATGTCATATCTATGAAAGAGTAAATAGGGATCATGGGGACAAAATTCGGCATTTTGTTTATCCTAGAACACATTTTTTTGTCTCTGTGCTGGTATACTAATTAACATAAGAAAAAAGACCTAGCCCACATTCTCAATTTCAGTGCTATTTTAGGGCATATCTATTTACGCTATTTGGAAATACGAAAATGAAAACAAAAAAGGGGTTAATTTATAAGGCTGCACTGATTTTAGTTTCATGCATAAATGTCTTCAATCCACTCCATGCTTCGCAATTCAGACAGAATGAATATGAATCTAGAGAAAAGCTTCCTGCTTCTTGTACGATTATATTGCTGCATATGAGTTTTATATTAGAGCATGATCTGATAAAAACTCAGCAAATTGCAGATGTCACAGCACAAAGGAATCAAGCTCAGATACGAGCATGGATTTCAGAGCAGTTTTTTAGGCGAAAAAAAATATTTCTTAAGTACCTTAAAAGTCGACAAAGAATATCCCAAAAAGTGACTAAAACGAGGATAAGCTCAAAGCTCCATGAAACCTTTAATAGTAATAAGCATCAAAGAATGTGGAAAGACCTTAAACTTCAAGCCGAGAAATCAATGAGCACCTGCCACATTAAAAAGGAAAGACTTGTTTCTAAAGTGACTCAAGCATTGTTCCATAAAAATTATAAACTCGCTCTAAAATCACTTTTTCCTCACACTCATCTCATGCCTAGCACCCAACTATTATATGAATGGATCCAAAGGCTTTACGCTCGTTCGCAACGAAGCCCAGGAAAAGTCACCTTGGATCACCTCAAATAAACCAATTAGCTAAATTTAGTTCAAAACAAAGTAAGCATCTGCTAGGATACGTAAATATTAGGAAGCTTACTCTACTGGCAGAATCGAGGTCGTGGCATGAAATTTTTAAGAAACCTTTTGACTAAAATTATGTTTTGGAAAAAACGAAGAACTGATAGAAATGGAATTCAAATGTCTTTATGGGGGAATATTTTGAACCCACCTCGCAGGCTATAAAAATAGTCTAAACTAACTCACCTGTTTTTCTTAATTGCTTTAGCCTTCTTTTCTGGGAAGCAATAGATTTTTTCTTTAATCTGATGGAAGGCTTCTCGTAATGAGCCTTCTTCTTAAGATCTCCAATGATGCCAGATTTTTCCACTTGCTTCTTAAAAATCCGCAGTACTTTATCTAAGGGTTCGCCTGGTTTAAAAAAAATCCCTGACATAGCTAAGTCGCTCCTCTCAAAGCAAAAGATATTAACGCTAGTTTTTCCAAAGCATTAGCTCAAAAATCCCCTTGGTCGCAAGGAAGACGCGAGAGTATATAACTAAATGCAAAGAAAATAAATGGAATCTTGAGTCTAAGAATAAAATATTTACTATAGCTCAAGAGGGCGGTGGAACTGATATACGCCTACGTTTTGCATATTCCTCAAACTCTTTTTTGTCGATTGCTTTGGCCCAGGCGTCCCAATAGCGAACTTTGTCATCGGCAACAAGTCGAGTCAAAGAATCTGCCATCAGGCAATTTCCATCCGCCTGCTGAGTTTGGATATGGTTGCCTATCATATGATTCTTGCTCTCTCTTATCATGGAGCCTACAGCATCATTGGGAATTAAAATCTCGTAAGCTGCACAACGTCCACCTCCTTTCTTCTTGCACAAAGACTGAGCAATGACCCCTTTCATCGAAGTAGCCAACATATTGCGAATTATGCGCTGTTGATCTGCTGGAAATTGGTCAATGATTCTGTCAACCGTCGAAATTGCAGTATTTGTATGTAAGGTTGCAAACACTAGGTGACCTGTTTCCGCAGTTTCTAAAGCTATCGCTGTTGTTTCCAAGTCCCTAAGCTCACCGACGAGGACAATATCAGGGTCTTCACGTAAGGCGGCCTTAAGTGCCGCTGAAAAGCTATCTGTGTGCTTTCCAACTTCCCTTTGATTTACAAGACACTTCTTTTGGGAATGCACAAACTCAATCGGATCTTCAATAGTGAGAATATGTTCTGACCTATTGGAGTTTATCAGGTCAATCATAGCTGCAAGTGTCGTTGATTTTCCACTTCCTGTCGGGCCAGTAACCAATACTAGTCCTTTAGAAAGAGTACACAACCTTCTTATCGAATCAGGTAGTTTCAATTGATCAGCACTTAATACCTGGTCAGGAATATGCCTCATAACTGAACCAATTCCATGATAATCTCTAAACACATTAACCCTAAACCTTCCCAATTCACCTACTTCATATGCAAAGTCTACATCCCAAGTTTTGGCGAATTGACTCTGTTTAACCTTCGGCATGATAGGTAAAATATAAGACTTCATGGTGTCCGAATCTAGGTTCGGAGTCTTAGCTCTACAAATATCACCATCGATTCTGAAAATAACCGGTTGTCCAATAGTAAGATGCAGGTCACTTGCTCTATTATCGATCATACCTCTTAAAATTTGATCAATGGGATTGCTACCATCTCCTTTAGAAATCGTACCAGGGACCTCATTAGAAAAATCAACTTCTATCGGCTTTTCAAACTCTGGCCTAGGAGCCATGACTGCCACAGGCTGGTGACTTACTTGGTAATTCGCTGGCGCTTGTTCGAGGGGTGCTGCTTGATTTGGAAGAGGCTGAGTGTTTACAGATTGCTTCATGTGTAGCAGATTAGCTTCACTCTCAAGCTGCTCTTCTTGAATTCCTGCACCCTGAGAACCATGCTCTTGACCTATTGCAAAACCCGAAGAGTTTTCCATTGCGGCACCATTAAACCCTCCTTGTTCAGAAGTTTCACTATCAGCCGCTGCAACAGGGTGATTCATTTGATTTCCGCCAAATAGATCTTCTTGGGAATTAGCTGGATTTGCAATAGTCTGTGCTTCCTTTGATCCAAACATGTCAGCTCCACCATAAGAAAATCCCGAATCTTCTGAACTTGGACTCATGGTAGTCGTCTCTTGCCCTGCTGGCTGGGACGAGGGAAAAGTTCCGGAACCCATGCTTGAATCATGGGTACTCTGCAAGCTCGGTTCTCCTACATCTTGGCCCTGGTCGGGATTTTGAAATGGATCGAAGCCAGAACTACCACTTGGGACTGGCGGTTTGAGATTTAACGCCTTCCCTTGCTCGCTCTGATTGTCTAAATACTCTGTTCCTTGTAATGAAAAGCCATCTGGACTTGGTGGAGGTTGTACAGCATTTTCATTGGCACCAGGGCGGTCTGGAGCACCAGCTGTAAATTGCATAGATGACCCTTGCCCACCTTCAGGTGAAGGCGGCACTTGTGGATTATTGCTTACTCCAAGCGATCCTGGCTGAGGGATACCAATGGGTTCGGATTGTTTAGTGTTAGTCATTGGGGGTGGAGGTGGCGGAGAAGGGGCTTGAGGAGCAGAAGGCTGCTGATGTAATTTATCCCAAAAATCTTTGCACCTTGACTCACCATCTGGAGGCATAAATAACCATATCGAATTCTCAGGCTTAACCCTTGCTATCATTGCAACCTTGCCTATGCCTTGCAAGCTAAAGCCTCCAACACATGTTTCACCAGCTTCTATCTGTTGATAATTTTTTGGAAACAATGCCTTGAAGAGCCCTTTTACCCAATCGCCCTTTAGTGTCGCATATTTTTGTTGTTGGCTCTCACCTTGACTACTGATAAAGCAAACAAACTTACCTTCAACCAAGTTAACCATTTGGCACTTGGACTGCAATGCTTCGCGCAAAATTGCTTTGAACATCTCCATGATTTACATAATCCCAGACATTTCTGTTTAGTTGATTGTGGTATCGGATGATTGCTCATTTTTTTTAAAGTAGAGTCTTTTTATAGATGATATGGTCTAATGCTACAGTTAAAAATTATGGGATTAAAAGTAAATATAATCATATATTGGGAGTCACAGAGAGTCTCATGGAAGATATCGAAGGGGTGTTCGAAAAGTTCATGAAAAAGTAAGTATTATTCTCTTCATACCATTGCTCTAAAACCCGGCATTGACCATACATCAACAAACATCTTGCTGTTCAAGGAACGACTGTTGAGACCATTAAAAGAACAAAAAGGGAACACGGCCTAGCTGCTGTAGTAAAAATGCTAAAACATAAGGTTTACATAGGAAACGATACAATAAAGTAAGATATAGTACATATGGTTGGAATCCAGCAAATACTGATCTCATCTTGAATCGAATTAAATTCGCGACTGATTAAAATGCAATTTAACAGGTTAAAATTAACAATAGATCATCTTCTTGACTATGACTAAGCTAAAACTTTATTAGAAATCTTTTCTTAATATAAGTAGAACAGTTTTCCTGTGTAAAACTAGCTTCACTCCATCCAAGAGGTGGTATCAGAAATAAAAATGCCCTATTACTTTCCGAAATTAAATCAAGCATGGCATAAGACTTGCATATTTTCGGAAACTTAATGACCAGGGCTTTATGAGGTTCGTATGCGTTCAAAGAAGATAATTTTGACTAAGACTAATCCCATGGATGAGGGTATTAAGCGTGAACAACAACACGGCAGCATTGGTGGTTTTTTACAAAATATGCTTTCACCGTACCAAAAATACATATTGAGCCCTCTCATGAAGGATTTTGTTGCCTCGAGAATTAGACAGTTAGAATCTAAAATTATGATTCAACAATCTATATTAGATGGCTTAGATTTTGATCAAGAAGATGCAGTAGACTTATACATTTACAGAAAGATTTCTGAAACTGAAGCTCGCATTAAACAACTTTCGCTATTAAAACAGCAAGCCGAATCCGATCTACGCAATTTTAATATTTTTTCGTAGAAATTTGCATTTCATTTTTTCGATAAAAATGCATTCTAGAGAGACAATTCCTGAATAGTTTGAAAGAACTGACTTGCTAGAGCTTTGTCAGAATACTTTTCAAAGTTCTTTTGAATCATTCTTTTTTTATGTTCATGCAAGCCAAGACCTGCATGGGCATGTTCTACGGCAATACCAAGCTCAGCTAAGTTACCCTCTGAAAAAATATAGTCTGGATGATCTACAACTACTGGAATTTCACCAGAATCTGAGCCAACAACACTGCATCCGCAGGCTTTTGCTTCGACAATAATCCGTCCAAATTGTTCTTTCCAATGTTTTTTTGTTTTACTAGGCACTACCAAAATATCACATAAACTAAAAAAATTTGGCATTTTATCCGCTGGCAAAGGTCCAAAAAAATAAGTGAGCAATCCTAAGTCCATGAGCTCTTCCAAAGATTTTTTAAGTTCCGACTCTAGTGGCCCATAGCCGCAAACAACAAATGCGTACTGATCTTTAAGTTTCTCATGATTAATCTTTAAGAAATTAAGCAAATCTATTATGCCTTTTTCTTCTTTCAAAGCACCTGAAAATCCTAGCACTTTCCGACCTTTTAAAATACTTAAATCTAGATCTGAAAATACCTTAACACATTCAGAGTATGGACGAGGCCTAAACAAGTCACTATTAAACCAAAGAGGAAAGGAAAAAAACGGGCCCTTATAGCCACTTCTACGAATAACACCTTCGTGCTCATCTCCTAATGCAAAAATTCCATCACAGCGTTTAAGTACAAAACCTTGAATAGCTTTTATCGGCCATGCAAAGTCCTTATAAATATTTTGAGTCGCAATACAAAAAAACTTAAACTGATTTCTTTTTACGAAAAATGCAGTTAACCAAACCAATAAGCTCGTTACAGAATAGGGTTCAGCCATACAGAAAATTATGTTCTCTCCTTTTTTATTTGATCTTAGAAACTGCTTTATAGTTTTCCCCAAACCCCGAAAAAGCACCGTTTGAACATGAAACCTTTTCGCTTTGAGCACTTTTCCCATTCTATTTAGGCCATGGTTTGTATAGGGGTACTGAAACTTCTCACACGATTTTAATTGACCACCCAGTTCAATAAACTGATGGGGTGCAACAATGCCAAGCGCTACGTCAGTACTACGTTCTGACCTAGAAACCACGTGTGCAAGTTGATAGAAAAAACTTCTATAGGCTGCCACCACCATTGCTTGTGAAATACTAAGCAGGTGAATTTTCTTATCTTTTTTATAATTACCGATTTCCATAAAATCCTTTAAGGGGCTTTTCTATTTGATTGGTTTTCCACATAGCATAATGAGATCGAAACCCATCAGACATATCATAATAAGGAGACACTTGACATTAAATTTGACATCGGTTACACAATCGATCCAACCAAAGCTGTCATAGGGTGTAACTACTCAGTTTCTAGTTACTATTAGAGGGTTCTTCATGAAGGTGTTTTTTTCGATGTGTATACTGTCCGTCGTAGTATGTACCTTAATACAGAGGGCTTATGCTGAAATGACCCACCAGTTCGCTAAGGAAAAAAATTGGCAAGAAGCTTTAGCCATGATAGCTGAGGGTCATGACCCAAACGAAATTTGCGAAGATGGTTCAACCCTCATCTCAATAGCCTGCGACCAAAAAAATTGGACTGCCTTGAAAACCCTGATAACCAATCCCGATACCAGACTTCCAAAAGGAATGGAAACAGTAGATGCTGTAAGAATGAATGATTCAAATCTCAAAAGTATCTGCGATGGGATTGGGCCAGTAGACAAAATTTGCTTTTGAGAATTAGTTAGAGAATTGTATTTGCCTGCAATTGGAAACCTAGTCGTTAACATACCCGACACTAGTAAATACAAATCCAACATTTAACTCAGAAGCCCGATCAAAAGATAGAGGCTCTGAGGAACCGGAGCTAAATTCACCGCCTTGGATTCGATCACTCAGATCTTTAATATCACTATCTGATATTCCACTAGTTTTAACATTTGCAAGCTGTATTTCATTGATGATTTCCATAGCTGCTTTTTTAGCAAGATATTTAGATGGAGCCTTATCAACATACTCACGCAAATACTCTATGCTCTTTCGATAGTCTTTACGTCTATATTCCAACACTGCTCGATTAAAGTATAGGGTATGTTGGTCTGGATTTTTTTTGAGAACCAAATCATAAAGATCTTCTGCCCTAGCATAATTTCCAATACCTGCGTAGCAGATCCCAAGATGTAACTGAGCAATGTCATTACCTGGAAGAAGTTTCAAAATAGCCTTAAAGTGAGTTATTGCTAATCGATATTCTTGGTGCTTCAAATAAATCAGTCCAAGGTTCATATGCGAAGAAGGATACCTACGATTAATCTTTAGCGATTGTTTAAGATAATCAATACTTTCTTGATCTTTCCCTTGTCTTAAAGCCACACCAGCAAGCAAGTTTAAAACTTCAGTTTTTGCACTAACAGACATTCTTTGAAGTTTTCCTAAGCTATTCAATATAAGCTTAGACTTTTCATTGAATCCTTTGATAAAGGCTACATTAGCTAAAATAATTTTAGCTTGTAAATTTCGATACTGATACTTTTCTACCCGTTTTGCCTGAATTTCTGCTTGTCCAGTCTTACCCTGAATCAAATACAAACGCCCAAGCGTAAGCCTGAAACGTAATTCTTTTGGATTTTTTCGAATCAAACCTTTTAACTTATCAATAGCATCTTCAACTGAACCTTGTTGCATAGCATACTTAAGTGCAATACGTGATTCGTCGCTAGCAAAAACATCAAGTTTTTTACCTTCTGATGATTGAAACCATGATGTAGTCGAACAACTACTGAGAAGAAAAATTATCAATAATACAGGAAAGCTTAAAAGCTTGTTCATCAATTTGCCTATTTTGCCTGAGCAGGGGACATGACCCCTTCTTTTAAAGATTTATACTTACTCGGAAGCAACTCTGATAGCTTTGCTAGAGACTTATTGCGATAGTTTGTAAACACTTTGTTTTGCCTTGCGAATTCATATGCATTTTGAAAGGACTTCAATAATTTGTCTCGCAAAGATATAGTAATTCGTTCCTTTGCGTTTAAAATATCCCTAGCCTCCTCATCTCTGAGTCCATCCATATTCCATTTCTTGACAAATGAGCTCATGGCCTGCTCATATACAGTTCCAAGTTTATAATACGCCTCAGTAAGTCCTTCCACACTGGCTATATTAATCAAACGTGCAAAAAATGCTTCCAATTTGGCAATATGCTGCATATAGCTTTGAATTGAACTCTGATACTCATTGAAATCATAGTAAGCTACTTTCTGCTGTGAAAAATCTAAGACAAGTGCATTAGTAATGTCTAAGTAGAATTTCGTAAGAGCCTCCCTTGCTTTTTCTGCAAATTTTCGCGGTTTAGATTTTAAATTAGCCTCTAATTGTAGTAGTTGTGGGTTATTGGCACTTGAAGGTATGTTTGGAGTTGTCAAAACTGTTACCTGAGCAAGCGCAAACAAAGTTGTTTCGGCACTAAGCTTTCTGTATTTATTTAGATAATTTTGATAAGCGCTCGCAGCTTTATTAAACTGATCAAGTTTGAGATGTATTTCAGCTGTCTCAAGCAATGCTTTTGGAGCAAAATTAGAGTTTGGGTACTTAGAACTAATATTTGATAAAAGCAAAGAACTTCTATCAAGATTGTTCAAACCTTTATAAATTTGCCCAGCTTGATATAGGACCTGCGGCGACCGTTTATCCGTAGGATATCTTATCGAAAATTTTTCATATGATTCAGCTGCTGCACGATACTGATTCAAGCTCTGGAATGCCCTACCAATTGCAAATAGGGTGTTAGCACCAAAACCTGATTTTGGATATGTTGACAAAAGAGACTGGCCAACTAATATACCTTTTTTTCCATTACCAAGCGAGAAATAAAGAGTCATGGCATTGAATAATGCCTTGTCTGCAACCTTATCAGTTGGCAATCTCTTCTGATAAGCTATGAATGCCTCTGCCGCTTTCTCATATTTTTTTGCAGCCTGATATGCAAGGGCAATCTGCCACATTCCTTTCTTAAGCTTTTCAATAATAAATACAGCAATCTCTCTACCTAGTTGCTGCTCAAATTTAATAAATTTTTCACTCCAAGCTGTTAGTCCAAACCAATCACGATTAACATCAAAAAAAGATAAAACGATCTTCACTGTGGTCTTACTTTCAGGACTTGTTGGACCAAGCCTCACCGTATCCTGAAAGCGAGCCAAAGCTTTTTTGTAGTGACCATAGTCAAACATTATTTTTGCTGCGTTAAACCTTAAGCTTGAACTTTTTTTATTATTTGGAAAAAATACCAAATACGTATCAGTTACATCTATAAGAATTTGTTTTTGACGTGGTATTTTTATGGACTTTTTTAGCGAACCTGGCTTTGGAATTTTGGGAAACTTAGTCTTCTTAACTAAATTTGTTTGCAAAGTGATCATTTTTTCAGCTGAATAGTTTCTTTGCTCTGCATTACTCTTTTTAAATTTTGCTACGATATGATACTGCAATACAGCATCTTCAATCTTACCTAGTTTTTCTAAAGTAATCGCATAATTAAAACGAATATTTGGAATTTCAAGACCATTCGGAAATAAGAAAATATAGAGTGCATATAAAATATTTGTAGCTTTTAAGTAATCAATTTTTTGAGATGTGTTATATATTCGATAATAGTGTGAACTTTTCTCAACAATTAGTTGGTGAGTTTTAATCCTTGCCTGCTTTTGTAATTTAATATTAGATCTGTTGGTCTTTAACCAACCTCCATTTTTATCTGACAAGGTTTTTGCAAGATCTTGTACTTCGGTTACAACATCTATAGGTCTATCATTCTTAAATAAGAGTTCTATTAATCGTAGCTGCAATCGTATTTGATTTTTTCTTCCAGGTGCCTTCTTAAATAGGATATGGTAAAAACTCGCAGCTTTTTGCGGATTATTTGCTAGCTCAAATTTCCATCCAAGTCGCTCGACCGTGTTGAAATAAGCTTCCTTGTTGCTAGTAACATTAAGAAAAAAGGTGCTAGCTGACTTAAAATTGAAGGATTCTGACCAAAGCCATATGAGATCATTTGTAGAATTACGTTTAAGTAATTTATATGCAGCTGATCTTTGAAGGGCCGAGGAGCCTAGACCAGACTTTGAAGCAATCTTTCTAACAAGAGCTTCCATTTTCCTGACTTTGTCCCGATTTATTTTACCGCCAAGAAATGCTTCCATTCCAAAGACCCAGCCTAATTTATATTGAGCCCACTGAGCAATTCCAACCACTCCAGTTTTCATCGCTTGGGAATAAAATTGTTTTGCTTTGATGAAGTTCCTCTTGGCAAAGAAATATTCACCAAGACCAAGCATAGATTTTTTTGCCCAAACACTTTTACCAAATTGCTTAATAATCTTCTCAAAATAGAGCGAAGCATTTGGGTTAGCAACCAAGAGCTGTAAGTTAGCCATTTGATACAAGAGCTCTGGGTCATTATTAAATTTCGGAAAACCATTGAAAAGATCGCGATAGGCTTGAATAGCTTTACGGGCATAATTTTGGCTAGTTGTAAGTTCAGCTTCTGGCTGTTCACCTCTCACATCTGATTCCAAGTCTAACCAGGCATCATATTTTTTTCTATATATATTTATTGCTTTTTCTCTTTCTTTAACAGTATTTTGCACATAGAGCTGAGTAAGTCGAATCATCAACCCAGCTCGTGTTGCCTTGCTGATATTAGATTGATTAAGAAGCTTTTTAATGGTGGCAAGCGTTTTGTCGCTTTCAATAACTCTATACTTCTTTCCTTCACCAGTGAAAAAATCAAGCAAGTATATAAAATCATGATAATCTTCTTGTTGAGGAGCTTTCCAGTCATTGGTAATTCGTTCTGCGATCCTGCCTGAAGATTCTGCGATGAGATAATCTGCTGATAAGGTATTTAACAACAAGCTCAGGAAGATAAAAGCAAGTATTTTAACTGGTGATTTAACAACTAACATACGATAACTTAACCTCTAATCCTTTTTCAACATAAGTTACTACTGAAAAAGCAAGCCCTGTTTATTTGGCTGCGATGGTTGTTTCGGAGAAATTATTTCAAAACCTTAGTCACAGCTATCTTATCAGATCTTAAAATACAAGTAGCCCAGCATAATCCCATGAGATTTTTCCCCTGCAGACTTAATACATATAGCTGAAATAAATTTATGATAATCATCTGATTTTATTTTTATTACTATTTAAAATACTTTTACAGCCAAATTTATCTATAATTTAAATGCTGTATGCAAGGAGATTGCCAACTGATTCGAACTAATTTTATTGTCGGATCCATCACTAGTTTGACTTTCATCACCTGTTTTTAGCGCAAGAGAGGCCCCATACGTTCCTAGTTTGAGAAATGGTTTTTCGACGCTCATATGAATGCTACGGTAAGCAATCTTGCTTTCATCTGTATAACGGTCAAGGTTGAAGAAGTGGTTTGTATTCATGCTAAAAGCAGCTTCCACACGAATATTCCTTCGAATTAGATAGCGACTGCCTATGAAAAGCCCAAAAGCATTTTTTGTAGAATTATCCTCGCTTGATCCTAACTTTTGCGTGTTCAACCAGTAAGTAAATTTTCCATAAACCAATAGATTTTTGCGCTTTGCCCATGAGGTGAATAGATCTAGCTTATCACCTTCTTGTTCGTAAACCTTTTCATTGCCATCTTCACTGGCAAGTGAATGCCCTGGTGTATATTTAACACCAGCCTCAAATTTCCTGATATTTTTTAGATAAGAAATGCTTATTTCATTCCAATAAAATAAATGTTTCCTAAACTCATAAACCCCACCCTGAAGCAAAACTGAGTGAGGTTCAAGACTCACCCCAACAAAGTGAATTTCTTTGATAGGTAGAGCAAATGCTAAGCCGCCTTTGTTCCGGCTTACCATCAGATCAGCTTGACTATCATAGAGGTTTGCATCTCCTTGCAATTGCTCAAGTTCATAGTTCATCATCATATAGAGCTTTAAATGTCTATCCTTAACAGCTGCATAGGCACCCAGTTTATGGCCTGTTAATTTTTTTAAATAATGTTCTCCAGTAAAACTCATGTCAAAATTGTGTTTGAGGAATCCCAACTGAAAGGCAAGCTGCCTCGGCTTTTGAATAGCAAGCAAACCCGAAGCCATGAAAAAAGGTGAATTTATAGATAATTCATCAAAAGATAGAGGCGAAAAACGATGTTTCCTTTTGGATCCTTTAAGCTCCAGCTCTAAAGTCAGTAAATCTCCTTCCCAAAATTGATCAACCGCCTTTACACGCAAAACCTGAGTAGAATTTAATTTTCTTAAGAAGGTCGCACTCGTTTTTTCTCCTGTTCGCTTATTGTGGATGATGAATTCTTTAAATTTTTCCCTAAAGAACTTTTTTTCTTCTTTGGCGCTAGCTTCCACGATCACCACGCCTTTGGCTGGCTTAACTTTTAAAACTTGTGCTGAAAAACCAGCAGCCGGAAAGAGTGCAATTATTAGCAAAAAACCGAAACGCAACTAGAGGTCCTCATTTGCAAAAAGTTATAGTTTTGTATTATTGTATCACTTCTTTGGTTTAGCAATAGGCGCTAAGGAATAGCCACCTTGCCCTTTAAAGAAGAAATAGCTAAGTTAGAAAATAATTTACCGGTTTCGCACTAAGGAGATATTTATGGAAGCAAACGAAACTCAAAATCATGAAGGTGAATCGCAAGATGCTAAACCTTCAAGCAAGGCAAAGAGCAAAAAGGCCAACAAACCCAGCAATGACGAGCTAAAACTTAGGCTTATCTTAAATGCTCCCGAGGGGCATCCTTTTGCGCAATTTTTGAACCAGATAAAACAACGGGGAGTCAAAAATTTTGAACCTGGTGAGTTCATTTTAAAAACCCTAGAAGAATTCCCTGAAGAATGGTGGAATGACAAAATTGAAGGTCTTACTCCTCTTGAGTTTAAGATCAACAAAGCTCTTTCAGACCCAGACATGCGCGAAAAACTGACCATGCTGCTAGCATCAGAGAAACTGGAAGACCGTGGTAACAGCCTCCTCCATTCTTAGAGCTTTTTGCAATCGGACTCCTCATGTCTTCAATAAATCAATCCCACAATACAATTCTTAAAGATATCTTTCTGGCAGGAGGAGGACATGCTCATGCTTTGGTCATTAAAAAATATGCTATGAACCCTTGGCCAGGTGTCAGGCTAAATTTGATTTCAGATTGCTATCAAACTCCTTATTCAGGAATGCTTCCTGGTTTAGTTGCGGGTGACTATCATTTCGACGAAGCTCATATCGACTTAGCCCGCCTTTGCCAGTGGAGTCAAGTAAGGTTTTTTCATGGCAAGATTAAAGACATTGACTTTTCACTGCAAACGGTGATTTCGGATGAACATCCTCCATTACATTGGGACATAATTTCAATTAACACCGGCTCGACCCCAAGTTTACCTGAAGCACCTGGGTTTAAGGAATTTTCCACTCCAATTAAGCCGATCACACATTTTCTATCTAGGCTAAAAAGCTTTATCAAGCAGCTCCAAAGCAATACCCTGCCAGACCCTTCTGTATTTATCCTTGGCGCAGGGGTTGCAGGTATAGAAATTGCTTTTAGTCTCAGAGCGCGCTTTTCTAAACTTAGCCCAAAGCAAAAAGTCAAAATTCAAATCATACACTCTAAAAACCAGGTTTTGCCCGAGCTTTCTGGTTCTGCACGGAAACTTATGGAAAAGGAGCTTGCTAAATCTGATATTGTGATAACTTACAATACCAAAGTCGAACATTTGACAGCTGACAGCATCACCCTCCAGGGGCATGCAAATTTTCCTTGTCAGCTCTGTATCGTATGTAGTCACGCTCAAGCTCCCCACTGGCCTAGTAAATCAGGCCTAAAAGTCGACGAAAACGGTTTCATCTTGGTTAACCAAAATTTGCAATCTATTTCGCATCCAGCAGTTTTTGCAGCTGGTGACATAGCCCAAGTATCAGGACAGCCCTTACCTAGAGCCGGCGTATATGCGGTACGCCAAGCCGAGCCCTTAGCTACAAACCTATTGCGTGCAATATCCCACCAAAGTCTTATTAAATTTAAACCTCAAAAGAGTTTTCTTAAGCTGATAGGGACTGGTAATGGAAAGGCCTTAGCTGCCAAGGGTGCTGTGCACTTCTACGGCAAAACGCCCTGGAAACTAAAGCGATCAATCGACCAAAAATTTATGCAAAAACTGGGACCAGATTCAACTTGGCTTAGTGATATGCAAGAACGAAAGCCCCCTGCAAAATACTCACTTACTCTGCAAACAGAGCATGCAAAAACGCTAGCTTTAGCAAGTATGCGCTGTAGCGGATGTGCAGCCAAATGGGACGAAGGTGTTTTATCAGATATTTTGAACAGCATTCGTAGCAATCCCAAATTAAGAATTTGCTTGACGTCGCCCGACGATCCACAAATATTTCTAAAACCGGATGATGCTGCAGTTTTCACACCAGTTCCGGGCTTTGATATGGCCCAAAGCATTGACTTTATGCCATGTATCACCAGCGACCCTTATCTATTTGGTCGCATTTTAGTTAACCATAGCTTCAACGATATTTATGCCATGGGAGGCAAACCACATAGTGCACAAGCACTCATTATGCTCCCTTATGCAGCAAAAAAAATAGCCGCATCTGATGGCAAGCTCCTTATGCAAGGAATTGCCACCCAGCTAATCAAATTAGGCAGCGAAATAAAACTCATTGGGGGACACACCTGTGAAGGTAGTCCTATGTCTGCTGGTATTGTTTGTAACGGCCTAGTAAAACCAGGGTCAAGCCTAAGCAAAGCTGGCTTGACTGCCGGCGACAAGCTAATTCTAAGCAAACCTCTGGGAACGGGGGTGATTTTTGCGGCTGCAATGCGCTTGGCAGCTCACTCGCAATGGCTTGATAGTGCCATAAATTCTATGCTCGTCGACCATAGTTTTATGAGCGAGCCGCATGCTAAATTTCCAGGAGGCGGTGCTACCGACATCAGTGGATTTGGTCTCTTAGGCCATCTTTTAGAAATGCAATTTATGTCCAATAAAAATGTCATATTGTATTTGGACCAAATCCCTTTGTTACCAGGAGTCGAAGACTGCCTTGCAATGGGCATTCGCAGCAGCCTTTACCCAAAAAATGCAACTAAAAAAAAATTCATTCACATGTCCTGCCAAATTGACGATCCTAAACATGAAATACTGTTTGACCCACAAACTTCTGGCCCTATGCTACTTTCTCTCCCAGCTCAATATGCTCCGGTATACCTGGAAATGCTAAAAAATTTCGGATTTCTCAGCTCAGCAATCATTGGAGAAGTGAGCGATGAATGGACTCCAAATACCCCAACACACATAGTTTAATCCTACGACCCCATTTCCAGTTTTCCCTGCGATTTAAGCCAAAAAGACGAAAACTTATTGCATACTCATGCCAAAAACATTAGGCTTGCCTTCGCTAGTTGGCGATAGGCTCAGGAGCTTTAGATGTTTGAGGAGGCAGGAAGCCTTAAAAAGTTTTGGCATGTTTGCGCTTTTTCTCGTGAAATCAAGCAAGCCCCTCTTCGAATTAAAATATACAACACACCTATAGTTTTGTGGCGGAACAAAAGCCTAAAGATATGCGCACTCCTAGACTCCTGTCCTCACCGAGCAAGCCCATTGAGTGCTGGAAATTGCCAAGATAATTCCATTTCATGTCCTTATCATGGCTGGACTTTTGATCACAATGGTGCATGTAAGAGTGTTCCTTGTGAAAATCCTCGATTCAAATTTAGGAAAAAAATTCCAGCATTTGAAATAAAAGAAGACTCTGGCTTGGTCTGGATTTATCTAGAACAAAACATAGCAGCAAGAGAAGCCCCATTTTCCCTGGCACCTTACAAGAATAAAAATTGGCATTTTATTTACAGAAAAAAAATTTTTAGCACGAGTACCTCTCAACTAATTGAAAATTTCATGGATTCTTCCCACACCTCTTTTGTTCATCAAGGGTTAATAAGAGGTATCAGTGAAAAAACCGAACGTAAAGTCCAAGTGCTTTGTGACGATCATCGGGTCCTTGTTTCCCACCCAGAGATCAAAGAAAAAGTAGGAGTTGGCGGCAGCTTGATTTTGGGAAAAAACGCCCGGGTCACCCACACAGATGAGTTCATTCTCCCGAGCATTGTAAAAGTAGATTACCAGTTTAAGCCTAAGAACAGGGGTTTTCTGGCATTTATTTTTTGTACTCCAGTAACTGCAACTCAAACCATAGCACATGTAGTGATCGGATTACGTTTTGGTGCATTGAGCTACCTGGTAAAACCAATCCTCCCCATCTTCATCCATAAAATATTAAATCAAGATGAACAGATAACGCGTTTACAGCAAGAGAACCAAAATCTGTTAGGAAATCCTGAAGAATGTGATGCTCCAAGTGACTATATGCATCGACAGGTCAAAAACCTTAGAGGACAGTATCTCAGCCAGGATCACTCTATAGAAGATTATCGCAAAGGTACCAAGCATTTCTCTGTTTGGCTTTAGCTGAAGCCTATACTAAGGAGTTCATTTGCTCTATCACAATTCTTATTATCAGTCTTTTTTTAAGATTATCCAACTGTATTCTTACAGTAGAGGAGATCTATACAGTTTTCTTCAAGAGCTAAATACTAAATTTGGCGAAAAAGTCAGCTGTAAAATTCCAGGTAAGAACGTCCACTTTCTATTTTGCAAAGAAGCCGTGAATACCATTCTAGTTAAAAGAGAGAGGGAATTTGCCAAAACCCGCTACACTCTTCAATTAGACAAATTACTAGGTAAAGGTCTACTAACCTCCGAAGGGAAGCACTGGCAAAAGAATCGAAAGCTAATCCAACCTTTCTTCAAACAGCAATCCTTTCATACAATCACAAAAAGCCTAGAACAAGAAGTAGCAAGTTATTTAGATGCCTTTGCAAACAAGATGGTAAGCAATTCTCTAAGGATTAACCTGGTTGAATTCATTCATGCTCTCATCTTAAATCTAACTGCTAAAACATTATTTGGCTTAAATATCGAAAAATATACTGAGGATATATCTCTTGGCTTACAGCTTTTTGTTGATTACACTTCCCAAGGTAGCATTAATAAAAATCTGTTTAGCTTTCACACTAAGCTCAGGATAAAGCGTTTTCGTCAACGCATGACAGAAATAATCACTGAACAAATTGCCAATGAAGGTAATGAATCGTGTAATTTTTTGTCTTACCTTGTCAATAAAAGCAAGGAAAGTCCTGGTTCCATAGATCGTAAACAAATCATTGACGAAGCTCTTACTATGCTTTTTGCAGGTCATGAGACCACTGCAAATGTTCTCTGTTGGTCGTTTGTAGAACTGGCTACTGAGCAAGTTTTGCAGGAACGTTTAATAGATCAGGCTAGAGGATTTGGGAGTATCAGTCCTTCTTTGGCTCAAGTACAAGAACTGAAAACCTTTGAAGATGTTTTTTTTGAATCTTTACGTCTATACCCCCCTGCCTGGGTTTTGGCTCGCGAGGTAAAATCAGACCTCAATATATTAAATTTAGCCGTAAAGAAGAAAGACTTAATAGTCATTCCCACTTGGTTTATCCAGAGAAACAAACACTATTGGGATGACCCAAACTGTTTCAAACCTGAGCGTTTTTCCAAAAATCCTAACCTACATGACGGCTCGTTTTTTCCCTTTAGCATGGGAGCAAGAACTTGTATCGGTCGCCAACTAGCCCACGCTCAAGCCAACTTAATCTTATGTAACTTTTTCAAACACTTCAAGTGCAAGCTTCTCCAGGCTAAACCACAACCACAGTTTCAAGTTCTTTTAAGACCCCCTCAGACAATTCCTGTACAACTTGAAAAACTTTAATGCGGTCAAAACTATCCATCACTGCCACTTAAATCCCTTTATCTTAAGACATCTCTACTTATGAAATTTCCTTCTGAAATATCCTCCCCAATGTTTAGCCTTGGATTACTAATATGAAATACTTTTTGTATTTAATTTTTTTTATTAATATGAATACCAACTTTTATTTTAGCTTCACCAGAATATGAAGAATCTCTTAAAGTTGAAGGTTACAGAGACTCTAAATTTTAAAAGAATATTGAATTCAATATTGATTTTTTTTAAGCCTCATTTACGAGCTATGCATTAAACCATGAATTTTACACACATCGAGATATATTTATTGAGCATACTGGTCTCCGAAACTTATATCCAATACTACTATCATACACCCGCAGCATAATCCCTGGATCCATATTATTTATGTGTAGGAAAGCAACGAAATTGACAAACACAGATGTCTGACCTAAACACAGAATATCAAACACCTAACAAGTATTTGTGTAAACTCTCATTGCATCAGGACTATATCTACCATTAATATATTCCTACAAGTTGAACCAAAGTACTATCGAGGACAACAAAATGAAACAAACCTTATTCGCGGTTTTTTTAAATATGTTTTTGGTATCTGCATGCACCCAGGAAACTCAAAACCGAATATCGCGTAGCATACAAAATTGGACCGGAACAAATGGTGTATTAGATGTCATAGGCAGCGATAAAATCCTATATCGATTCATTGAAATAGACAAGCTAACAACTGCAGAAGCAACCGGGGGAGGTGAACATCGGCCATACCGCTATGGTTATGGGGTTCTCGACCTTAACCAAAACTACAAGAAAGATCCCGGTGAGAAAAAAGTTTATTTTGAAATTTCTGATTATTCTACCAGCTATGTATTTTATGAATCGCCTTATTGACCCCTGCTTACCAAGCTTAAACATCTATGATCCTTATTAATTTATGGGAACAAACATAGTCAAAGCCATAGCATAATCGGTTCAATCATCCAGCAACTTGCGGTTCTATAAATTAACTACCTACTCATAAAACTTATGTTTACAATCGCTTAGTAAACTAATTTACAGAATAATTCAAGAAAACTGCAGGTCTCGACGATGCCCAAACTGTGAAGTTGGTAAATTATCTAATATTGCCATATTTACTAAATAATTCAGGGCATAAAATAGTTTTTCAACAAAGTTATGAGGATGAGGTCCAAAAACACAGCAAGTAAAATAAGGAAAAAGAAAGATGTTAAAGAATTTTGCTTTTTATTTCGCATGTTCGATTCTTTGTATGATTTATTTTTCAGAAAAATCAATCGCTGCGACCTATTACTACAAAATTTCGACAGAGGATGAAGTGCATTCTCCAGATAGAATTTATTGGAGTGAAGCAAAGCAGCTAAAAGGGCGTTACTTTGCCCTTAAGTATGCCGAAGAAGGGCCCTATAAAAACTATTTTTTTGCTAATTTCAATCTACTAGAGCAATTCTTATTAGAAAGAAATTTTATCAGTCAAGGTGAACTCATTGAGGGGACTCCTATAATTAAGATTGCTTTAGAATTGATGAAATCCCAGAAAGATGAAATCTCTCTTATTCGGACCCCTGGTAGAGAAAAAGGTCCATTACAAACACAATTTGAATTTTTCATTAATCAACCTTATTATTGGTTTTCTTCGTCATCTCACCAGGAGCTCAATGGCTACATTTCGGGAGGCACTGGATTAAACTTTTGTAGTGGCTTATTTGACATGAAGTGGGGACTTGATTGCTCAGGCTTTATCTACTTTGCTCACAGGCTTAATAAGACCTGTTTTCCTAGATTTCGCTCCGATAATTTATGGGTTCTATTCAATCCAAGCTTTGCAGATGCGTATGATATGTATGACTACGAGACGCTCACTAGCTTTTTTGAAGAAACATCGGAGCCTGCGCCAGGTGACCTAGTTCTCTTTGACGGTCATATTTCACTATACTTGAACGAAGCACTTAGTATAGGTCAAAGCTCATATGGAATAGCGTTCGAAGCATTCAAGAATAGAAAGCGCACTGATGAAAATATTAATGGAATAAAACCCCATCATGTTTTCTTTAAAATTAAGGAAAAAAATTCAAATCAATGCAACGACATTACAGTTGATCGCTACAAGAGTGAGGATTATAGAGGTTCGCAAAAAGCTTACAACAAACATTTTCAAGGATTGTATTTTAGTCGAGAAACCGGAAATGTAATTCTTAGCGATTACAAAGGAAATGGATCCAGAGACAATCTATGCGCCGTTTCCAAGCCTAGCAATGATTCCATCTATCCTCAGATCGAAAATTATGGGGATTTTGGCGTATTTCATACTCTCCGCGAAGAAAACTCTTCCCGCTACGATATCATGTGTGAAGAGGATGAAATTGTTTCAGGGGTAAAATTTAAAGACCATGGTGACAAGCATGTTGTCGGAATCTACTGCTTAAAATCCAGCCAAGCTCGATGGGGAAAAATCGAGTATATTCAAAACAACAACTTACCAGGTAGGTATTACGACCGCTACTGCTCAGATGCAAGAGCTGCAGTGGTGGGCATACGTTTTAATCAGTCTGAATCGGATTCCCGAATGGAAGGATTTTATTGCCAAGAAACCGAGAAACCTCTCCCTGATGAGCCTTTTTATCGCATTAAAGTAGATGAGCAAACCGGGGATAAATATGGTGCTTGGTGCTCAGAAAACAGTAATCTAGTCGGGTTTTATTACAAAGATGCTGGAGATGATCACATAGTTGAACAACTTTGTATCCAAAACTAAATGTACCGATGCCTTTTATCATTGGGCAGATTTTTAACTGACTTTTTAAATAAGTCTTTGAGCCTATAGTAGTCAGTAAAATATAGTGCTGTGCTAGTATTATCATTATAACACAGCCGCCTTGCATGATAGCCTTGAGTATATTTTTTTCCATACCTCTCGACCAAGGCATCAACTGGATCACAAACCTTTATAGGATCATTAATATACCACGTATTTGAGTTAGTCAGAGGAAGGCTGGCTAATAGCTCCCCAAGTTTAGCTCTTTCCTCATCATGATCCATCTCAATAATATGTAGAGCAAATTTATAGTCTTCACGATTAAGTTGCTCCAAATAGCTGTGCAGTACAGCATGGTCCATCACATGTCTAAAATTTAATAGATTGAGGGGTTCGAATTCAAAAATATGATTAGAAACTCGTTGGTCACCTAATATTTGTTGCATTTCTCGACGCATCTGGGCTACAGCACTGTGCTCACCCATATTAAAAAATCCGATGTAGTCCCTGATTTCTTGGTCAATTCCTGTATAATGCCTTCTAACCTCTACACGGTTAAATTCATCAGAGGGAGCGAATCGAAGGATACCCTTCAAGTTGATGTATCCAGAGCGATATCGCGAAATATCATGCTTTTTATACAATTGAAAAGGACTGAAATCGTTTACCCCAAACCGTTCCTGATTCTCAAGACCCCTTTTTACCATTCGAAGTGCAAGAAGTTTATTGAATTCATAACAAATTCCTCTAATATCTTGCTTTTTAAGATTCACTTCATTCGAATATTGCTTAGAATCATCTATTTCTGATCTATTTTTTTGCGTACTAATATGAAAATTAGTTCGCGAAATAGTTTTTTCGAACTGAAATCGGGGTTCAAATATTTCTTTCTCAAATAAGGATCCTTCAGAAATAATATAAAGACTTTCAAGCATATCAGCAGGATTTTTATAGGGTTTTTCATGATTAAATTCAATCGCCCCATCATCCCAAAACATATTGATATTGTGAAAATATAAAGGTGTACCAACGGTTTTTAAAGGAAATACTCGGAGTGTTTTACCATCATCTTTTATCTTGCGACTTTTAATAAGTTTTGCAAACCTTACTAAATCCCTTACAAGATCTCTGTGCTTATTGGGTGGTTTACTGTCGACTTCCTCTGGAAAATTTTTGTTCCATATCTTATAGATATAATCTAAATCAAGGTACTTTAATAAAGGCGCATTCTCTAATCCACTAAATTCAACTTCAACTTCCATCCCCAAGAGGAATTGACCTTCATATTGATCAAACCTTTTTCGCCATTTTGATACAAGCTGATAACGTTGATCTTTGCGAATCTGCCTTTTCAACCAATGAGTTCGCATTGCTCTTTCTATCTCAGATATAGAAGGTAGATTTTGAAACAGTTCATTTTTAGTACATAAAACTGGACCAGCATACCTAGTAGAGTCCCGAAGAATTCGAGCAGTTTCTTCTAATGAATAACCAGAGTCCTTAGCTAACTGTTCGAGATCTAATTGGGCATTTTTTTTCTCTCGATCCTTTCGCATTCTGAAGGCTGAGCGCACTTCTTGTTCATCCTCTTCGTTTTCTTCATTCGATCCTAAAATAGGAATCTTTCTATAGGACTCTCTGATCAAAGCTCTCACTCGTCTGAGCTCAGAAATATCTTTTGATTCTCCTCCTTGTTCAATCATCAAAACTATACTCTGGCTATATTTATCAATACAATCGATACCCGAATCAGAATTTGCTTTTAGTATATTTATTTTTGCAAAAAAAATATTCAATGCAACAATACTAAATAATAGCCTTACCTCAAATTGCATTTTTTAAATTCTCCTGACGATATATTTTAAGCTTTTTTCATTCCTTTGAGTTACCATTGCTAGATTTTTTAGTATGAAACTCTTGTTTCATACGGAACAAAGTGTTCTCCCCGAACCCTGTAAGTTGCTCTTATTTTAGGATCGGCTTTAAGTAAAGTATTGAAAACAATTGGGTCTTCCATAATTTTTCTTCCAGACTCTGATAATAATTGGCTTTTTTCCTCATCTGTAAGATCTTCATTCACAACTTTGACCAATTTAATGCTAATTTTATTCAATTTTTTATTAACATCTGTTTTAACCTTATTCACGCATTTATAATCAATTTCGTCGTTTTTATTCAGGCAGAGACGATCAAGATTTCTATTTTTATCACGAAAAAAATCACTAAGAACTTCTTCTCCTTGTTCTTGCAAGAATCTAGGGTTTCCTTCAATCTTCTGAACTAATCTAGAAATAGCAGCTTTACGCATTAACAGCTTGAAATCTATCCCAACATAACCTAAGTTTTTTCTTTTTGGAAAAGCTACAGCAAGGTCTTTTTTGTGCCCTGTTTCATGCATAAACTTATTGACTGCCTTCTCTGCTCCTTTTTGTGTTGCATGATCATTTGAATAATGCCAAGACATTTTAAGTGCTATTCCATCTTTCTCATCATCCATAATAAAGTCTTCGATCATAGGATCATCTGAATAGGTTTTTGCGGCAACTCCTTGGGAAGCCTTTTTAAAACTTACATGCTTAAAGCTAAAAAACTTAAAATTTTCTTTCTTAAATGGACTTCTTAAATGTTTGTGATATCGATTTTTATTCAGCTCCGAGACTATAAGATCGGTTTTGATATTCTCTTCATGATTAATTTTTGCTGTGTATTTTTTTGCATCTACATTCTTCATCTTCCATTTTACTAGAATTGGAAATCGTACATATTTTCTCTTTATCTTTTTCTTTCCCTTTGACTCAATTGTTCTTTGATGGGTAACACCAGACAGTTCTGGATTATTAATAGGCTCTCCGCTTTCTCTTTCTACGGATAGGTCATATGCTTTATTGAGCTTGCCATTTAATGCTTGATCTAACGCAAACCGCGCTTCTTCCTTGGTAAGGTCGAAATTCAGCACCAAACTTTTCTCCCAATCCTTTTCATAACCCTTTACAGCTCTTGATATGAAAAGAACTCCGCCTTTTGTATTTGCTCCCCTCAACTTTTTGTTTGTAATCATCATTTTTACTTCATTATCTGATATTCTTGTTATCTCGTGTTCCCAACTCCCGCTATATTTTATTCCTGACCCCACAACCAACCCTAAAGCATGAAAAAGTCCACTAATTGAAATACTACCCGTAGAGTTGTAAGACATTTTATCTCCTACATTCCACTTTTCGATATCTTTCGTTTTTTTGGGTATCTTCATCCTATCAACGCTTCTTGCATCGTTGTGAGAATCAACCATTCTTTGTGTTTTAACCTTTTTAGACCGACTTGGAAAAATAGATGCCCCTATTGCAGGAAAAACTGGACCAGCTACTGTCCATCCCACTCCTGCTATAGCACCAATACCTAAAGTAAGCGCTCTTCGATCTACCACGCGGTGAGGATTCTCGTTAATTCCTTCATCTAAGACATAGGTCCCATCTGGCTTAAAATACCCTCCACCTGATGAGATAATAGGAGGCCGAATCATATAAGGTGTAGGTAGATCAGCTGGATAAGGTAAGTAATCCCCATTATCTGGATTAGTATCCAAAGGGACGGGAGCCAGGTTACCATCAGAACAAGCTGGACTTCCTAAAAACCTAACAATTTGCCGACCACCATCTGGTCCTACATAAGGAAACGCAAAAAAGAAAAATTGCATCTCGTCTCCCCCATCTCCATCAAACGGATCTGAGGGCCCTTCAGTATCTCCACCATATGCAATGTGGTTTGATAGTACCAATGCCATCAAGATACAAAGTACCTTTTTATGATATTGATCTGATCTCATCATGACTCCCCGAATTTCTGAATATTGTTAATCAGTTTTTTCTTTTAAAAAGTTTATTAGTTGAGCTATACGCTTACCAAGCTTAAAAATCAAGTAGATATTAAATTAGACTTTCAACATATTTATTTACGAACTATTTATTATAATAATATTACATAAAGGACAATTCCATCTTCTGATTTCTAAGATAGAAATGGAAGAAAAATCGATATAATTATAGTAAGCATTTAACAATTCCTTTGTACCAACGAACGGAGATTAAAATGAGATCCTCATTCTTGATATTATTATTTTTGCTAAATCTTAATATTTTTCTTACTCTTGACATTAGCAAAGCCAATATACCCGTAAGTTTAAATACAACATCTTTATGGAAAAAAATTGTTAGATACACACGACCTATGGATATCTTCAGCGAAAACAAACGAATTTGCAAAAACTATTTAGATATAATCATAGATAACCGTGACCCAAATTTAGTTAATAAATATAAGAATAAAAATTTATATAGAGATTGCCATTTTGATATTATCAAGTTTAAAGACCAATCAATTTATATATTGTTTTCTAAATTATTAAGAAAAGGTCACAATAAGATGGTCTATAATGCAATCGATATTAATAACTCCAATAGAAATCTAGTGGCTTTAATCTCTTATGGTGACAAAGAAAAAATAAGGGATAAAAATTTGCGGGAACACAGAATTACAAATCAATTCAGTCATCTCAAGAGTATTCTAAAACCATATAATTTTGATTTTTTTCCAAATTATCGATCTAAAGGAGCAGTAATTTCAATATATGATAAATATGAGACCACACTACAAAAATTTGCTAACAAGAAAAGCAATAAACTTGCTTATCGTTGGAACATGATAAAACCTATCATTGAAGATTATGAGCAATTACAAAGCAGCTTAATTCATAGGGATATAAAGTTTGGTAATATTGTTTGTAAAGCTCTAGGCATATCAGACATCTCTGAGCCTTATAATAATTTTACTTGTGTTCTTATTGATTTTGAATTTTCCTTATTGAAGGAAGAATGGCAGGAAAACAAGAGTATCTCTCAAATGCTAGGAACTACCGTTAATCTAGCTCCGGAACTCTTTAATCGCTACTCTCTATCGAAGCAATTTTGGGCTCACCTTAAGAAAAGGGAAACCTTTAGCTTTGGAATGATTTTATTAGCTTTATTTGGCTTCAGGACCGAATATGAAATTTGTCTTTCATTTCTTCGAAAAATGTATAATATTCAGAAATCTGCTGATATTGTTGATCGAATAAAACAACGTAAAAATGAAGAAATTATTGGACTATTCTCGAAATGGTTTTTAGATAATCGTACAAAAAACAACAAAAGTGCCTATTTATCACTCAGAAAATTACTTCTGGATATGGTAAATCCAAGCTATATTCAAAGACCAGAACTCCACAAATGCCGGGTGAGAATCGATAATTTTATTTCTAATCATCCTCTCTTAACTAACGAGCACCAATAAGTATTATCGAATCTGCATCTTGATTTTTTGGTCTTTTAATTCGGTCCACTGTATAAATTGCAATTGCTGTCCATATAAATCCAAAAGCGATAAAATAGTTTACACCAATAGACTCCTTAAAAACCAAAACACCCATTAAAAATTGTAGGGTAGGTGCAATATACTGTAGAAATCCAAGGGTAGACAATTTTAGGTTTATGACCGCATGACCAAAACAAAGTAGAGGTATAATGGTTGCAAATCCAGCTCCAAATAAAAGCAATTTGATGACAAAGGAGTATGAATGATAGTTAAATTGATTAGTGGATTCCCAGTAATAAAATATAGGAATTATAAAGGCTGATAATATTGAGAGTTCTATAAGCATACGTAAGGTTGTGCTCACCGGTGACAGCTTTTTAAACATACCATAACAACCAAAGGTAAATGTAATAGACAATGATATCCATGGAATTTCTCCTTGAAGATAAACTAATAGTAACACTCCAACACTTGCTATAAGCACAGCTAACCATTGTTTCGAACTAAGCTTTTCTTTGAAAACTATAGTCCCCAAGAAGACCGAAAAAATTGGATTTATATAATAACCTAGACTGCTTTCAACAACATGACCTGAATTTACTGCCTTGATATTAATGAACCAATTTAAGCTTATACAAAGTGTTCCTGCCACTATCGCTAGCCAATATTTTTTTTTAATTGAAAAGAAGTCAACAATTTTTTTTGATGGATTTCTGACTATAAAAAGAACTGCTACCAGGATTAGTGACCATAAACATCGATGACACAAAATTTCTTTGGAATCTAATCCAGCTAAAAGCCTCCAGTATAAAGGTAGGAGCCCCCAAACAAAATAAGAGAAAATACCAGTCGTTAATCCGAGTTTATCACGGTTCAATTTTTGCTCCTAAAATATATTCATATCATTGATATCTAATCTAGCTTTCAAACGAAATAAATCAACAAATGAATTAAAATCTAACACTCAATTCTTCAAAGGAAAAATTCGTGTTTCATCTAGGAAATCATGAACAAAAATCTTGAAATAGGTTTGACTTTGAACAATTGTCATGCGAATAGTTGGATACCTTAAAATTTGGAGATTGAATAGTCATCAAAGAATATTAAGAAGCAGTAAATATTGGAGAAACAACCATGCTGTCAAATATAAAGCCAAAAATCAAGATCTATACTAAAGACAACATTCATATGCTTCCCCAATTTACAAAGGTATCTAAAGAAAAACAATTTGAACTTAAGGTAGTTGCTTCCATCCTTCCGTTCAGAGTAAATAATTACGTAACTGATAAATTAATCGATTGGGATAATCTTGAGTCAGATCCCCTATATCATCTAAATTTTATGCAAAAAAAAATGTTGAGTGAACCTCATTTCAAAACTATTGCCCAATTACTAAGTACTGATCAAGGTCAATCACCAGCCTTTTATAAGGCAGTAAAAAAAATCCGATTTGATTTAAATCCACACCCTTCTGAACAATTAACTTCTAATGTTCCCACCCATAATGATAAGCTCGTTCCAGGAATTCAGCATAAATATACTCAAACTGTATTAGTATTCCCTAAGCAGGGTCAAACTTGCCATAGCTACTGTACATTTTGTTTTCGCTGGGCACAGTTTTCAGACCTTAATGACTTAAAATTTGCAACGGACCAACATCGAAAATTTCTCGAGTACATCAAAGATCACAAAGAACTTACTGATGTACTAATTACAGGTGGTGATCCGATGATCATGAATGCAAGAATTCTCAAAACCTATATAGAACCCTTACTTGGACGAGAATACTCCCATATTCAAACTATCAGAATTGGAAGTAAGACCCTAAGCTATTGGCCGTACCGATATTTATCTGACCGCGACTCAGCTGAAATTCTTAATCTATTCGAGAAAGTAGTCGCGGCAAACAAAACCTTAGCCTTTATGGCACATATTAATCACCATCGCGAAATAGAAACTGATGCTGCAAAACTAGCAATTAAAGCTATTCAGGGCACAGGAGCAATCATCCGTAGTCAATCGCCAATTTTAAAGCATATTAACGACAAGCATCAAATTTGGGAAAAAAATTGGAACATTCAAGTAAGAATAGGCATAGTCCCTTACTACATGTTTGTGGAGAGAGACACTGGACCGCAAAACTATTTTGCAATCCCATTGGTTAAAGCATTAGATGTCTATAAAAATGCAATTAAGAATGTCTCTGGATTGGCTAGAACAGCACGAGGACCTTCAATGTCCGCTAGTCCAGGTAAGGTAAGCATCGAAGATGTTCAGTTTCTTAAAGGTCAAAAAGTCTTTGTATTAAAATTTTTACAAGCTAGAAATCCTGAATGGGTTGGAAAGCCATTTTATGCAAAATTTTCCGCTGAAGCAAAATGGTTGACAGACTTAGAGCCTGCCTTTGGTGAAAATAAATTTTTCTTCGAAAGGGACATTAGAGTTATCAACTCAGCCTCTAGCAACAGCTAAATTGAAGCTTAATAAAAAAGAGTGTAGAGATTCAAACTAAATATTTAAGTATTATAATAAATATCGTTCTTCCAATCATTCATGTTCTTTAGTCTTTCCTCCATACTATCATACAGCAAGATGACTTTAACGATGGCCTTAACATATAGTTATTATGACTAATTAATTAATTTTTCTAAGAAATTACCATACGGAATTCCTTTATCCAATTTATAAGGAACCGATAGACGAAGTGGATAATGTTGTATCCGCAAAGTAGTGAGTAGGTTGGTCGATTATGACATTAAAAGACTCAGAAGACAATCAGGTCATCAGTAACAAGCGATTTCTGATCTGGTACTTCTGTATCCTATTCACCATGTTTTCATTTCATTTTAGTGATCTAGGTGATTTTGCCGAGCTAGACCTCGCCCACAGAATGCAATTTAATATTAGAGAGCGTTTCGATTTAGCACCAAAATTACACCCAAATTTAAAAATCTATGCCCTCGATGACTACGCAGTGAGAAAAATATCCAGAGACGAAATAAGATTAACAAATTGGTCCTCCATACTAACAACAATTTCTAAATCAAATCCAAAACTGATTATTATTGATAAAGAATTTGGGGTCATCAATGAAGATGAAGATATTGATACCTTTCGCAATGCACTTGTCGGCTCTGTTCCTATTTTTATTGGGTGTCATACAAAAGCACGGGAAAATAAACAATTGAAAAAATTAAGCCATGATCGCTATTTAAACTTAGAACGTCCCGAATTTAATCTTAACCGTTCTTTACTGAACAAAGATGCTAATGCGGATTGGTTGTCAATCTTAGATCACGATACATTTGGGCCTAAAAAAGTACTTGAACCATTCTTTCATGGAATTGGCCATATAAACTATGAGTATATAGGTAGGGTGGAACCCTTTAGGCGAGTAGACGAAAATGTGGTAATTCCACACCTTACTTTGCTTACTGCAGATAGTTTAAAAATCTCTGACGAAGAAGTAGTGATTGACAAAGTCCCAGTACGTCTAGATAATAAAAATCTCATCGCCGTAAACTTTCCTACAAAAAATGAATTATATACAAATACTAAAAGCATATATCCAGTTTATAAAAGAGCAACCCAAAATAGAAGCCTCAAAAAAATTAAAGAAGGTGATATCGTAATCATACTTCCTCTGTTTTTTACTGGAAATACTGATATGGGAAATACCCCAATAGGAAGGATTCCGCGGGGATTTATAATTACATCCTTAGTGAATAGTATTATGACTAAAGAATGGCTTATTCCTCTAAACATTGCAAAGCCTCTGATTCCACTAGGTTCGCTACTAGGTGCTATGTGTGGGATGCTTCTAAGTCCAGTGTGGTTTTGGGTAGTAATGTTGAGCTTACTCTCAGGATTTTTTTTCGGAAGCATCGCACTATTTTGTTTTTTTGGAATCATTGTTCCTTGGCTTACTTATATACTTTCGTTTCTAGTAGGAGGGATCGTATTTTTCTCTGTAAAGATGTCAAGACAAGCTCGTATATCACAAGCTTATGAAATCGCACTATCTGGTTTAGTTTCTCACAACTCGCTTAAGGAACTTATTAAAAATCCAGCAGCGATAAGTCGTGAAGCTAGTGAACAGCTACTGACGATTATGTTCATCGATATGGTGTCTTTTTCGAGCATGGCTGAGAATGCGCATCCAAGAATAGTTTTTTCACGCTTAAAAGAAACTATGGGATATTTCTCAGAAACAGTGCATAAGTTCGGAGGAGTTGTAGATAAAACAATGGGTGACGGAATGCTTTGCTTTTTTGGTTATAACTATATTGGCGGAAGTACTACCAAAAATCATGCTGATCAAGCAATAGCATGTGCAAAAGAGATTCAATTAGAGCATTCGAGGAGAAGCATCGAAAAATTCAATAAAGGTGAACCTTATGTACCGATAAGAATAGGGATAAATTCTGCAAAAGTTTATATAGGGGATTTAGGAAATAATGAGCGCATTGACTTCACCCTAATAGGTAGTGGAGTCAATTTTGCACAGCGTTTAGAATCCGCATGCGATCCATTTTCAATACTATTATCTGAAGATTCACTACAATTTGCAAATGACTTTCATCTAGGTCTACCAGGCATACGTAGGCGAAAAATAAAAATAAAACATCACCAAAAACTGTTTAATGTTATCGAATTTCTTCCATTCATAGATCATTACGATATATTAGAAAAATCAAAAGAAGCCTTTTATGGACATGAGCACTACAAGGGAAGAGCTCCAAGATGGCCCGTGGATACAGATAAAAACATCATGATTGGTACGTCTGTTGGGGAATGTCGCTTAATCAATTTTTCTCGTTCAGGTTATGCTCTCTTATTTCCAAACGATCTAAAACCAGGAACCAATTTTGACTTTAACATTCATCAAAGCGATAAATTTACTGAAGAGTTCATTAAAATCAATGACATACCGACTGTTAGCTGCGAGGTTCGATGGAGCAATCCAGAAGATGGGAAATTTATGCATGGAGTTAGTATCATAAGTCTTAATGAACAACAAAAAGAATTTCTCTACGAATGTCTTAGAGATTCCCTCACTAAAATCATATAAATTTTCGAGTGTGCAATATATTCCTACTTATCTAACTTTTTATAGTATTACTTTGAAGCACTCCATTTTCACGTTAAAATATAGATGATGACAAAATGTTCGATAGCTTCTTGAAGGAAGATGTATGCCTACCAAAATCGATGTTGTCCTAGAAAAGTGTGATGATCTAGTAAATTTTTATGACAATCTACCGAAATTTAAAAGTTTGTTCGGGTACATTGCTTTCAAAGATATGCATTTATCGCTAAAAGAATTTACAGAAAAGAGTTCCCCTGAAGTCCTTGAAAATGACCTTCTTCAAGAATACATCTTTAATCTCTATAATAATTACATCAGAAAAGCTTTTGGTAAAAGCCATGACCTTTTAAGCGGCGATCAAAAAGAGTAATTTTTTTTTAGCCAACCACCTTTTCAAGTAATTTATTTCCCTTACCATCGATTAAGTTGCGAATTATAAATTGTTTAACATCAGATATCTTGACTATATCACTCTTGGAAAGGTATATACCTATAGGGTGATCTTGACCTTTTGCTAAGTAACTTCCTAAGTACTCGAACTTTTTTTGATACCTTGTTGAAATACTATTATAAAAATTTTTAGAGACAATAATATTCGATCCTGGCAGGCCATGTACCATTTTTTCAAGTCTATGTAGTAAATCTACTTCTGAAGAATCTGTTTCATACCATTTATGGTTGAGAATAAGATCATCCTTAATTACAGTCACCTTATTAATTGTCTGGTTAACATTTTCACCACTATGTAATGCTATTCCACACTCAAAACTTAATTCATTAACTTCAGATAAAGATCTAAGGCTCATTCGAAATTCATTTGCAGCACTCATTGCTTGATTGCAGGCTTCACTACTGTTTTTTAATAAACCAAAATGAGCGAAGGCATAATCACTTGCATGGCACTCAATAAAACCTCCATATTTCATAACACATTGGGCAAACAATGCAGCAACAACACTTTTAAGAGGCTTGCCATCAACTTTTACATCTCTTATTTTAGAACTTGAAATAATATCATAAGTAATCCCAACAAAGCAGCCAGTTTCAGGTATTTCTATATTATTTACAACCATATGGTATATCATCGGTGGCAACCAGGCCTTTAATTCATTCAAATATTTTTCTAATTTTTTCTGAGTTTCTTTCAATTCCTGATTGTTTTTTTCCAATTGCAAATAATACTTATCCCTTTCATTTTTAGCTTTATAAAGCTCAATTGCTCCTCCAACTGTATTCTCAATGATATTTTCACACCAAGGTTTCGTAATATATCCATAAACCTTTGCTTTTTCCAATGACTGTATAAGAAGATCTTCACCTGAATAAGCGGTGGTCAGTATCCTAATCGCTTCTGGCAAGTGAACTGATGCAATGCTTAGTAGATCAACTCCTTTGATTTCAGGCATTAGCTGATCAGCTACAACTACCCAAGGTTTATGCTTTTCGAAGTCATTTATCGCTTGTAATGGTGATGTATAGGTGTAAACATCCCAATCTTCTGGTACATTCATCTCGAAAGCCGTCAACGCATAAGCTTCGTCGTCAATATAAAAGATGACAGGTTTCATGCACTTTTCCTTAATTCATATTCTTTTGGCAATGCGATCTCAAATTTTGTTCCTTGATCCTTCGCTGAAGTAAAACTAATGTTTCCGCCTATTTTATTTATTTCAATTTGGCAGACATGTAAACCCAGCCCCATTCCATGGCCCACTTCTTTAGTAGTAAAAAAAGGATCGAATATTTTTTCTTGGTGGTCTTTGGAAATTCCAGTACCATTATCCTTTACTTGCAAATAGACTCGACTATTTTTTTGGTATGCAGTAATGTCGATTCTCCCAATTTTATCATCTGGAATTGCGTCGCAAGAATTAGCTATCAAATTCATCATAACTTGATTAAGACTGACGTTATTTCCTATAATACTAAGATTTTCTGGGACATTTATATTGATCTTGATATTACGAGTCTTACTTTTAAGAATAGTTAGTATATGATTTATTGATTGAATTAACTTGATTTCTTTGACTTCAGATTGATTAATTCCTGTAAAGCTTTTAAGACTATGAATTATAGAAAAGGTCATTTCCAAACAATCTTTCATCGCAAATAATGCCGTATCTATTTTCTTTTGTTTTTTCTTGTTACCAATATTGCGAGTCATAATGCGCAATGGCTTAATGAGAGCGTAAACATGATTAAGAGGATTATTAATCTCATTAGCAATTCCAGCTGCTAAAGTTCCCAGT
>JBGCDR010000041.1:0-10502 GCA_045105515.1 Oligoflexales bacterium
TTTAATCATAGCATGTTGATATTACATATATATTATATGGCGGTTTTTTCTGTTTTTACATCATATCTTTTGCGGTTTCAGTGATTATACATGGAAAGTAGGTGTTAATGGGAGCTTAATCTTCGTCTTGCCAGTAATAAACAACACCTAATAGCAAAGCATCTCTTCGCCGAGCTGACTGAATATGGAGTTGAAATCCTCCGGTTTGATGGATCAATTTGGAGAGCTGTACCTGATCAAGAATCTATAAAGAGAATCTTGAAATCATTCAATTTAGCTGCCAATAATTTATAATTATCCACTTGATTTTAAGTTTGAATAATAGGGTATAATCAATAAAATAAGGCTTAAAAATGAAGAAACTGATTTTAATTGCATTCGTAATGTTTGAAGGTTTACTATTAGCTAATAATCAATCTGATACTAGATTCAAATCTTTCCAAATTGATAGCTGGAATACCCGCTATAATGAACTTTTGAAATTTTATCAGATTTATCAGCATGTAAATGTGCCTCACACCTATCCCGCAAACCCTCAACTCGCCAGGTGGGTAAAGCGTCAAAGACGACAGCACAAACTTTTAGAAGAAGGTCATTCATCGACACTCAGCTTTGAGCGTTTCAATCGACTCAATGATATTGGTTTTATATGGAATTCTCATGAACAGAAGTGGCAAGAGATGTACAGGCAATTAAGAGATTTTTCCATCAACAACGGTCATTGCAATGTTTCATCCAACAACCCCAATAAAAAACTAGCTACTTGGGTAAAATGCCAACGAAGACAATACAAGCAATTAATGTCTAAAAAATGCAGCTCTATGAGCCAAAGTCGTATTGAACAACTAGAAAGCATTGGTTTTATCTGGAATGGCAAATTAACCAATAATATCGAAAATCAGCTAACAGAAGACGATTTAAGGTATTTCTCCCATGAGTGGGAAAATGACCCATTAAACTTGTTAGAATGAATAGTCTAGCTTTAATTTAAACTAGGTTCATTGGGTTCTATATTTCTTGGCATGTCAGAAGGGATGGAAAGAAGATTTTGAGCATAATCTCCTCCTAATTCACCTTCATACCGATAAACATATGCAGAATCTACATACATCAACTTACTATTCTGATTTTTAGAAGTAAATTTTAACTTGAATGAAAACTGGATATCGTCTTCGTTACCTGCAAATGGAACGACCAATATTTTAGAAGGAAATTGAAGAGATTTCTTTGAAATCTCACCAGCAATATCAACCCAGCCATCAGAACTAGATTCAGGATTCGCTTCAACTTCCATGACAGCTTCAAAACGATCTGGATTTGCAAGTTCCTGAGACAATTCAAACTCAGAAGCTTCAATATCAATCAATGCAACATTCCTTAAACCACCACTAACATGATAGAAAATCTTGATCAGTTTCCCTGTCTTATTTTTTATTGATAAAGAAGAACGGAAGGAAACACCCCAAATACTGAATGAACTCTCATTAATCTCGGGAATGATATAAGTACCATCTTCATTTACATTTATATTGATTTCATTACTTTTGATCGTTCCACCCCATCCATTTTGAATGGACCAAAAATACTCTACTGCAAGTTCGCTTGTTTTTAGATTGGTATAGTTGCTAATTTTGTAGTGCCTTGCCGGCTGTTGAAACCTTTCGGCCATTAAGGTGGAAGAAAACACTGAAAGATAAACCAATAACAAATATCTCATACAATCCCTCCTACATTCTTTTTTTATAATTATAACCTGCCAATATACTAACCGTTTCATCTGTTATTACAACTCATACTCAATTATGGCTGATTAATTCACAAACAATGCAGTCTACAAATTTTTTGTGGCGATTTTACTTCTGTTGGCATTGGGAGCTGATATGAGATAGAAGCATGGCTTTATTAAATCGTTTCAAGATAATTAGGTGGCTCAAATTATCCACTGCTCAAGTATGATATTAGGCCAATAATAATAGGCAGCAAGACAAGAAAAATAATCAATGCGATTCGATTTTTATTAGGTTTATCCTTGAGAGCCTTTGGCATTATCTGAGAATTCTGAATGGTTTTCGTGAGAGAAAACTTGTCATTATTCTGGTTTTCAGGCTTGTTCATCTAGAATCTCGGTAGTATTTACTTTTGCCAATTAAATTGACAAATTACGAAATAATTATAGCACGATTCTTGATGAAATCCATCGAAACTCTCATTTGCTCTGCAAGGCAATTGAGACCAAACTAAGCTCCTGTATTTGTTTCGTTAACAAGGTGCAACCGACTTCTCAGCTCAACAATTTCAGTGGAATCAATTTCAAGACCAAATTCTCTTGCTGCATTTTGGTAAAACTGGTTTTTGCTATCATCATCGAGTTTTAAAGTATAGCGAAATCTCTTATGGTTATACTCATAATAGTCAAAGTAAGTACGTTCTATAGCATTAACTAGGGCCGCAAATGCCACTGACGCAGCTGGAAATGTTATAAAAAACGACTCATGCTGCGATAACTCTGTAACAAAAAGTGCATTCTGATAAATTGGAGTTCCCAAAGAACTATTAGTATTTATAAGTTTCATAAATCTTAAAAGGTAATCGTCTTCAAGAGGCGGATTAAGCCAATACTCCAAAGACTCCATGATCTTCAGTTCTTCTTCAGCGATGCGCTTGGAGTCAAACTTTCCCCTGCTAAGTTCAGCCATTGCTTCAATACCAACCCTCCGAGGTTCCTGAGTTTTGAAAGCAAAATAAAGTGCTGTTGTCGCCGCCAATTGGAATTCTTCTTTAGTGCTAATTTTAGTTTCCGCCAAATAACGATCCAATATTTTAATGGCAAAAGCTACAACTTTACGATTGATATCAAAGTGGTCCACAACCTGAAAAGCCCACTCACAAATTTTTTCCCTCCAAAGAGGTGTAATTTGTGACACAGATTCGCCAGAGGAATCACTATCGTAAGTGTCCTCTGGAAAGTAGTATTCAACGAGGTATGTTTCTGATTCCCGCCTCTGCATAACCTTAATTTGCTCAATCACCATTTCTCGATCAATTTTCATACTCTGCTCTACTGACATTTCCCCATAACCGATTGTATCAGGTTGTTCTGCTGATATTTCCGCAAAAGCGCTTGTATCAGTCAGTTCTTCTGGCATTTCCCCAAAAGAGTTTGTATTGGTAAAGGTGACACATAAAAAAAGCAGAATTAAAAAGGATTTCACAAACACTAAACATTTTCCTCAATAGCTAACACACAAATTAAGTAATCAATCCCCCCAGTTCTTACGAAAATATGTGGGTTTTTACAAGCAATAATTCCTTATGAATCCATAAAAACACCTTGTAACAAGCTATTATTTAACACCTATTCTTCCTATTTAATTCTCAATATAGGCTCTGAACACGACCTAAGTAGGATTCAAGGATTGTTTTTACCACATCTAAGGCTTACTTTACAATTTCCGTCGTTCACTGTTGATAGGCATGAGAATTCATTATTTAAACTTGCGAAATGTTAGATAAATGAGGAAGATAAAACCGCCTTTTTTTGAGTTCATTATTGAGGTAATCCTGATGCTCAACTATTTTTTGTTTTTTCTTTTAGCTATTTTTCCCTTATTTGTATATGGAACAGAACCCGAGAATAAGCCCCCAATACTCGAAATAGCAGATGATCTGACTTTCAGAATTTTCGGCTTTCTCAAAGAAGAAGAGCTTGTTGATTATAGCGAAAGCAATAAATCCAGTCATAGATTGTTTGGTGCATATGTATCCTCACCTGTAGATAGTCCAAATGGACAGAACTTACGTAAATCCAGTTATTTTCACATAGTGGTCGAAAATGACCTTTGTTTATTTTTAAATGAATATCTGAAAAAAAAACAGCACACTCCGATATCAACGATTGAAAATATTGTCGAACTTTCTAAAAAATTTCCCAATATCTTATTAGAAATTTTACTAAAAGCTGATCCAAAAAACCATAAACAAAGCTATGCCCAGCTCGAGTATTTCTTCAATACCACTTTTGCTATGGATAGGATAATTTCTCATTTACCTGCATTTAAATCTAACCATGAGAACTTAGCAAGTGTGCTAATTGAATTATTAACTTGGACACACATTTGGTGGAGTAAGGCAAGAGAAACTGTAATCAAAGAAATAAAAGAACAATTAGACGACCATCTGGCACAAGATATAAGCCTTCAAACCTTCGATCAGCTGAATCTCATAATCGAGCAAAGAGCTGGTGGACACATAAGAGACCAATTATGGGATCAAGTTTGGGACAAAGTTGGCAATGAATTAGATATATTTATCTGGGATACAGCATTCCAAATTGAGCAACTAAATTCGAACCCTTCTGTGATAACTCTTAAGCACTTCCCTTTTCTCTTAGCGCATAAACAAGGAACGCTAGACGAGATGGTGAGATCGGCTATGGATTATAGCTTCATGATGTACCAAATGGAAAATATTGTGCTTAGAAATTCGGAATTCTTTCTTGAACAACATAGAAATCTAGCTAACACTATTTTATTTAATTTGCCTTCTAAACAGATTAAAGATGCTCTAAGATCCATAATGCCCCCCCAAAACCAAACCATTTTTTAGTTGAAAGCTATTTACAGGTTATTAGAAATAATACTTTTTCCGTGCAGAAAGAAAATTCTTTGAATAACCCTTTATCCAAAGGAGCCTAAATTATTGCTCCATTTTGTTAGGGCGCTGCTTAGTTTTGACCGGTATATTGGTTTGGACATATAGTCATTCATACCCACTTCAAGGCACTTTTCTTCATCACTAAGCATAGCATTTGCTGTCATAGCAATAATAATTGGTTGGCGATTCAAATTTAATTGGCGGATCAACTTTGTGGCTTCATATCCATCCATGACCGGCATCTGACAGTCCATAAAAATCAGGTCATAGGTGTTCTGCTCTACCATTGCAACCGCCTGTTTTCCATTAACTGCTGTGTGACAATTAATTTTGAATTTTTCGAGAAAAGAAAGTGCCAACTCCCGATTAATAAGGCTATCCTCAACCAACAAAACACTTAACTCGGGAAACTTTATTTCTTCTGGATTTTTCATTATTTCATTTGTCTCTAAATTATCTACAGCATTTAATTCAAGCTCAAAGTAAAAATGACAACCAGTTCCGAGGGTACTCTTTACCTCTATTTTACTAGCAAATAGCTTTGCCAGTTTTTGAGATATGGACAATCCCAATCCTGTCCCACCAAATTTTCTTGTGGTGGAAGCATCTGCTTGAGTAAAATCTGCAAACACGTTGCTTAGCTCTTTCTCAGCAATCCCAATTCCGTCATCCTCTACTGCAAAAAAGACTTTATGCTTGCCAGGTCTCAAAGCTCTGCTTTTCACCCGAAGAATTACCAGACCATTCTGTGTAAACTTTATAGCATTGCTAACCAAATTGGTGAGAATCTGAGCTAAGCGGTTTGAATCTGAGCTCACAAACCTTGGCGTCCCTTCTTCAATTTCTAGATGAAAGTCTATACTTTTTTCAAGAGCTCGTGCTTCAAACAATTGATAAATAAATTTAAGCTGCTTGTGAAGATCAAATGGCTGCATATCAAGAGACATAATTCCTGCATTGATTTTGGATATATCCATAATGTCATTAAGTATTTTCATCATCGTCTCCCCAGATTGGATGATGGTTGACACTATTTTTTCTTGAGCTGAGTCTAAATTTTGATCTAGGAGTAAATCTGCATTACCTAGTACCCCATTCATAGGAGTACGGATTTCATGACTCATGTTAGCTAAAAACTGAGATTTTGCTGTACTAGCCTTCACAGCTTCTTCCTTCGCTAATAGTAATTTATGCTCGTTAGCTTTCTTTTCGGTAATATCTTGAATAGTTCCTCTGAGGCTTTTAGATCCTTCAGAATCAATAGATACGGTGCCCACGGTTTTTATCCATATATTTTTTCCACTTCTGGTGATAAAGGGAAGATCCAAATTCCAACCTTCATCATATTCAATTGCTTTTTGCAGTGCTAAAGTAAAGGTAGGTCTTGCTTCTTCAGCATAAAAACTAACTGCGTCAGCAACATTAATTTTTTCCCCGATTGGTAACTCATGAATGCGATAAGCTTGGTCACTCCACCAGAATTCTCCGGTTTCGGCTTTAAGGGACCAACCACCAATTTTAGCTAATCTGTTTGTTTCATTTAAGAGATTCTCTACCTCTTCTTTTTTACTTAATGTTTCCTTTAGTATCTCTTTCGCATCAATCAAAGTGGATTCAAAATATTCTCGATATTTTTCAAAGTAATATGAAATCGCTCCACAAAGAAAGATAGAAAATGCATGAAAGATGGCACCCATAATATCCGAGCTATTAGGTCCTTCAACACTTGCTCCCTCTAGAGCTCTAATCAATATAAGATCCATTGCTGCCGCAAACATGCCTATCAATAGGGAAGCGCCAAATGCAAACTGTTTACCGAGAAAAAAAACATAGGCCATTGGCAAAACTGAATACCACCAAACAGAAGTCTGACCATCTGAATGAATAAAATATTGATTTACAGGTATTACAATGGATACAAATGAGAGCAACAGAATTGCAGAAGTTTTATAAGATTGCTTACGCAAAACGAGCCGAACGAAAATAAAATAAGCTAAACATAAAGCAGCGACTACCACGCCTTCAATAGACATATCAAAGACTAGTGAAACGCATAATGATAGAAATGTTACAATTATGGAAAGATTTAAGGCTGAGGAGAAAATCGCCTCACGAAACTTGTTGTAAGGTTGATTATCTTTAAGTTCGTGATTCACCATAATATCCATGTCTTATAAAACCGTTACATCTGTCATCGGCGGGGAAAAAAATAAATCTTAGTACTTTTATTCCAAACTAAGTACAGACGTAATATCAGAAAGCTTAAACCTTTAATATCCTGCTTGCTCTCTTGCTTTCTTGGTAAAATTACCATCAAAGAAACTTAGCGGTGCTTGATAAACAAACAAGCCATGCCAACTGGATATTTTTTGTAAATAAAACCATATTTTTTGGTGCAATTTAATTTTGATGATAAAATATCAACAATATTCATCCTTACAAAGAGGATGATTTTTCATGATATAAACAAAATCCATATCAAATATCTTTAAAATTTGAAAACTCAGTGTAATATTGAAATATGACTCATATAATTCTAGGTAGGGACCAAATATGCAGTAAGATATTTAGATTTGCATTCTGCAATTATATCATTGATAGAAAAAAATCGAGGGTAGTAGGGAGTTGAGCATGAAGGTGCTAATGGTAGATGACGAGGAAGATTTGCTTTATGTTCTTGGAGCAAGTTTTGAAGGCTTGGGAATTGAGTTTGAAACAGCCTCAAATGGCGAAGATGCCCTTGACAGATTTGGCTCATTCAAGCCAGATATTGTATTAACTGACTACAATATGCCTAATATGAATGGGGTTGAACTAAGCAAAAAACTTAAAGAAATAAATAAAGATATCAAGATCATCCTATACACAGCCTTTGATTGTGTCGAAAAGGAAGATAGGGGTCTTTTCCATACTGTCTTAGGTAAACCACTCCTGTCTACAGAGGTAATTGATGCTATTAAAGAGCTAATCGACTAATTCTCTGCATTTAGATCAAGTGAGGACTAGATAAAACTAGGATTTCTTATTTTATCTACTTATCTTGATACATTCCAACTGCCTTGATCTCAAAAAGTATCTCTGGAGACTGTTGCTCAAGCTTTTATCGGACATCCTGACTAACTTTATTCCCACTTCCTATCCCCAATAATTTTTTTGTAGCTTTCCCATTTCGTTTTTGCTACGAGTAATTGACTGGTGATTTCAGAATTTGCAGTTTTTTCTATTCTCATTTTTTTGTCACCATTAAGCATTGCATCAAGGGATAGGCCAATATAATCCTTAGATTTTTTTGAAAGATCTTTGTTTTTACCCGCATCTGTTTTAGCTGCGATTAGTAAAGTTCTTTGCCAGCCTTTGTGAAAGCATACGTAGTCTTCCTGCAATGTTAATTGTTTTACCCGATCCTTTAAATCCAGCCTTAAAGGCTGTCTCATAAGATTTAAATTGCCTGATTTTTATCGCGCTGGAAAGGTCGGCGATGCCAGCATAGTATTGTCGATAACAGCTACGATCTACAAAAGCTTAGCCAGCCTTTTTATTGCTTAATAGATCCATGAATTTTTTCGGAAATGACAATACAAAACAAGTATTTCTATTTTTTTCATCATAGCTTAGAGACCCCTGATGATGCTCCATAATCCCTCTTGAAAGGCTGAGCCCAAGGCCGGTACCCTTTCCTATTTCTTTAGTGGTATAGAAAGGTTGCATCATCTTCCTCCGGATCTCTTTTGAAATTCCCGATCCACTATCCGTGATTCTCAGTTTAAAAAACTCATCTGATTCCTCAAAATCGATTTTAATCCATTTATTGTCTAAACCTTCTATGGCATCAAGAGCATTTCCGAGCAAGTTCATCAAAACCTGTTCTATTTGCCCAGGCTTACAAGTAATAGAAACATCAATAGGAATATTAGTAATGTAAAGTTCTGCTCCATTTTTTTGAACCTGGTGCCGACTAAATGATATAGCTTCATCAACCAAGCGAGACATGAAAACAGAAATGAAGGGATCACTGGTAGAATCTCTCGCGAAAGTTTTTAATCCGTCCACAATTTTAGATATTTTATCTGAGCCTTGCTCTATTATCCCGGCAAATTCTTTGATCTGCTGTTTATCAAAACTATCCTTGGCAACGAGACGGCAAATTTGACTTGCCCGGGTTTTAATAACTGCTAGTGGTGTATTTATTTCATGAGAAATACCAGCAGACATTTCACCTAATGCTGCCAATTTTGATGATTCAACCAGTGCTTCTTGAGTAAATTTTAGTTTCTTAGTTCTTTCAATTATCTTTACTTCGAGTTTTTCTTGATAATCACCAAGGCTTTCTAATGAGCTATTTAGCGTCTCACCAAGGGTGTTGATACCATCTGCAAGTTCATTAAATGCCCGAATATTCGATTTACCTACTTGTTTACTAAAATCATTACTTTTATAAGTATTTAGAACATCTACACTACTTTTAACGATGTTTCTAGCTTCTCTATTTAATTTTTCCATGTACTCCTTGAAGAAAGTCCCAATAGATAAATTGGCAATTATGATGGAAATAATCAAAATTAGGTATAAAGAATCTTGATTAGATTCAGAAAAGTAGAATGAAAGTACAGAATAAGCAATAACTCCTGATGTAAACAATAGAGTATTAAAAATACTGAAGAAAAATAGAGCCATTAAGGGAATTGGAATGATTGCATACGAAACGGGACCAGAGAGACCTCCCGTATTCTCAATGGCATATACAGCACAAACGAACCAAATGATTATATAAAGAGTTATACATAGCTCCAATTTAAAGTGTCTCAAAAGGAACTTAGTTAATAGACTTAATAGAAAAAACACTCCACTTGTAATACTCAAATCCTTAGTGTTAAGTGTAAAAAATGCTGCTACGCCTATAAATAGTGAACAAAAAATTCCGATCGTAGCCATTAAATTGAATGCTGCTTCTTTTTGCTGCTTATAGTAACTTTCTTTTTTTATTGTTTTATTTAAATCATCCTGATTATTAGCTAGCAACCAATCGATTGCCAACTTTCTATTTAAAAACTTTCTTGTTCTCGACTCTTCCTTTAAAAATTTATAAATTATTCTATTTATCCCTCGCATTGATTTTTTGCAGATAATAACAGCAATACTATCAAATTTTTTCTCAAGGTTTTCAAGAATTTCATTATATAAACGAGATTTATTCGAGCAATCTATCAGTAAGTTTTTGTAACTCATACCTTTTTTTTTTTGCAGCTCTGCCAACTGTTTACAAAAATACAAAGGACTAGGAATCATTTCTCCTTTAATAATAACTTCCATAATTCCATTGCTCCAATAACGAACAACAACCCAGTTCAGCTCATTTTCAGCAAGCAATTTAATGGCATTAACTCCCGATAAAAAAGAATAAACTCAACACGCACACATTCTTCTGTATTATCGGCCACTAAGTTTTGAACTTGATTAAATAGTAAGAATTGAGCCTGGAAAACAATTATTAAACTCAATTGTAGTAAGATATGACTAATATTAGGCTGCTTGGTTTTTTGGCAAACTTAAGATAAAAGTAGTGTATTTTGCGGAGCTATCTAGTTGTAGACTCCCTCCATGCATTTCAGCAATTCCTTTTGAAAGGCTCAAGCCCAGACCAGTCCCAACCCCCACATCCTTGGTCGTAAAAAATGGCTGCAAAATTTTATCCTTTATTTCATCTGGAATACCCAGGGCTGATTCAAATAAGATTTTTTCCAATTTTTCATTAAATAGGTCAGAAAAATTCTAAGCCGCAGTACCAAAAGTGACTAGATAAAAAAAATATAGGAAGAAAAAACTTAAAAAAAATGGCTCACTTTTATTAA
>JBGCDR010000042.1:0-5377 GCA_045105515.1 Oligoflexales bacterium
GCGCATGGGCACCCCCAAGATCTTTTGATTTTCCGACAATTATAGCCTTTTTAGAGAAACTGGGGAAATTCGCTAAAGATTATAGTGCTCTAAGCCTTACATACAAAGGCGGCGGTGTGTTTCCAATCAGGCACTATCTAGTAAATCGGTTTCAACTCTGCCAGTCACAGTATCACGTGCATTTCTCTTAGAAGGAGTAACGATCGCTAAAAAATTATTCCGCTTAGCGATTTCGATGATGCTGGTTGCTTGAACACTACTAACTTCATTGAGACCAAGTAGATTTACATCCTTACTTTGCAGTCTTTTTTCAATAAAAGTGGCCTGAGCTTTCTGTCTAATTTGATTAATATCCCAGCCATCTTTTGCCTGAATTTCGGAAAATTTCCAGCCACCCCTCTCTGGTCTTGCCTGGGGTACTGAGCTACTGCCTTTTACATCACTAGGTTTAATAGCAGGCCTTGTATCAGCTCTCGTTGAAGTTACGGGCTCCAAATATCTTGAAGCTAATTGTGGTCCTAGGCCTTGAGAGGTCTGCAACCTGTTATCATCGAAACCCTTTTTAAGAAGGTTCAAAGTGCCAACTTTTACTTTAGCACCAGCAAAATCTACTACCGAAACTGCTGGAAGGTGATCCGATGGCCAAGGCCAGTTGTTTTTTACTTCAAATAATTCCTTAGGGCTTAATCTATCCTTGGTTAATAAATCAAGATCAGAGAAATTTAATTTTTTGATATCTTCAATGCTAGTATAGTTCTTTCCTCTAAGGGAGCTATAATAACCTCCACCAGGACCTAAAATCCCCGTTTCTTTAAAGTTCACACCCAATTCAAAAAAAGCTTCATCCAGCTTATTTTCAGGTACTTTGCCTTTTACACCTTCGATACTTGCTATGAGGCGGTCTACTCTCGTTAGGGCTGCAGGGTTATTAATTTCAGTAATATCAGACTTACCATAGAATTCCCGTCTTTTAACATTTTTAGCACTATTAAAAGCGGCTTCTATATCAGATTTTAGGATAGCATTACGTTTAATAGTTCTTATTCCGCTAGGATCAGTAATCTTACTCGAATAATCTACACTTTTTCCTGGCTTGAATTTAGCTGTTAAACCAAGCCCTATACCTTCTTGTGCATTATTGCTATCGCTAGCTACGATATATAAATTTCCATCGTCTTGGATAAACTCAGAGAAGTTTCCATGGATAGATTCATCAAAAGGGACAACAATAATACTGTTGAAAGTAGTTTTTTCGCTAATCTCATTGCGAGCATTGTTAACCAAAGCGAAGTTGTTAAGAAAGTCTGAATGACTTGTATAAATAGCAACATTCTCACTTGCTTCAGAGGTGTTATCTGTTTTGTTTTCAATGTTTGCAGTACTTCCTTTGCTGAAAGATTCCTGCGACTCTTCCGGTCTACAGGCAATCGCTGTAGTCGCTATTAAACTGAGACAAAGCAAATATTTTTTCATTTCGCGTACCTTTCATAATGTCTTTGTTATCTTAATATTCGCTATCTTAGAAAAAAGGTTACGAAAAGTCTATTTATCTTTTAATTATAGACTATTGCAAGATACGCCTACCCAAATATCAACAAATTTTTTCTCAACTTAGAGCTTAAATTTCATAATCACGGGAAGGTGGTCAGACCCAAGGTTTTTTCCAACTTGATAACTAATTTTTTCAATGAATTTGTTATAGAGGACATAATCTAAAGTAATGCTCATCGGATACAAGTCAGCTGGCCATGTTGGGATAAAAGCATCATAAATATCAAAATAGTCTCCTGAGCCGAGCAAAATCGAACCATAGCTAGACCAGGGGCTTACATTCAAGTCCCCTGCCACGATTAATGGGCTGTCACTTTGATCCAATTTATTCTTAAGTCCGGTCAAATGAAAATTCCGATCGTCCCAGAAATTTTGTGATGTCGGAGGCAAAGTATGAGTCCCAATGACAGTAAGCTCTTTTTCATCAATCCGCATTTGAGCAATAGTAGAGGGAATTTCCTTTTTGCTAAAAGACTGTATTCGGGAACTGGTAAAAGGATGCTTAGAAAGAAAAACGATGCCGAAATTATCGTTTCTAATCTCAGCAATCATCGATTGAAATTTCTGTTCTAAGGGCAGTATTTTAATTTTCCAATTTTGGTTCGCTTCAATTAATAGCACAAAGTCCGGATCGACTTCTTCAACATATTCAATCAATTTTTTATACTCAGAGTTAGACCCAAGAACGTTGTAGGTTAAAATAGTATAATATTTGGATAGAGCATTAATCTCAATCTGTTTTCGACCCGGTAGATCAATAGATACGAGCCCAAGTAAAACTGGTAAAACAGAGTAAAAAGACCATGAATAGGAATCAAAGAATAATATCAATGAAAAACATGTTGCGGCAATGATTTGAAGAAGCATAAAATTGCTTATGTTGTCTAGCATCCAATGCCATTTACCAAATAACCCGGCGAAACAAATTATTAAATTCAATACACACAAAAGTTTACAAATTCTCAGCCAATCTATTCTTAGCTGTGATTTTAACTTATTGAAGTTCAGACCGATTCTTGGTTTCAAATTCTGCTCCTCATTACATTAAATAGATAAAAACTAAACCATACGATAGAATAATAAGGTATTTGCCGACCTGAGCCTAACAATAGTCTTTTTAGTATAGGTTTTTTTATGACTGTTATGATCCTTATCAGAGTTATTCTCTTTTATTTAATTATCTGTCTTTTGCTTTATTTAATTCAAAGCAAACTGATCTTTTTTCCTCAGCCATTAATCCAAAGCCAAGTAGAGCGATACAAAGATCTCGAGCTTACCTTTCAACGAGAGAATGTAAAACTTCATGGCTGGTTTCTTAAAGGTGAGAAAGAATACCCTAACAAGCTTATCATCTACTTTGGAGGTAATGCTGAGGAAGTTTCAGGAAGTTTTACAGAGCTACAAAATAATACTGCTTGTTCTTTACTAGTTATGAATTACCGAGGTTTTGGAAAAAGTGAAGGAACCCCCAGCCAAGATAGCCTTTTTGCAGACAGTCTTTATATTTTTGATCAAGTGGTTGAGGAAAATGGCTTCAGCAAGGAAAACATAATATTGTTTGGCAGGAGCCTTGGCTCTGGAATTGCAACTTATCTTGCAAGCAAGCGCCAAGTGGGACGGGTTATTCTAGTGACCCCATTCGACAGCATCTTAAGTATTGCTAGGAAAAGATACTTCTTGCTTCCAGTGAAACTACTCTTAAAACACCCGTTTCCATCTAGTGAATTTGCGGCGAACATCAACCACCCATTGCTTGAAATCATAGCCACACATGATGAAGTCATTCCCCTCACTCATTCACAGGCCTTGTTTGATTCTTGGAAAGGGGCTAAAAGAATTGTAGAAATTCAGGGAGCAAATCACCAAAACATCTCTGGCTTCAACAATTATTGGGCCGAGATTAATGACTTCATTTCTTCATCAAAATAAATATTACACCCCTCTCTTGCTAATAAAATATAACTGCACTCTGGTTTTTTCTATAAAATCAAAATTATATCTAAATCATACGCTAAACAGTCGGATTATTTAGGTTGTAGGATTCTATGATTATTTGATAGATAGCTTTTACACCGTTCTATGATTGGTAACTATCTAATCATATTGGCTGGCCATCAGGTTAAAACTTAAACATCGAAGGTTCAACTCACAAATGCGCTTTAAACTCTTCATTGTCATTTTTTCATGCATTGGTTTTGCTTATTCAGCTTCTCAAGTTTTTGCTCGAGATACTGGTAAAGTTAGCAAATATATTACCCTTCCCTACAATTTAAAGACCGAGCTTATGTTCAGAGATAACTATGCCTATGTTCCTGTGGATCAAAAAGTAATTTTAGACCTTTGGTTAAAAGTTGCTGCGCAAGCCGAAATGCTCATTAAAATAATTAGGAAAGATAAAATCATACCAGAGTTAGAAATAAGAGCACTATCTCACTCCAAACAACCTTTTCATGACCTACCATCTCACCTATCCATAGCTTATAAAATTGATAAGCCCGAGGAAGCGATGAAAAAGGCACCGAAAAAACCCATTAAACTGTCCTTTAAACCTACTACAACAAAAGTGATCCCTCCTTCTATGAATGGGATATTATCTGTTGTCACGAGTATCGAGCTTTCAGATAGCAGCAAACGTCAACTTAATAATCTATCAAAAATCTACAATGAAAAACCACATTTTGGTTGGCATATTACTATAGGGCAGTCTTTTTATGAGACAACTTATGCTGATACAATTTACAGATTGAACAAAAATGAAGGAATAAACATAGCTAGAGTCGACCAAAAGCTCATAAAAAACAGCTCAATTAAGTCAGCTCTTAATGTTTGGGAACAAGTTAGAGATTATAAAAAATATTTCTTTGACAAGATCGTAAATCAGGCAAAGCAAATCGGTTTTGAAACCGGAGAATATAGAGGAAAGCCCGATCATATCATACTTAGTTATTGATTAACTTACTATCAAATTTGCTTTGAAATAACTTAGATTTTAATTTCAAACAAAGGGACACGAACTTTAGGGTTTAAGATATTTTCATCGGTTCCAATCTTACGAGCCCCCATTTTTAGATAGAAGCCCTCGGCATCAGGGTCGCTAATCCAGTACACTCTCTTCTTGCCAAGCGATTTCGCCTTTGCAAGTGCTCTCGCAAATAACTGCCTACCATATCCTTGGTTTATAAGGTCAGGACTAATAAATAAGTGTCCAAGCTCGATGCTACTATTTTCCTTAGAATCCTTAAAACTAAAAAAGCCAATAAGCGCATTAGTTTTCTTATCTACAAGTTTTTCTACAAATCCTTCGCCAAATTGTGATTCAGTTATATCAAATATCTTTTCAGCAACCTCGCGTTTAGCTGTTCTTGTATTATAGATATCATTCGATTCGACAGCAAAATTTACCAGCGTAGGTTTTTCCCTCGCTGAGGAGACACGAAAAATAGTATCTCTTTGAATGTCTGCTGGATAATGTAAACAGCCAGAAAATATGATTAAAACTAGACTTATTGTAGCAATATAATTCATTTACTTTCCTTAATCCTAGACCAATGACCGTACTTTAGCATAATTGCAAACCTTTTCAAAGCTTGAGAAAACCCATAACCACCAAGATCGAGCCTTTCCCTTTAAGCCAAGCAAAACCACATGCTGCTTGATACCCTTAACCCCTTCAACATTGGGTTTAATGGCAGGGTTGATTCAAGTAAGCTTTTAACCAAATTTTGAAGTACGTTAAAATGGGTTCAGCATATTTTTTTAACAAAATTTTTGTTGTCAAAAATATTTGAGATGTATTTTTTTGACTATTCAAGCATAATCTAACAAT
>JBGCDR010000043.1:0-7905 GCA_045105515.1 Oligoflexales bacterium
CGCATGGGCACCCCCAAGATCTTTTGATTTTCCGACAATTATAGCCTTTTTAGAGAAACTGGGGAAATTCGCTAAAGATTATAGTGCTCTAAGCCTTACATACAAAGGCGGCGGTGTGTTTCCAATCAGGCACTAAATATCTTGCTGTCCGCAATATTTACTTTTTCGGGAAAATAATGCGAAAAAACTTCGGATACAGATTTGCTGAAGGTTGAGACTATTTCATCAGAGTAGGAATCAGTGCGGGATTTTTTGAATATTTTTGCCTTAACAGTATTAATAACTTTTTGAATATCGTAAGGCTTGCTGATAAATCCAATAACACCAATTTCTTTTAGTTTGTCCATAGCATTGTCATTGATATTTCCGGATATTACGAATATGGGGGTTTGGGCATTGTTTTCATTTACTTTGACATAATTGGCAAATTGAATTCCATTCATTCTTGGCATAGTATAGTCGGTAATAATCGCATCGAATTTTTCTTCTGATATGAGGGCTAACGCTTCGAAACCATCTTCAGCAGTCGAGACTTCAAAACCTTCTTGTTCGAAGTAATCTTTGTTGATTGATAGCAAATCAGCTTCATCATCGACCATTAAAACTTTACTTTTTACCATTATATTACCTTTTAAATTTAAATTGATTTTCTAAGATTTGGCATCTTTGATTTTACCAAAAATTACTTTTTCAAAAGTTTCTCTAGCAAAGACATCTGTGCAAATAGGATGGCAACTATTCCATAGTAAACCTAGAGATTTACCATAATGTGCGAAGAGTTTTAAGATCTCCTCACGACTAGGATTATTTAATGATATCTTTTGGTATTCTCTGAATACCTCGATAAATACTGCTAACCTTTTTTCTAGAGATATATTCAGATGCACTAGGCCCATGAGGGATACTAGAAGATTGTCAACTGACTTTCTTTTTTCTAAAAAATTTTTTATATCATTTAAAGCATCAGCATTTTTTGCAAGTAAGCCTGCATTGATGAGTTCTCTAATCTTGTCTTCATGTTTGTTTCTGGAATATTGGTTTTCCATTGATTGGGCGATGTGAGCTTTTAAGCTTGTATTGGTTTCTTTCATTTTTTTCAAAATTTCTTCAAGAAATTTCTTGCTAAATTCATCTATATTTGCATATGTCTCAGTATGATCTTTAAAGGATTCTTCATTTATAGGATTTGGTTTACCCACTATAGTCTCCACCATAAACTTAAAAAATAATAATGTCTCCAGCTTTTTCATCTTCTTGAGCAATGGCTTCTTCTTTGAGGACAATCTCTTTATATAAATCTCTGTCTTCACCTTGGACTAGGTGTTCTTCTTTTGAAAGCAATAGGTCTTGTAGATCATTAATAGGCATCGGTAAAGGAAATATTTTCAATATGCCATCTAAAGCTTGGGTGAGATAGTCCTGAAATTGTAGCTGTAAGATAATAGGGTATAATTCTTCTTGTAAATCGGCATTGTTTCGTGTTTCTTTTGCTAAAGCAGCCTGAAGTTGAGCGCTGTTTTTTGAAAGTTCCTCTAATTTTTCAGGTTCAGTTGGAAGATTTTTTGAAATATGTTTTACAATATTAGAAATATCGCTGCAAACTTCTTCAGAGATTTTTTTGACAGGCTCAAACCATGTTTCCATAAGATCTTTGAATTTACCACGAACGTTTCCTAAGGACTCTAGGTACTGCTCTTGCAAGCTGTTTGTAGATTTTGACTCCAATGTCTTAAGCGCTGTTTCATTGATACAACGCATATCAAGAGACCTGACTTTACTTAGAAACTTATTCTTCTTTTCTATATCTTTGATTATATTGTCAATTTCATGCTCTTCTTCTTCGGTGATATTTATTCTTTGTTCTTTTGGTCTAAGATTTAAGAGTTTTTTAGATTCAAATTTATTTTCTTTCTCAATATGTAATTTGTAGGCTTCAGGGTCTGTAAGCATGAGAAGTTTAGCTTGGGATTTTTTGTGATTCGGATCTATTTTTAATACTGTCTGAAGCAGAGATATCGCCTCTTCTCGCTTATTGTCAGCGAGAAATGCTAGCGATAAATTGAATTTGAGGCTCAAGTTATCTAAATCGATATCACAAGCTTTTTCGTAGAGTTTAATAGCAGCAGCGAGTTGCTCCGTATTTTTGTAGCATACTGCTAAATTGTTTAGAAAAACAATATTGTTTGGGTGCAAATCCACTAGTTCTTCGTAGTAATAAATTGCTTCGGATTTTTTGTTGCTACCAATATAGGCTTTGGCTAAATATTCTTTAATAAATGAGTGCTCTAAGCCAGAGTCTAAAGCGATTTTCATGATTACGATCAAATCTTCCCATTTGCCCAACTTACTTAGAATATTACCTACTACCCGGTATCGGAAAGGGTTCTTAGGTGATATTTGGATTGCATTCACTAAAGCTTTAATTGCCTCTAAATATTTTCCTTGTTGCAAGTACGCCTGTCCCAAAAGCTGATGAGAATGGATGAAATCTGGATCGTTGGCGATGACCATTGAGCACAAGTCAATAGCCTTGAGCGGATCTCCTTGGGCTAAATAAATTTGAGCTTTAGCATTTCTGCTTCGTGAAAGGAGCTTCTCAGATTTTTCGATTTGTGAAAAAACTTCCATGGCACGGGTAAATTTCTTTTCTAAGAAGAAGCGTCTGCCAATCTCGAATTGGTATTCCTCATTTTTTGGATCAATGTACCGTGACCAGGTAGCAGATATCTTTTCTGCTAGCTGATTTTTTACATAGGGAACATTTAGGGTAGCATCAGCTCCTTTTTCTACAACTAAAGCGAGATCCTTATGGTCCCAGTCTTCGCTGAAGACCAAAAAGGGGATTCTTTCAATACTGAGATTGTTTTTCAGTTCTTCTAGCAAATCAATGCCTAGCATATCATTGAGTTTGTATTTACAAAGAATAAATTCAAAACCACTATAGTTTTCTATAATGGATTCAAGGGCATTATATCCATCGGGAAGAACTTGTATTTGATCATATCCAAGTTTATTAAAATGTACGCACATTGCATTAGATTTTGCAAAATCATCATCAATTATCAAAAAATGCAAATCAGATCGTAACTGGAGGTTTTTTTGTTGTTTCCCTTCCACAGTGCCCCGACAAAATTATTCATAGCAATTACAATCATAAGTATAAAGCGGGAACGCATTTTTTGGCATAGGTAAAATATTCTGTATTAGTAAACCTTAGGGATAGGGGTTTGCTACTCTGTTTCTATACTACAGAAAAAAACTTCAGTTTTTCATTAATTTATCCGATTAGGCATGCGAGTCGAAATCAGGGGTAAGAGTTTTATAATTTTAGGTAGTTGAGGATTTAATGAAGTATTTTCTAAGCATTTTAGCCTTAATGTTTTGGACAACTTCTTGTTCGCCCAAAAGATTTAAGTCTGACAACAAAAACGAACCTGTTACTCCACCGGTAGTTATTGAAAAAAACAACGAACCCCCAAAGGAAGAGCCACCTCCAGTTGTTATCGTTAAAGAGGAACCACCAAAGAAGGAAGATCCTCCCCCAGTGGTCGTTGAACCACCAAAGAAGGAAGATCCTCCACCTGAGGAAGAAAAACCCACACCTGTTGAAAAGAGTACTGATTTTACCGTAGGTGCAAGGTATGATGCATTTCAGTATCACCATGAAGGTTTCAAAGAAGTTAGGATCGCAAAGATTGAACAAAACTATTGTCCGCTGATTGCTATGAAGATTGAAGGTATGAATATAGGTGGTAAATCCGGCACTTGTGAAGTCAATAGCGATGAAATGTACTGGAACATTAACTCAATTCTTGACGGAGGAAATACTTCAAGGTTATGGTGTTCAAGTATGTGTATGAGTTGGGAAAATGGGGACTACTATCATAGAGTTTCACGTGAGGTGTCCAAACAAGGATACAAAGGTGTGGCTACTAAGTCTTTAAATCGTAGTAGTACAAGTTTTTGTTCCCTTAATAGCGTGGGGTTTCACGGAATAATTGATAGTACCGAATCTGCCGCTTGTATTATTGAAGAGAAGAAAGACTATTGGGTGTTGACGAGTAGCTATATGAACCAAACAGAAGGTTTTCAAAGTGTAGGTACTGATGGCGGTGCGAAGTGCAAAGCGGACTGCATCAGTTGGTATGATGAGACCCATGATGTTTCATCTACCTTTATTACCCATGCATTTCATCCTGGCTCTAAAGACCAGCAGATGCTGGCTCCCAAAGACTTTAATTTCTGTGCATTGACGGGAATAGAGATTCAGGGACTAGATCAGGAGTCAGAAAGTGCTCACTGTGAAGTTTACCTTGACCAAAATCGCTGGTATCTGAAAGCAGAGCTAAGTGAGTCCTCTGGTGCTAAGGTAGAGTGTCAAGCACGTTGTATTGCCTGGGGCGAATTAAAGTGATTCAAACTCCCAGTTTACCTAGTTGTCCCAGCTGCAATCAGAGCACTCATTTTATTCCAGCCAGTCTCATTACCATTACAGATCTTGATCACATAGAGTTTTTTTTTCAGAGTCCGTATTTTTCGTATCTAATCACTGATGGTGAGAATGGTGATTATCGGCATGTTGCAGCACATTTTTCTAAGTGTAATAGCAGTATTCCTGAAAATCTTCCTGACCTTCCTCCAAACTATACTCTAGAGAAATGGGCAGAATCAGATCCTGTTAATTCTAGGCAGGCTGGTGCCATTGGTACCTTGGTTTGTGACTCTTGTAATCATTTTGAGAAACATATTATTGGAGAGCAGATTCGTTTATCCTAGCCCAACGCAAGATGATGTTGATGCCAGATATTGTGAACTTGTTCGCTAAGTTCTCCAGGCTTGAATGGTTTTGAAATCACTCCGATACTGCCCAACTTTTTTAGATCCTGTATTTCAGATTTCTTGGATTTACCAGTAAGGAAAATTACTGGGCAGATATGTTGTGGACTCATCTGTTTTAAGATTGTGAAAATCTCAGGTCCGCTTAAACCTTCCATCATAACATCAAGAAGTATGAGATCTGGTTGGTATTCCATGTACATTTTTATCGCTTTGCTTGGGTCGGCACAAAATTTCGTTGATAAATTTGGCACACTTCTGAAGCTTAAATCAAGAATACGATGAAGGACTTGATCATCATCGATACAGAGTATTTTTTGCAATGGTTTGCTGCTTTTTGCAATAGTTTGAATTTTTTCACTTGTTTTGAGCCTACTTTGATCAAGAATTTTAAAATAGTGATCGCGTAAATTGTCATGGAGGCTCTCTTCTTTGATGAGTACCTTACAGTCTCCTAAATCTTGTTTTAGAGCCTTGGAGCTAGGGCTGGTTACAAATATGATTTTTATATCACTGTTGGGTATTTTAAAGAAAGGTAAGGTATTAATGAGTGCAAGTCCGTCGATTGACTTAATCTTATGAGTTAAGATCAAGCTATCAAAATGTTCTTTTAGTAAGCGTCCCAAGCCAGCATATCCATCGGTTTCAATAGAAACTCGAACGGATAGGTTATTAAGTATTTTTGAGTATATAGATTGGAGAGTCTTAGAGGGCTCGATGATAAGGGCTTTATGATCCACGTTATCTTGGTAAAATCCTAGAGATTCTAAGCGTTGCTTATATTCGTTGAGAAGCTCTTCAGGAGGGTTAATTGCATTTCTTAGATAATCGCGAATGAGTCCAAAGAAAATTCCCAAATCTCTGGTAATTGATTTCTCATTAAGTTTGTTCTCAGATTTAAAGACTAGGTAGTCTTCAAAATTATGACAAATAAGAGAGAGAAAATCCAAGCCAAAGGAGCCAGCACTGCCTTTAAGCGAATGGATACCTAATTTGATTTTACGCATTAGTTCATCAGCTTTGTCTGATCGGGATTCAATATTAAATAATTCCCATTCAAGCTCATCGATACGTTCTATGGCTTCACCAATAAATTCTTCGGTAAGACTATCCATTTCAGATAAATTATTCTTCATTAAAACCACTCAGCTTTCAAATGTACAATATGCCTGTTTTTGGTCATTGATTCTTCAAATATCAGATATTACAGTTAAATAAATCCCGTCGTTACTCGTACCGCTAGTCGGAATTTGCTAATAGCAGCTTTAATTACTATGACCAAAATAAATCACAAGATTATAATTATAAAAAAAATAAGCCTATAATATTAGCTTATTAAAATATTTTTCTAAAACCAAAATAAATTATACCGATGAGATAGCTGTGATGAGCGAAGATAACTTATAGCATAGGAAACGAGAGATGAAATTATTATTAAGAATTTTAATGGTTTTTACGGCATTACAGCCATTAACTGCTTGCAGTGAATTTGGTTTATCTGATCGTGATAAGGATAATCCTGAGAATAACTTGCAAACTGAAACACCAAACAACCCAATCCAAGATCCTCTAAACGAGGAAGCTATTGCTGTAAACCCCGAATATTCTGGCTTTCAATTAGTGGAATTTGACAGCTGCGCAAAAACTGAAGCTCACCTAAAAGATATGGCTCTTTCTCAGTTAGAACTTGAGAAATCTTGGGAAATTGACCACACTACCCGCCTTCACAATGGTGAAGATGATTATATTTTTGAAACGCAAGATATGGTTATGAATGAATCTGCAAGGACTTCTAGTGATATGGGTTCTGCAGAATCAGCAGCTGGTGATCAGGCTGGTCCAGAAAATCATACCGAGACTAATAATCAGGTCAAAGGTGTGGGAGAAGCTGACTTTATCAAGAACACTGGAACTCATATGTTTCAAATTGAAGGCAATATGGTCCATATCACCAAAACATGGCCTGCAGATAGTATGAGTGTTGAAGCAAGCATTAAGCTAAAAAATCAGCCTTATAAGCTTCTTCTAAATGAAAATAGGCTCATCGTCTTGGGCCATCCGATATATGACCTACGATACTATGATGACATTCTAGGGAAACAAGATGATAATATTTTAGTTGATGCAATGTCTGATATAGCTGTTGAAGAACCTCTCGATCCAGTTACTGGAAGAAGGTATATCAATTATGATAGACAAAGAACTGCAGTAACGGTCTACGATATTTCTACGATATCTAGTCCGCAGCAGGTCTATTCTTATGATGTTGCTGGTCAAGTCAGAGAAGCAAGAAGGGTAGGCAGTTTGGTACGCCTTGTCTCGAGTACTCATGGTTACCACACTATGCCACAGATGACTTGGTTGAAGTGGGAAACTAAAAGAGATAAATTGATTTCTTTGGGGACAAAACTTGCTGCGATCGAGTCTTATTACAATTTGAACAAAGAAAAAATTGAAAAAATGACTTTGTCTAATTTTATTAGAGCAAGGCAACTTAGCCGGGTATCAGGTAATCCTGCACCAAAGCAGATTAGTGATGAAATGTGCAAAAAGATATTTAGTGTTAATGCTAAGGTTAACAATGGTGTGACTAATGTGGTGAATATTGACTCAGAAACTGGAGCTATGGATGAATCCTTACTACTTGCAGCAGTGAACACTACTTATATGAATGCCCAGTCACTCTACCTTGTTACTCCTCACTATACACGGTGGCATGTCAAGCCAGGTAAAAATACTTCTTTTGTTCATAAGTTTGATCTTAAGGCTGGCGTAAAAGCTGCATACCAGGGTTCAGGTGAGGTCGATGGAAACCCATTAAATCAGTTTGCTTTAGACGAGCATAATGATATTTTACGCATCGCAACTACTGTTACTGACTGGAATAATCGAGATGAATTAATAGGTTTTGGTAGGGCTAATACTTACAATACTGGCATCTAGGACCTAATCTGTAGAAAGATCCTCTAAAATTGATTTATGACAGAGTTTCCGATGATTTTAATTATGTAAAAAAAATCACGGCGGTGTCGGTGTCTATATTTACCGCCAACACAATGCCGATCTTTA
>JBGCDR010000044.1:0-7871 GCA_045105515.1 Oligoflexales bacterium
TCTCATACCTTTGCTCATAAGTGAGATTGGCAGACATAAATACCCCTTTCTTGCAAGCAGATTAGCCTCATAGACTAAACTAAATCCGCCTTCCGAAGCGATGGAATTTTTTCTTCTGCACTTAATCTAGCAATCCGCCAATGAGACAATTAAGGTTTTAAGCAGCTGAGTTGCAAAAAAAACGAACAGCTTTTCTGCTAGACGCATGTACATGTTATTTTTCGAGAGTACAACCGACAGCTTGCCTATGGGTTCAGACTCTTCAGAATGTATTAGTGGGAATACTTTTGTTTCGGTATGCCCTTTAAGAAAAGGGAGCATATCAACTATAAAAATATAATTAGATGTATCAGCTGACTTTGTATTTTTCTCTGACTTCTTTTCAGAGAACAAAGGCTCCGAGTCTTCATCGAGGATATCAACATGAATAATATCCGGATGCTTAAAGATTCCTGTTCCTTGTGAATTAATTTGACTTTTATTGAGCAAATAAACTGCATTGGTAATGCTACTAAGGTTGGTACGCTCTATAAAGAAAAAAACCTTATTCATTTGGGTTTTTTCATTACGATAATCAATGGCAAATGATATCATAGTGAATATAAACGTAATGCTTGAACTAGCCAAGACTATGTAAAAAAGTAATTTTTTACCAATAGTTTGATGAAGCTTACCTGCTGATTCCATAAATAAACTCAATAAAACCATAGCTATGAAATAAATATATAAAAAAGCACTTTTTCGACTTCTATAGTATCATAGTGCTGAGTTTATAACATCAAGAGGAGATACTGATGAAATTGATAATTGCTGTGGTGTTTGCATTGCTAAATGTTACACAAATTAGTTATGCATCAGAAAGTGCTGCAAAAAAAACATCAAATATTATTACCGGCAAAAAAGCCTATTTACAAATAAATGGTTTTTACGAAGATGATGATTTAGCCGTTAAAATAGAGCAAAGTAACGTGTTTATCATGGTTTATCGCTACAAGGAGGAAGGGAAGACTATCATTGGGAGTGTTAAGGGCAAATTTGACCCCAAGACCGGAGTGGCTAAAGGGAGCTACTGTGAGCGGAATAGTAAATACACTGGCAAGGCAGAAATTGCCTTCACCAAGGATGGCTCTGATCTAGCGTTTATTGCCTACTACACCGAAGGCAAAAAAAACTCGTGGAAAAAAGATTGGAGTGGAGATAAATCAAGTGAGAAAATTCCCGAACAAATGGATCTGTTTACCAGCAAAAAAGGGCTATGTTTCATATCCAAATAGATAATTTTCAAAGTTAATTACGTGGGCAATCTTTCAGTTTCTTTAATACCATCTTCTCAAAGTCTTTTGGAATGATTTCAGGTTTAGTCAGCTTCCAATGATCATTATGCCATTCAGTAGTATCTTCACCATAACTGTACAAATTCGTCATAAATATTTTTCCTTTCTTGTTATACTCAAAAAAATATTGCCCTGTACCATACTCTTCTTTTCCCTTACCTTCACACCACTGCCCAATCGCAATCCCCTTACTGGGATCGTAGGTACCTCCTTTTATCATCCCTACCAGCATATCGCCTTCGTATTCATACTCATAAACACTATCAAAAATGTTATCTTTTGATATTTTAACCAGCATTTTCGTTTTTCCTTGCTGGTAGAATCCGCTAACCAAGGTGCCAGTATTTACACCTCTTACTAAGTTTTTTGAATTTAAGTCAGCTAAAGGATCTTTTACGTATGTGGAGTACTCCACACCATTTTTAGCAAAAATATTTGTAATTTCACCATTTGAGATAAGCACTGAAAATTTTTCATCCCATAATTTGATGACCCGCTCATTATTTTTGTTATTCTTCAAGATCAAATGGTACTCTTCAAAAATTTTTGTGAATGCAAAATCAAAGTCTTTTTTGGAAAATTGCTTCTTTACAACTGGTAAAACGACCTCTTCATAACTCAGCAAGACATCAGCGCGGTCTTTTTTCAGTAAGTTTAATGCAGATGAGAAATCCTCGATATTTTTGAAATTCACTTTATGCTTAATCAACTGATCATATCCATATTCATTTTTCCATAATAATCGAGCTGTTTTTAGGATTTCGTCATCCCATTTTTCATACTTTCCTTTAAGATAAAAAGCCTGAAGATAGCCAACATCCATAGGACCAGTAGGATGAATAAATAGATTTCTGTCCATTCTTTGTGCAAGTGATTCTGGTGTTTGACCGATAATGGCATCCACCTTACCCTTAAGGAACATCTTTTCAGCTCTCGCCCATGGCCAATATTTGAATTTAAGATCGTACTTTTCTCCTAAAAGTGCTTTTAATAGATCGATATAAGCCCCCGACCCATCTTTGGTTACATAAAATTCTTCATACTCAGCGGCAATCACTAACTTAGGTTTTCCATAAGATATTGCGTCAACAATACCAAACAACAAAAAACTTAGAGTTATTGCCAGCATGGAAAAGCTGCGGATTATCCTAGTCATTAGTACTCCTAAATTTTGCGAGTCACTGATTACTGCCTCGACACTTTTGCTCTAAAGCACACTCAAGAGCCGATCGGTAGATATTAGATTTTATTTATAAATGTTTATAAAATATTAATATATTCAGTATATTAATATTTAGGTAGTTTGAATGAGACCAAGTCTGTTTGCTGAGCTACTTTTTTACTGACTTCTTTAGCAGATTATTTAGATTAGCTTGCGGATTAATGCGACGGGCTTCTCTTAGACCAGTTAAGATTGCTCCATGAGTCGTCCCATAGTACAGACTGCTTGTGGCTTCCCCAGCAAAGTACAACTGCTTACCAACGGGTGCAGCTAGAGCTTTACGGTCTGAAGAATCACTTCCCACCTTAAAATAAGAATAGGCTCCTCCAGCAAGAGGGTCTTGAGTCCAGCGACTCAAGAGAAAGTGTTTAGGCTTGGGGATAGTTTTCTTAAATATTTTTTTGAAAAGAGCCAAAGTTTCAGTGACTAAGACTTCATCCGACTTAGAATTTAAAACCGATAATGCATCGGCACCTGCCATCCAACCACTTAGGGTTGGAATCCCCTTATAATCTGAAAAATCAGTGAAACAGCGGTAGGGTTTAGGACTCTTACTATAGTAACAAAACCCTCCATCCGGCCAAAATTTCTTTTCAAACTGTAATATCATGATTTCTAGTGAGCCCATGCCTAAGCTCCGAATTGCTTCTTGTTTACTCTCAGGAAGGGGAGGATCAAAAACAATCGAATTATTTTTCAAAACTCCAAGCGGCACTGTAATAATAACCTTATTTGCTTTATAGGTTTGCTTATTAGTGATGACTGTAACACCTTTGCTATCATAGGATACTTTGCTCACCAGCTCATTGAAATGAATATCAAGTGGCTTTACTAAAAGCTGAGGGATTTGGATAAAACCCTTTGGGACAATATGCGACTCGCCTGCAAAACCCTCATCAGTCCAAAAATGTTGAAGCGATATCTGCTCTGCCCCACCTGAGTATGACATTTCTCCTCGCCATTCGATGGTTGCCCACTTGGTATAAAGGGCTTCCTTTTCATCTAAGTTTCGCATCCGAATAAACTCGTTAAGTCCATCCGCTAGAGAAGCATTTTTTTTTAGCTTACGACGAACTGTATTTAGAGAGTTTGAAAAAGAGTAAAAATATGAATCTAAAGCCATTCCCGAAAGACGTTGGTTAAACTCACCATCAAAAATATGCGATGGACTATCCTCGTTAAGATACTCGTGTTTGATATGAAAATTTTTAGCTAATTGATAAATAGGGTTTTTCCCCTCACCGGTAATCCAATTTGCTCCAAGGTCAACCATATCAGTTCCCAATTTCCTTGAGTCCACCCGTCCGCCTACACGACCGCGAGCTTCTAAGACTTTGATGCTGACGCCAACCTCGTGCAGTGCGCGAGCTGCTCCAAGTCCAGAGAGTCCAGCACCGATGACTATCACCTCAGCATGAGGATTTGCTACAGTGTAGCTTAGATCCAGAAAAATTCCGGCAATACAAAGGAAAAAGCTAGCTACTTTCTGCATTATAGTCTCCTTGTCTAGTTATCAGCCTTAGCTCATCTATTGTAAGCTTACGAAAGAGGTTTGATAATTATATTTTATAAGTTTAAATTGATGTTCATCCACAAATTTAGATTTATTCTGATTCTTGAAAGGCAAATGTAATGGGGCTTAAAACATACGGTCTTCTGACCATCCTTAGCGCATCTCTAGTCACTCCAAAAATTCTTGCTGGCGAAAATGTAACATTCTATGGAAATATAGCTACAGCTTATCACACCCACCAAAGAACTAAGATAGATACCTCAGACGCAGATATTAGTAACGCAGTAAGCCGCTCAGGAGCTACAGTTTATACCAAGGATCAAAATTATAGCGTCATCGGATCTGGATACACAGATTCTAAATTTGGCTTGGATTTTACAGCCTCAAAAAAGGTCACAGGAAAGCTGGAATTTAAGGCTGCAATAGGAGAAACGGGGACTGATCAACCCGCCTCAGTGCAAAAATACTATCTAAGCTCTGATTTGGGAGTAGGTAATCTAAAACTTGGCCGGGATGTTCGCATTTTTTCAAGTGTAGCTTACTATACTGATTCATTTAACTTTGCGAATCTTTGGTTTGCTGGAAGTGTTTATGGTCCTGAACACGGAACAGGAATAAGCTTTGATAGCTCGGATTTATTGGGGGCCATTAACTTTAAACTTGGTTTACTCAACCCAACCGCAGGAACTTCAGAGGCAAAGCCTCAAGGTGGAAACTCAGAACCATCTGTAGAAGCAATGGTAGGCTATCATCGGGATACCTTTGGTGCGGATTTTGCTCTTATCAGTGAAAAACGCACGGTAAATTATATAGGCGGTGATAATCCAACTTGGGATGTTGCCAACGGCCTGGCCTATTCTCTAGGAGTTTGGGCTAATATCTCCTTCTTGGAAGCCACTTTTGTTTACACAGGAGGTGATGCACTCTATGATAGCGTTACACAAGGCGCTGTGATGTCAAAGAAGAAAAACGACCAGATGAGTGCTTTTGCCACCTATCTAAAGGCTAGCTTTGGTGATGTAAAAGCGGCACTATATCTTGGGATGCAGACCCTGAGCCATTCAAAGAAGAATGGAGCTACAGATAAAGATGGCAACTCTAAAACCATTGATGATGTGGGGACCACCTATGGAATCCATCTAGGCTACGACTGGAAGGAACTTACTTTTGCTGGTGAAGCTATTAACACTACTCGCGCCTATGACGGCCAAACAATTGAAAACGATACCTATTTCAGTATCGGAGCTTTAACTAGCTTTAGCTCATAATCCATTAGAATACTGTACTTATTTTCAAGTTTTACCGTTAATCAATAAGCAAATGGACTTTATTGATTAATTGAAAAAAACTAAGAAATACGAGCTAGATTAAGATTTTTCCTGAATTATCTGCAAGTTAGCATATAAGAATCAAAAGACCTCTCAAACAACCGATCTTAGCGTTAGCGAAAAGCCCAAAGAAAGACCAATATGTTTCAGCTCAAAAATTCTATTGGAAAAAAACTGCTGTTTTATATAGTTCTCTCTAGTTCTTCGATAACTTTGATCTTTACAATTATATCTTTCACTATTGATTACAAGAATGAAACTGAGCAGATGAATCAGGTCTTTTCGTTTATAGAAAGGACCAACTTAGACAGTATATCAAACGCCGTTTATTTGCTGCACAACTCGCAGATAAAAACTCAGGGAGAGGGAATATTTAAGCATCAAGATATTATCGCCACTGAAATAAATGATGAAGATGGAGAAACATTATTTTCTGATTTAAAGTCAACCACATCAAATCAGGAATCAGATTATATTTTCGTCGTTGACTGGATACCTTTCCTGGAAGGCCATATCGAAAAACGCGATTTCCCCCTGGTACACGCTGATGAGACAGATCCCATTGGAATTTTAAAGGTTACATTATCTAAAGATAATATGTACAAACGCCTAAGCGAAAAGCTTATTGTCTTTTTCTCCACTCAGCTGGTGAAAACCTTCATAGTCTCTTTAATAATATTAATTTTATTCAACCTATTGATCACCCAACACCTGGCCAAAATGGCAAATTTTTTATCTGCTTATGCAGATAAAGCTGCAAAAAAACCAAAGAATATAATTCTTAATCGTAAGATTCCGAAAATAAAAGATGAGATTGAAATCCTCAAGCTAGCAATTAACGAAATGTACTCTGAAAGTTGGAAAACCAAAAAAGCTATTTTAGAAAATATTAGACAAGGAATTATAATCATCGAAGAAGATCTAAAAATAGGTTCTGAATATTCGCCTCATGTTACTATATTGCTTGGATTGGATAATGTAGCAGGTGAAGACATTAAAGTTATCTTACAAAAAATGGACTTAGACCTTCACAAAACTGAACAAATTAGAAGTACCATTGAATGTGCCATTGGTTTTGATGATAAACTATTCTTACTGAATCAACACCATCTGCCAACTAGGGTTAAATTCAGCAAATTTAATGAAAGTCAGGAAAGTATTGTCCTGGAAGTTTTTTGGGACATTATTTCTGACAAAGAAGGAATAGTAGAAAAAATTATAATGTGCTTTAGGGACATCACATATATCACAGCTGTTGAAGAAAAATTTGAACAATCTCAGCTTGAGACTAAGATACTTCATAATATAGTAAATGCTAGGGTCCGAAATTTTGAAGGTTTTATGCAGCATTGGGAATGGGTATATCATGAATGTTTAGAATGTATCGAGCGCAAAGACATGAATCAACTTCTCAGTAATTTGCATACTTTTAAAGGGACTAGTAGTATCGTTGGCTTTAGTGAGATTAGTATGATGGTTCACTATGCAGAAGATTATTTTTACAACAATAAGCCTTTTATCAATCATGAACCTTCTTCAGATCATTTAGTAAAAATAAACTCAATGGTCCAAGCTTACGATGAAGTATATAAGAAATATCTTGCAGACAACCTCAATAATTTCAGCGAAGATTTTGTCGCAGTTTCATCAACTAATATTTCTAATATTTACTCAGATAAAAAAATTAAAGAAGTTGAGAAAGTCAGTCAGTTTCTAGAAATTTATACTAAAGCAGACTTGCAAATTAACAGAATCTTATCTCCCATTAGAGAACAATTACCCAACCTGAGTAAAAGGCTATCCAAACCCACTCCTAAGGTTAAAGCAGAAGGTGAAGATATTTTTGTGAAAAGTTCTTTAAAACAAGTTCTCACAGATATTTTAGGCCACTTGGTCCGCAACTCACTTGATCATGGCTTAGAAACGGTAGAGGAAAGAAAAAAGAAAGGTAAGAAGGAAGTTGGCACCATTTCAATGAAGTTTGAAGTCAATAAAGATAAGCTTCTTATTGCATATGAGGACGACGGATGTGGCGTAGACTTAGCTAAAATCCAAGAAAGATGCAAAGACACTAATTTTAAAGACGAGAACGAGATTATTGACAAACTGTTTGACCCTGGATTTTCAACTCGCCAAGAGGTCACTGAGGTCTCAGGACGTGGTATGGGTCTTTATGCTGTTAAAAAAACTTTTCAGCAATATGGTGGTGATATTAAAGCGTGCTTGAAAAGCCAGTCTTCAGCTACCGGTCAAAATTTTTGCTTCGAAATGGAAATCCCACTTTCAATAGCTGAGAATGTAAGCCAATTAAGACAGGCGAACCAATCAGTTTGAAAACTTGAATTCAATAAGAAAATGCAAAAATAATCTTGCCGTCCAGAATTCAAAACAAATTTGTGCTTGAAAAAAATATTTTCATCAAAATTCCCCTTCCTAAGATGTGTTTAAGAGCTAATAAGAGAAAAATCTTAAGT
>JBGCDR010000045.1:0-75719 GCA_045105515.1 Oligoflexales bacterium
TGCGCGCATGGGCACCCCCAAGATCTTTTGATTTTCCGACAATTATAGCCTTTTTAGAGAAACTGGGGAAATTCGCTAAAGATTATAGTGCTCTAAGCCTTACATACAAAGGCGGCGGTGTGTTTCCAATCAGGCACTACATAAGAATGCTAAAATTAAGAGTTTCTGTAACTATTATTTTATTTTCATGGACTTGGTTTTAAAAAATAATAATTTCTAAAGAAAAATTGTTCTAATCCGAAGTGTCTGCAGATTGTTTGGGATTTGAACGATGGAACAGCAGCCCTCTAATATTCTAGATTTCGTAGCCTCAAAGGTTCAGCACTCTGTTCCTTTGGAAGTGCCACTTTGCGTTGATCTTGATGGAACTCTCGTAAATACGGATACATTATGGGAGTCATTTCTCTTACTTTGTAAAAAAAATCTAGTTACAGCATTTCTCAGCCTCTTTTATATTGTTAAGGGGAAACAGTTTTTTAAGGCGAACATTGCAAATAAGATACATCTAGATCCAAATATTTTGCCATATAACCATAGATTTATAGAGTATTTAAAAGCAGAACAGATGCAAGGACGTAGGCTGATCTTGATTACTGGGAGCCATCAAAGTATTGCACAATCTGTAGCTGCACACTTAGGAATTTTCGATGAAGTCCATGGCTCTAACCTACATTCTAATCTAATAGGAGCTAACAAAGAGGAATACCTTGTCAGTTTGATAGGGGAAAAGAAGTTTCTTTATGCTGGTAATAGTAACGACGATTTGAAAGTCTGGAGGTCAAGTTATGGGGGGATCGCAGTAAACACTTCTACAAGATTATTAAACACAGCAAAAGCAAGCTGTACGATCTTTCAGGTTTTTCCCTCCAGTAAAAATCCAATCCTATCATTGATTAAGGCAATGAGAGTATATCAATGGGTAAAGAACCTCTTAATTTTTCTTCCATTGCTCGCAGCGCATAAAGTGGATAATTTTGATTTATTCTTCAGACTAGTGTGGGCTTTTCTTGCGTTCAGTTTTTGTGCTTCGAGTGTTTACCTGCTTAATGATCTCTTAGATTTGCCTTCGGACCGTAAGCATCCGCTTAAAAGACGCAGGCCATTTGCTGCTGGACACTTATCTGTAAAGTTTGGCATTTTTTTTAGCCCTCTCTTACTTGGTCTTGGTTTGAGCATCGCATTCAATATATCTGGAGCATTTGGTGTGATGATCTTGGGTTACTATGCTCTTACCTGTGCCTATTCCTTTAAACTCAAAGAACTACTTTTAATAGATGTATTGGTATTAACCATTCTTTATAATTGGCGAGTCTTGAGTGGAGCAATTGCAACAGGTATCAGTCTTTCACCTTGGCTTTTGGGTTTTGTGAGTTTTTTGTTCTACAGCCTTGCACTTGCTAAACGTAGTTCGGAGCTGCAGCTGATGCTCAAAATTAATAAGAAGAAACCTGGTGGAAGGAGTTACATTATAGACGACCTAAATCTCATCAATATGTTGGGAAGTGCTAGCGGTCTTCTTGCAGTTTTAATTCTTGCTCTGTACATAAATAGCTCGAAGATTCAGTTGCTTTATGCCAAGCCGTACCTGTTGTGGCCAGTTTGTTTTGCAATGCTGTACTGGATCTCTAGGGTTTGGTTACTTACTGGAAGAGGGAAAATGCACCAAGACCCAATTGTTTTTGCCCTCAAAGACCCAAGTAGTTATGTTGTTGGTTTATTTACTTTAGTCATGGCAATTCTCGCAGTTTGAAACAAAGCTAAAGCTGTTAAGTCTTTTTAATAAAAATATCAATTCTTTTATTAATAGCAAGTAATTACCACTAGACGCAAGATGGATTCTAAGCTAGCTTGCATTCTGAAGTTCTTGGCTAAATAGCCAGGGTAAGTATTATTGGACTATTTTTTTAGGGGGTTATGAGATGGTTGGCAACATTAAGCAACTGCTCCGTCCTGCGCCCTATTTGGAAGTTACCAAAAATCCAGAAGAGATTGATCAAGATTATAAATATTGGCGTATAAGAATCTTTTACTCCATTTATATGGGATACGTGTTTTATTATTTTACTCGTAAAAGCTTTACTTTTGCGATGCCAATGCTGATCGACGATCTTGGTTTTAGCAATGCTGACTTAGGTTTTTTAGGTAGTGCTCTTTATATTTCTTATGGGCTTAGTAAATTCGCTAGTGGTATTCTTTCCGATCGCTCAAATCCACGTTATTTTATGTCCCTTGGACTGATATTTACTGGGGTCGCTAATATTTTCTTTGGTATGTCCTCTAGTTTATATATGTTTGCTTTTTTTTGGACAATTAATGGGCTTTTCCAAGGCTGGGGATGGCCTCCTTGTACTAAACAGCTAACTTATTGGTTCAGCAAGTCGGAGCGCGGATTTTGGTGGAGCTTTAAAAGTACGTCTCACAATGTTGGTGGGGCCTTGATACCCCTCTTAGTAGCCTTTATTTCTTCCTGGGCTGGTTGGCGATGGTCAATGTATGTTCCCGGAGTTATGAGCATCGTCATGGGACTAGTCCTACTGGAAAGGTTGCGAGATGTGCCGCAAAGCCTTGGTCTGCCGCCGGTGGAAGAATACCGCGGAGAGGCAGACTCAGAAGAAGCAGAGGGCGAGCATTCTTTGTCAGTCAAACAGATTCTTGTAAATGAAGTGCTTTCTAATAAATCTGTATGGGTTTTGGCTTTATCTTACTTCTTTGTTTATGTGGTTCGTACTGCTGTCAATGATTGGGGAACCTTGTATTTGCATAAGGTGAAAGGCTTTAGTTTGATTGAAGCCGCAGGAAGCATTTCTTGGTTTGAGCTAGGAGGTTTTTTTGGCTGCCTTGCTGCAGGGTGGTGCTCTGACCGCTGGTTTGATGGTAGAAGAGTTCCATTTATGGTTTTGTGTGCTGTTGGTTTGCTGGTTTGTATCAACCTATTTTGGAGCTTACCCGGGCATAACTTGTGGTTGGAAAATGTGCTGATGGGCAGCATTGGATTTCTGATTTTTGGTCCTCAAATGCTTGTGGGCTTGGCAGCAGCTGAGTTTGTAGATAAGAAAGCAGCCTGCACTGCAAATGGCTTTGCTGGGTGTTTTGCCTATGTAGGGGCAGCTTCTACTGGTTACCCGCTTGGTAAAATCATTGATCTTTGGGGGTGGAAAGGCTATTTCACCACCTTAAGTGTTTGCTCAGCATTGTTTTTACTAATTCTCTTCCCTTTATGGTTCTCAGGCAAGCCCAGAAGAAGGCAGCCCAGCCTTGATACATCAGTTAGTCCTCAAGTCATAAAGGCTTAGATGCAATCTGAAGCTTTGTTACAATTCAAAATGTGCAATTGACGACCGTGCGCTCTGGACTCAGCTGATGTCCCTTCGCCTATGCCTGAAGGATTCTTTTATGTTTAAAAAAATTATACTCTGCTTCTTCCTGCTATTGCTTGGAGGTAGTAGTTTTGCGAAACGTTCAATAACCAGCCAAACCAATCCGAAAAATATTGATTTTTATCTATTGACCGCAGGACTAGGCGATGGAATTGCTGCTCGCTATGGCCATACGATTTTAAAGATGGTAGATCGAGAAAGTTTTAGGGAGAGCAACATTAATTGGGGAATGTTTAATTTTTCTGATCCATACCTGCCTCTAAACTTTTTCCTCGGACAACTTCGTTACTGGGTGTCTGATGAACCAGGCCAACATCTTTATGAACGCTATAAATATTTTGAAAAAAGATCGGTGATTTCCGATAAAATTAACCTAAGTGAAAGTCAAAAAGTAGAGCTTTTTGATCTCATCATGAAAAATTTGGAGCCCGAGAACCGATTTTTTTGGTACCAGTATTTTTACAAAAATTGTTCGACTATCCCCCGTGATTATCTGGATCAAGTTCTAAAAGGGGCAGTTAAGAAGACATTTGAAAATGATATTTCCTCAACTAATTTTCGTAATTATGTGCGGATAAACCTAAATCGACCACCGATCATTGCATTTTTCTTAGATATCGTGATGAATGCGCGATTAGACGCTCCTTTGCCTAAGTGGGTTGAAATGTTTTACCCGCAAAAACTGCGTGAGTATTTGTTAACTCTCCCAGCCTATGATGATGCCGGAAAGTCTATTGCTAATTCTAAGCTTTTGACCGATACCAAGGTGATTGTGGACCTTCCTGATGTTCCCGAAGACCCTTGGACCATGCACCCTTGGTTTTTAGGCTTCAATTTGTTGGGCATGATTCTTGGTTTTGGTTTATTGCAGATAAAGAGTCAATCAAAGAATAAGCCAAGGCTTCATTTGCTCGGGAGAGGCATTATTGGTCTATTTCTAGGTTTTTGGTCTCTGTTTGCCGGAATTTTAGGCTTTACCATGTTAAGTAGTTGGATGTTCTCTATGCACCTCGACTTGTACCACAATGCAAATCTATTTTTGCTATGGCCCACAGATTTATTATTTCTGATTCCAGGTGGGTCGTTTTTATTTGTAAAAAAGCTAGGGCCACCCTCTCGTTTGATGCGAGTTATTTACTATTTAGCCATAGCTCATCTTTTCGTTATCCCTTTTTGGGTACTAGCTTGCTTGTTAGGATTTATCTTGCAAAACTGTAATTTGGTTATTCTCTACCTTGCTCCGGTTGCAATAATGAATTTTCTTTTAGTGATCTATCAATTTCGCCAAAGAATCAAGAATTTGCAGGAATAATAACGAATGTATGATTATAAAAGGCTTAGAAAGCCGCTGACCAAGGAGGGCCATGCCTTACTTGCAGAAGAGCACTATCAGCTTTCAAGAGTTGAAAGACCAAAGGTTGTTGATGGAATCGCAACAGCTGCTGCAGAGGGAGATCGGTCTGAAAATGCTGAGTACATTTATGGAAAAAAGAGGCTGAGGGAGCTTGATAAACGCCTTCGATACCTTAACTACCTACTAAAAGAAGCTCAGATTATTGATCCAACAAGCCTTTCAGGAGATCGAGTATGTTTTGGTTCGACTGTTTCTGTACTTGATGAAGAGGGAAACAGAAAAGTCTGGATGATTGTCGGAGAGGGTGAAGCTGACTATAAAGTAGGTAAAATTTCGTGGAAGTCTCCAGTGGCCAAAGCGCTCTATGGGAAAAAGGTAGGTGATTTGGTCTTGACTCAGCGACCGAAGGGCGAAATTGAGCTAGAAATTTTAGAGCTTAAATTTGTTTAGTCTGGAGTAAGAAGCTCATCTACCGCTGAGTAAACCTTGCTGCCAAATTCTAACTGACCTATGATCAAATAACGGTAATTCTTTAAGACAGCTAGCCAAGATTTAGAGGATCAACATGAAAGGTTTAGAAGAAAGCATCGAAGACTTGCAAAAATTGCAGGCAGAGGGGGTTGAGTTATTAACAGACTTAGGAGTAACTGAAGACGAAGATAAAAACTTACCTTGTGTTCTTATTCTCGAAGATGATAAGGTCTCGTCCTTTATGCTCGCTAAACTGGTAAAAAAAATGGGATGCCGAGTTCGCATTTACGAGAATCCGCTCAAGGCGCTTGTAGATGCTAAAGATTTCAAAGTTGCATTGCTTTTTTTAGATATGAAGCTCCCTGAAATGAATGGCCTCGATTTTCTAGTAAAACTTCGGGAAGTTCAAAAAAGTTCAGAATTTGCGGTTGTTGTGGTTACTGGCTATACACAGAAAAGTGTTGTTGACAATATCATCAAGCATAATGTAAAAGGCATCTTAGCCAAGCCTCTAAATCTAGAACGAGCGATTAAATTTGTTCAAAACTTTGGTGCTGAAGCAAAGATTAAAGAAGCTACTGCTTAGGAAGCCTGACTTTTAATTGCCTTCTCAAGGCCACCAGTTTCAGAACGTTCAATATTTTTTCTCTTAACGAAACGCGGTAATTTTGCGCTTAGTTTCTTGATTTCTTCAGACAAAGGCGTGTTTAAGGAAAACAGTCTAAAGCAGCAATGCTCACCAGGTTTTATGCTGACTGTTCCAAGAATATCAGTCCGATCCAAAACTGAAATTCCTTCACTATTTGATTCCTCACCTTCCGCATCTTTCTTTTTGGCCCCAGCATCATCTTTGTAGCCTGCAATCTTAAGAGGGGAGCCATTTTTTAGTGCTAATTTAACTTTTCCTAAAACTCGATTGGCTTTATCAGTGATTTTTTTGCTTTTTAGATTTACTGTTTCTTCTAAGTGCTTAACAGCTTCTTCAAGCTTATCAAGACGCAGATTTGCAAATGCCAAGTTAAACATAACAGCAGCTTTGGTTTCTATTTTTTTGTCAGGAATAGATGCAATAGTATCCTCGTAGATTTTTATGCTTTTTTCGGCTTCATTGTTTTTAGCATATGATACAGCTTGATTGTTCATAAAAGCAATCACCGTATCTAGGGATTCTAACTCTTCCATTAGCTTTTTTGCTTGTTCGGTATTTCCTTCCATCACCCTAATTGATGCTTCGCTTTCTTTGACTGTTTCATTATTTGCATCGAGTTCCTTGGCTTGCTTAAGGGATTCTTCTTTTTTCTCATTATCTTCTGTTTGAGTGCTTACAATGGCAATATTACAAAGCCGCTCAATATTCTTTGGTGAGAGTGATTGAGCTTTTTCAAAGCACCGAAGAGACGCTTCATGGTCATTTAATTTGAGGAAACACTTTCCTAATAGATTAACAAGATACACAGTGTCAGTTTCACCCTTAATTGCCTGAATAGTGAGGTCTCTAGCCTTTTGGTAATTTTGCTCAACATAGGCAAACTCTGCTTCGATCATCTGTTTTCTGGCATCTGAAATGGAATCTAATTGCCGGTAATCTTGGAAAAGGGTATTGGCTTTTTTATACTCTTTGCGTTTGAGAAAGCCCCTGATTTTAGTTTCCATTACTGCCGCTTCAGTTGGATGATAGTATTGTCTAAGACCATAAAGGGTGGTTTCTATAAGCTCACCTCGCTCATAATTTTCCTTGAGCACTGCAGTGATACCCATTTCCTTCATCAACTCTTTGTCATCTTTTGCAAATCCGTCTCCCAATACGATAATGGGGGGAGAACCTGATTCAAACTTAAGTCTTTGTAACAACATAGGTGCTGGTAGCCCTGGAACGGCCCATTGGATAAACAATAAATTTGGAGTATTTGATTTCATGGCTTCAAGAGCCTTTTCCCCATCAGTAAAATGCTCAATCTTCTTCACTCCAAGCGGTCCAAGAATTGAATCTAATTTTTTAAAATTTTCCTCCTTTTCTCCTACGTAGACGCAAGATTCTACGGACAGGGGGCTAATTTCTAATTTCGCAAGCTCTTCACTACTACTTAGTGATTCTGGATCGATTTGTAGTTCAGTTAGCATATCATTTATGTCATCAGGATATTTTTGATCAATAAGAAAAGCTTGTAACAACGATTTTTTAGCATTATCTTTATCGCCTTTTTTAAAATAGGACTTTCCAAGGGAGAGATAACTCTCATAATCTCCTGGATAAAGGTCTAATATGCTATTGTTTAATTCAATGAGAGGTTCCCAATGAGACTTCTCGTTGAAAAATTTACGAATATAACTAGCACTTACCCTGGTGGTATCTCCACTTTCTTCAGAGTAAAGAGTCTTTAAATTTATGACTTCCCCTACCAGAGAATCTTTATTGAAGGGCGACGTAAAATGGCAAAATAAGCCTTTTTCATAGGAAAAAGAAAGTATTTCATGATGCTTATCTTCAACCAGAAAACTTACTTTGATATGTTTTAAGCTTGGATTGTCAATAATGAGTAGTAAAAGTGATAATGAATTTGGATCTTCCGCGGTAAGAACGGGTGCAATAATCCAGTTGATCTGTTCGACCTCCATTTGGGAGATAGCATCTTTTATGCTCCCTACGCCATGAATTTTACCAATTTCTTGACTTTTTAAGACAGAAACAAGCATAGAGCGTTTTGGAGCACTTGGTTCAATTATGAGAACTACTGATTCTTCAGAAAATAACATAAGATCCTTCAAGCTAAAAACTAGTCAAGAGCCGAACCTCTATCCCAAAAAGTCGAAAATGGACCTATAAAGGTAATAAGCCTCGGGTCCAGTTGATTCTGTTTTGTCCCTATAAGGTCCATTTGACCTTCCTTGATATCTATTCGCCACCCTGTTAGTGGTTTTTTCTTACTTGAGCCGCCCTTAGAGCTTATTGACTTTTTAAAATGTGCTATAAGATTGCCAAACCTTTTACCACTTTCGTCAGAATTTAAATATTCTACAAAAAGTTCGCTGCGTGTCCGCCCGCCCCCTTCTTGCTTTGCTCGGGCAACGAGGATTCCCTTGCGATTAAATAAGTGATAGCTTTCAAACTGAGAGTTTCCGGTATCCAAGCGATGAATCTTTCCCAAGTAAGTACCTTCGTAATCATAAACTCTTAATGTTCTGAGCCAGCGGATACTAGCCTCTGCGATGAGTCGTCCTTTTTTGTCTGACCACCATAAATGTCGATAACGGAAGAATCCAGCTCCAAGGTGCGAACCGTCAATGCTCTTACCCTTTGCACTTACTAAAAACTTGAGATTACGGTCATCAAAGCTCTTTCTCTGCTCACTGAGGCTTATTAAAGTGGGAAGTGTCGGTATATTTTGATTTTTTCCTTTGATCCCAATTGATTGCTTTTCCCTAATGGGCAATAGGTCTTCTACAGAAATCATTTCAAAGGCCATGGCTCTAGGAAACATCATTAGCCCCATGGTCAAAACAATTTGCTTACTCAGACGACACATTCAACAAACCCCTAAACTTCGCTGATCTGTCTTTCGGGACGAATGAGCTTGTTCTTGAAACTTATTCTTAAAAGTTTTCTATTCAGGCTCTTAACATGTTGGAAATATATAGATAATTTGGACCTGGGTGAGAGCGGGTTTTCAATGGACATCTTGTCAGTGCTCATGTTATAAGAGTCTTCTTTTTAATCAGCTTCTCGCTAAAGGATTTTATGAGTACTCGCTGTGGTTATATTGCACTACTTGGGAGACCAAATGCAGGTAAAAGCACCCTTTTAAATGCATGCATTGGACAAAAAATAGTAGGGGTCTCGAGACGCCCTCAGACGACCAGAAATAAGGTCCTTGGCATAAGCTCGGAAGGACAAACGCAGTTTATTTTTCTCGATACTCCAGGTATTCATAAAGCTCAGGGACGAGCTAAGATTAATCATACTATGAATAAGCTCGCATGGTCATCGGCAGCGGATGCAGATCTAATTTGTTATATGGTGGATGCAACGAGGGGTTGGACTGGTGAAGATACTCAGTATTTTTCCAACTTGCTTGAACATGCGAAGGTTCCAGTCTTGGTGGTAGCAAGCAAGGCTGATGCATTAAAAAAAGCTAGGATTAGTGAAGGTGTGGCCTCAATAAAAGCTGGAATGGCAAATTGTCGAGAAGCAGCATCTTTTGAGCAACTATTAAACGATGAACCTTATTTAATCTCGGCAAAACAAAAAGATCATGTCACCAGCTTTAAGGCGTTAATTTCTTCAGTTCTACCTGAGAGTCCTTGGCTTTATAGAGAAGATGAGCTTACAGATAAGCCTGAACGTTTTGTAGTTTCCGAACTTATTAGAGAACAGCTTTTTCGTAAACTAGGTGCTGAGCTACCTTATGGTTGTGGTGTAACTGTAGAATCAATGCAGTCTCAAGAAAAAATGGTTCGCATAAAAGCTTGTATTATAGTTGCAAGAACAAGCCACAAACCTATGGTTATAGGTAAAGCAGGAAAAACGATTAAGGAAATAGGTACAGAGTCTCGTTTGAGCTTAGAGTCACATTTTGACACAAAAGTGTTTCTAGAGTTGTTTGTCAAAGTAAAAGAAAACTGGATTGATCGTTCTGATCTCATTTGTGCTTTTCAGCAAATTGAAGAAGCTTGAAACCCAATATCCCATATATTTAAAGTATAAAAAACCTGATAAGATCTCCTCTTAAGAGCATGTTCGTTTGCTGATGAGGAGGCTTAGAAATTTGGAAAACCATAGCTATGACTTTTGCATTGTTGGATCTGGTTTTGGTGGAAGTGTGAGCGCTTTGCGTCTTGCTGAGAAAGGCTATAAGGTAGCTGTGATCGAAAAGGGACAGAGGTTTAGGTCCCAAGATTTCCCCAAGACGAATTGGAATTTGAAAAAATGGTTTTGGATGCCTTGGTTAAATTGGCGGGGTTTTTTTAAGATGACTTTTCTGAGGCACTTAACGGTCTATTCTGGCGTTGGAGTGGGGGGCGGATCATTGGTCTATGCCTCTACCTTGCCTATCCCAAAAGATCATTTCTTTCGCGCCTCATCATGGGCCCATCTTGCAAACTGGAAAGATGAACTCCACAAACACTACCAAACAGCCAGGCGAATGTTGGGAGTCAGTACAAATCCTAAGCTGACTTATTCAGACCAGATTATGGAGGATGTAGCTAAAACTATTGGCAAGCAAGAAAGCTTTGCTCCCTCAGAAGTGGGAATATTCATGGGTGAGGGGGGTAAAACGGTTGCGGATCCTTTCTTTGGCGGTAAAGGCCCGGCAAGGACAGGATGTACCTTTTGTGGTTCTTGTTTGACAGGCTGTAGGCAAGGAGCAAAGAATTCCCTAGATTTCAACTATCTCTATTTAGCTGAAAACCTTGGGGTTCGAGTTATGTCCAACTCACAGGTTGTACATATTAAACCGCTTGAAGCTGGGAAACAAGGTTACGAAATCACAATCCACGAAAAAAGCCCAGGCTTAAAAAATCGCTCTAAAAAACTTTTTGCCCAGCAGGTTGTTTTTAGTGGGGGAGTATTGGGTACCTTAGACTTACTATTGAAATTGCGGGAACGTTCAGATGGTTTACCGATGCTATCTAATTCCTTGGGGTGTGGAATCAGGACCAATAGTGAGGCTGTTATTGGCGTGACCGTGCCCAAAAAAGATGTCAACTTTTCCGATGGAATTGCAATCAGTAGTATTCTTCACACAGATGAGCACTCCCATTTGGAGCCAGTTCGCTTTGGCAGCGGTTCAGGGTTTTTTCGAATTTTACTTGCTCCGCATGCACCGGGTGATACCTTTCTTCAACGACTTTTTGCGACATTGAGAAGTGTTCTTCGCCATCCAGGAAAATGGATTAGAGCCTTATTTTTATCGGACTTTGCGAAACACACCCAGATATTGCTCTACATGCGCAGCCTAGAGGGGACTCTCAGATTCCGTCGCGGTCGGTCTCTATTCACCCTGTTTCGGAAGGGCATAATATCATATGTAGAGCCAGGAGATGAAAAACCTAAGGCATCAATTCCTGAAGCAACCGATTTAGCGATGATTTTTGGCAAGAAGGTTGGTGGTGTGGTGACCAATCTTTTCACCGAGACAATCCTAAATATACCTTCCACGGCCCATGTTTTAGGTGGCTGTTGCATGGGCAAGGGGCCAGAAGATGGAGTTATCGACCACAGGCACAGGGTGTTTGGTTATGATGGTCTCTATGTGGTGGATGGGTCCGCAGTTTCCGCAAATCCAGGAGTGAACCCTTCCTTGACTATTACTGCAATGGCAGAGCGTGCCATGGGCTTTATTCCTCCTAAAATACAAAGTAATACAAATCAAAACAGGATTTCCGATGACGGACTCAATCACTCTTAAACCAATTGGAAAAATCTTTTCCTGCTATGGGCAAAAGTTCGGCATTCCGCGTCAGTCAGGCTTAGCTCCAGCTGCTCGTGCTGTGATAGAGTTGCCATATCATCAATGTGAAAAAGATAGTGTGCGTGGATTAAAAGATTTTTCCCATATTTGGGTCCTTTTCATATTCCATAAAAATAACACAAGCAGGTCCGTGGGCTTAGTTAGACCTCCGCGGCTTGGGGGGGAGAAAAAGGTTGGAACTTTAGCTTCACGATCACCAAATCGGCCTAATCCTATAGGCTTATCGGTGGTACGATTAGTTTCGCTGAGTTATCGTCCAGAGCATATTGAGCTTCTTGTTCAAGGTGGTGATTTTTTAGATTCGACTCCAGTTTTAGATATTAAGCCTTACCTACCATATGCTGATAAGCTGGACGAAGTGTGTACTGCTTGGGTAGAACCCATTAAAGATCAAACGATGCCTGTTTACTTTAGTCAAAAGGCTATAGAAGATATTTCAGCAGCTGTGGAAGAACAGGCGGATCTGGTTTGCCAATGCATTAAAGAATCTTTAACATTAGATCCTAGACCTTCTTTCGTTAAGAATAAAACAGGTGCCACTAAGAAAGTACGCAGTTGGCGTAGTCTTATTTTTGGATTTGATGTTTCCTGGACTGTGGCCAATGGCACGTGCATTGTTGAAGGAGCTGAATTAAAAAAATATGAAGTACTGCAGAAGTTAAATATAATTGGCAAACAGAGGTTTACTAGAAGTTAACTGGGAACTCCATTGATTTTTCTGAATCACCAGTTGCGTTGCTTGCTACGATACTGAAGTAAATAGTCTGACCTTCCCAGTCCAACTGCTCCTGATCGCTAAGATCATAGGTGAAGCTAGGAGCAGTAAGATTAAGGTTACCAATCATAACCTCAGAAAGGAGACTTTCTGTGTCGTTTTCTGTTCTAGTATAGATTTTATAGGATACTATATCTGTTTCAGCAGGTGCATCCCAGGCAAAATTTAGATCCACTGGGGTAGCTTCCTTTTCACCCACGATAGGTGGATTTTCTTCAGCTTGATTATTATTTGCAGCGGTATTCGAGTTACCATCGGTGGCATCTTCTGAGGTCTTTTTGTTGCCAATACTTGGCTTTTTGCTTTTGCCAGTAGCTTTATCATTACTGACTTTGACATTTTCCGATTCTACAGTTTTGATAGCATCATACTCAGGTTCAGTAGAGCAGGATGATAGAAACCAAATAATTGCAATACCTAATACATTGTGGATATTCCAAATTTTACCCATCGTAAATTTTCCCAATATTCTTTTGTGTGAGGTAGACTCATGTTAGTGCCCTAACATCTTTTATACTTATCGGATTGGATGAACTTAAAATTTATTAATCCAAATGAAACCGACTTAACCTCCTGTTGTAGCTGTTTAAATTTAACATTATTAAGGATTTTATAGCTTTGACTAAGGTGCTCCATTGTGGCCAGAAATTGATGATGATTAGCAATTAAAGTAGCTCATATATTATGATTGAATAAGAGAAATAATCTAATGTTTTGAATTCAGATGCAAAAGATACATAATGAGGATTCTATGGCTATTAATTCAAATTCACTGATGCACGACCTTAATAATCATCTTCAACTATTATTTAAGATGATTGATCAATTGCAAGATGTAGCAGGTTCTAGCTCATTAAATTCCCTCAAGAATTATATTGAAAAAACTAAAAAAATTTCTGATCAGATCAGAGCTACTATAACAACAGCTCTTACTAATACCGTAACAAACGCAGATTTGGTTAGCATCACTGATGGGATAAGAAGCCAGTGTTCTAGTGCATTTAATGTTCCGGTTAGCTTTAGGCACCGAGGTTATCCAACAGCACTAATCAACAAGGGGAGTTATTATGCATTAGTTACCAATCTGATCAGAAACTCCTGGGAAGCAGGGGCTTCTGAGATTGTTGTAGAAATTAATGAAGATAGTTTGATTATTTCTGATAATGGACCTGGTATCAATGAAACTATTCTTAGTTTTATTCAAAACAAACAAACGATTACTAGTAAATCGCAAGGAATAGGCCGAGGATTTGCTCTTCTCAATGATTTTTGCATGAAAATGGGGTGGATTGCAAAAATATCCAACCGTATTGATGTTGATGGATGTAGTATTAAAATTCAGTTTCAGATTAAAAAGGATGGTTCCTAGTTAAGTTTGGTCTTATTGCAAGGCTTGCAACCATAGATTCAGCACATTGAGGATCGTTAATAAATACTCTACCAGCTGATACCGAATCTTTTAATTTGATCATGTCGTTGTTGAAAGAAGTCATCTGAGGGAGCAAAAAATCTTGTTCTATGGGATGAACTTTAGTATTTAGTGCTTCTTTTGGTTTAATACTGAATAAACCGATCCAATTCTTGGGAAGGTGTTTTTCTAAGGCAATGGCACAGTGTCCCATTGTATAACGACAGTTTATCTCAACCAAAGGTCTCAAATAGAAATCAGTCCCATTTTTGAAAATGAAAGCATCCATACCTGCAGGCCCAGTGTAGCCAAGAGCTTGAAGTTGACTTTTGACAAATTGGGCACACTTCTTGACCATGTCCCAATGGGAAAGGCCCGAACTATGCTTTTGGTAAACGGCTCGCGTAAGTTCCTTTTTACAATCAAATAGCTTTTGTCCCAAAATATGGCCAAAATAGCTCCGATTTTTATGTGTCAAAAAACGAGTGATGCCGAGTAATGAAGGGGATGAATCGCTTCGAATCATCAACTGAACTGATAGGTCTAAAACTTTATTGAGGAAAGGTTCGACTATGACTTTGCCTTGGGATTTCAGAGTGTTTTTTAACCAGTTTAGTTCGTTTTCGAGCAAAGTTTGGGTACTGTTCATTTTTCTCTGGTTGCGCCCACTGCTACCATAGGGGGCTTTCACAAGTAAATCATTAAAATCTGAACTCAGATATGCACGGTGTCGTAAAAAATCCTCTAGCGTATTGCAAATATAAGGACATATAGCATGTGTCTTGAACTGTTTTTTTTCCTTTTGATCTAGGCTGTTCAAAAAGTCATGCTGAACCTTTACTGCCCAAGCTTTCGAAGCAATTTTCTTTAAAGGAACTAGCTGATAGCATGCTGATTTGAGCCATTCTTTGTCTTGGAGATGTTCATCCGTGAGAGATTGGTAGCGTTTACTCCATGCTTTAAATATTTGATAAGTCCATCCCCATGGTTTAATCCTGCTAAAGGGACCGTTTAGCATTTTCTCCTCTTGATTACCGATGAAACGAGGTATTTTGAAACCTAACTTTCTGAGGCTCGATAAAAATTCTTTGGATGGGGGTTTAGGCGCTATAACAATATCATGCTCATTCGCAATGCATAAGAGGACGTTCGTTAAGTCTGTAGTAAGGCTCTTGGTTCGAGGAAAAGTCTTGTCCGGGAATAGCAATTGTTCTTCAAAATTGGGATTGAAAATCCAAATGGAAGGAGGCCGTCCTTTACTCCCTTGGTAATGCTCTATTTGACTGATAAACTCTGAATCCATTTCTGCTGCAACCCTAGCTTGTTTTACAAATATAGATCCTTTTGCTCGTATGGGGCTTAGAGGTTTGTCCAATAGTTGTGAGTAAACTTCCCAGTCACTCTTGTCTTCAAACCCAGCTTGAACTTTGAATTTTCTAAACCAATGTAGACCATGTTTCACATGGCCAATTTCATCATAATATACTTGTTTCAAAATTGCGGAGGTTAGATGATCTTCTATGCCCTCGAAGAGCTTCCAATAGTAGAAAGAGAAGTCCAAATTACCCTGCTCTAAAGTAAGACTCATTTTTGCTGTAAATTCTAAAGGGTCTTTTACACCTGCTACACACTTCCAAAAAAAGTCATTAAGGTGTTCTTCTCCAAATCCAACTCCAAGCTGGTTCATTCTTGATAAATAGAGTTGCAAATGTTCCTGCTCTTCTAACATTGTCTTTGCAATACCAAGGCGAAATGGCTTAGGTGCTTTGGGAAACTTTAACAGTACAAGAGCCATCAATTCTAAGGCAAGCAACTCATGGTTTGCAAAAAAGTGTAAGACTCTTCCTCGGTTTTCTGGAATATGTAAGGAACTTTTGTTAGGAAATTTTCTCTTAGAATTACTTTTTTTACTCAATGAAATTATAGGGCTACGTTTTGGATCTGCCAAGATGAGGTTTTTATCTCCGGGCAAGATATCCGTAAAAAAATCTGGTTTATAGAGTTTTTCCTTTAGGTTTGCACCAAATAGGATCATTCTTGCATATTCGTATAGTTCCATTGAAAAGTAATTCCTGATTTGTAAGCCGTCCGATTGTCTTTTTTATAAATAAAAAAATTTTTTAAAATGCCTAATCAATAAAATCTTACACAGCTTGGACAGTAAAGCTTAGTGGAACGCTATTTCGAAAAAAAAATCAGAATTGGACCGAGTTTAAAGGATTACAAATGCGGTTATGCTTTGCTCAAAAAGTTCGGAGGACATTTTAAAATAGTACATACAGCTGCAAAATTTTTCAAAAAATACAATAAGAAAGCTCCCATAAAGGGAGGGAGGCTTTCTTATTGACTTTGTTTTAGCGCTTTCGCTTAGCAGTTTTCTTGCTTGCCTTCTTCTTAGTAGCTTTTTTGGTCACTTTTTTCTTAGTGGCCTTTTTGCTGACCTTCTTCTTAGTAGCTTTTTTGGTCACTTTTTTCTTAGTGGCCTTTTTGCTGACCTTTTTCTTAGTAGCTTTTTTGGTCACTTTTTTCTTAGTGGCTTTTTTGCTGACCTTTTTCTTGGTAGCTTTTTTCTTAGTGGCCTTTTTGCTGACCTTTTTCTTGGTAGCTTTTTTGGTCACTTTTTTCTTAGTGGCCTTTTTGCTGACCTTTTTCTTGGTAGCTTTTTTAGTCACTTTTTTCTTAGTGGCTTTTTTGGTCACTTTTTTCTTAGTGGCTTTTTTGGTCACTTTTTTCTTAGTGGCTTTTTTGCTGACCTTTTTCTTAGTGGCTTTTTTCTTGGTAGCTTTTTTAGTCACCTTTTTCTTAGTGGCTTTTTTAGTCACCTTTTTCTTAGTGGCTTTTTTGGTCACTTTTTTCTTGGTAGTTTTTTTAGTCACCTTTTTCTTAGTGGCTTTTTTGCTGACTTTTTTCTTGGAAGCTTTTTTAGTCACTTTTTTCTTAGTAGCTTTTTTGGAAGCTTTTTTAGTCACTTTTTTCTTAGTAACTTTTTTTTTATTTTTTTTCTTAGTGACCTTTTTCTTGGTAGCCTTTTTGGTCACTTTTTTCTTAGTAGCTTTCTTTTTAGCGACCTTTTTCTTAGTAGCCTTTTTCTTCACGACTGCTGGCGAAGCGGCTATTGATACTACCGAATCGTCATCATCGTCATCATCGTCATCATCGTCATCATTTGATAATGCCTTATCGTCGTCATCGTCATCGTCATCGTCATCGTCATCATCGTCAGATTTTGAGCCATAGGTGATACTGACGTTGCTACTATCATAAACATCGTCGTCATCATCATCATCATCGTCGGTGTCCGCATAACTAGTTTCAGAAGAATCTGATGAGCCTGAATAGTCGCTGCGCTGATCGTCATCTTCAGTCTCGTGACCTTCATCATCATCGCGTGAATACCCAGCCGATTCTGAACTACCCTCATAACTTTCTTCGCCACTTTCATTTTCTTCATTTAAATCAGAGGGTTCTGAGTCAAAAGTGGTGTTTTCTTCTTCTGATGTAGAAGACTCGTCGTGACCAGCAACGCCTTCTCGTTCGTCGTGGCTTGAGTACTCTTCGTCTTCTCGATCCACCTTGACATCATTTTCATTGTTCATAATAGCTTGCACCTTATCATAATAAAGTATAATTAACAGCTTTTCTGCATAATATGATGACTTCTAAGATACCACTTATGGGTTTATAAAGCGGCTAATTTTTTGAACCTACACGAGGGGCAGTGAGCCAGTCTCGTTTAGAGGTATAAATTAATTATTATTTTATAACACCTATTTTTTGTGTTTCACAAGTATTATGTATTCACGGAAATCAAGTTGGTCTAAGTTTGCAACTTAAAGATAATTTTTGCAAACTCTCCACCTGGAAGTGCGATATTTCTTTAAGTCATGACTTATGTCTACTAGGAGTGTAATTATGAAGTCTCAAAAGCTCGGATTTTTTCTTTTATTTGCAGCTGGTTTAGCTTATTTGCTTTTCCAGAATTTTAATAGGAATCAGAATATAAAAAACACTCCCGATCAGGTGAGTCAGATATTAGCTTTTGGTGATAACCTGACTCTCGGAAACTTAGCTGAGCCATCTCATTCTTATACAAAAAAATTAGAACAACTTGCAGGTATAACAGTAGAAAATAAAGGTCTTCCAAACGAAACTACAGAAGCAGCTTTAGCACGATTGCAAAATTTAGGTCATCCTCTTGGAGGAGAGCTTGTAATTATCACCCTCGGTGTATGGGATTTGATGACAAGAGTACCTCTTACTGAAACTTTAAGCAATTTAGGAAAGATTTTTGAATTCTTCTTAAAGCAGGGCTATATGGTGGTTTACGGCGGATTTTCTATTCCTCCGACAGGTGATAATTGGCTTATGGCAATCGGTCAATTATGCGGTGAGTATGGAGTTCTCTATGCGGGCGACTTAACTCCTGAGGAATGGGTCTATAAAGAGAATGTCGAATTTACTTATTCACCCTTGAATGCACAAGCCAATGAACGTATAGCAAATATAGTTTTTGAAAAAATTTCAGCTTATCTATGACTAAAGGATTATTCTAAGCTACTAGATAATAATGGACACAATTTTGTTTGCATTGACGTCCACCAAACCTTGATCGGTTATTTTGAGCGAGGGAATAACCGGTAGTGCAAGAAATGAAAGCTGGAGAAATGGTTCATGCAAGCTACATCCCATTGCTCTAGCTAGGTCCTTTAGTTTAAACAAAGAGTCTGCCACTTCAGTTGGTGGCGAACTTGTCATCAGGCCACCAATCGGAAGTGCCAAGTTCTCCCATTGCTCTGAATTCTTCCACACAGTAATTCCTCCATCTATAGTAATCAGCTTCTTGACTGCTTCGCACATAGCTTGATCACTGGTACCAACAACAATTAAGTTATGAGAATCATGATTTATGGAGGTCGCAATGGCCCCTTCCTTAAGGCCAAATCCTCTAACAAAACCAAGCCCTTTATGACCTGTGTTTTTATGACGTTCTAGTACAGCAATCTTTAACAAATCCTGACTGATATCTACCTTCAGACCCTGCTGGGAATTATCAAGATATGCTTCGTGATGCTTGGTAACAATCTGGTTGGGCTCTACATCGATCACCCTAATTTTTATTTTTTGCTTTGAATCTAATTCAACTGCTAAATGAAAATCAGCTTGGCTGACTGGAGATAAGTTCATGTTCTTCCCGCCAAGTTGGATGTCTTGGTCAGGAGCTTGAGAACTAATATTATTGGGTTCACATTGAGCCCCTGATTTAATTACCTTTTCAATTTGAAATCCTTCTTGCCAATGTCCCTCAAGGTTTGGTTTGAGCAAGCAGAGGTCTGCTAGGTACCCAGGAGCTATACAACCGCGGTCTGAAAGCCCATAGAGCTGTGCGGGGGCAAAGCTGGCAACTCGAAAAAGGTTTTCTGGTTCAATTCCTTGGCGTAGCCCTTCATTGATAATGTAATTTATATGCCCTTCTTTATTGATATCAGCTGGATTGCGATCATCGCTGCACATAGCTAGTACAGAGGAAGTATATGAATTTATTAATGGCAGCAGGGTACTAGCATTTTTCGCACAAGAGCCTTCACGAATAAGGACTTGAATACCTTTGGCTAGCTTTTCTTGAGCTTCCTCAAGAGAAATTGATTCGTGACAAGTACTTATACCGGCAACACCGTATGCATTGAGAGCTTTTCCGCTCAGCTGCGGGCAGTGCCCATCTCGTTTAAGCTCCTTAAAGTCCCATAGTTTTTGAAGTACATCTTCATCTCCGCTTAGAAGCCCAGGAAAGTTCATCATCTCAGCAAGCCCCAAAACTCTAGGATGGTTGATAAACGGTCTTAAGTGTTCTGCAAATAGTTCAGCCCCTCCTGTCTCTAAACCTAAGGACTTTGAAGTTGCGGGCACACAGCTAGGAACCATAATGAATACATCCATAATAAGATCTTCGGTGGATTTGATTGCCCAGATAATTCCTTCACTACCTTTTACATTTGCAATTTCATGAGGATCCCAAATTGCAGAAGTTGTCCCAAATGGTAATACCGCTTGCTCAAATCGGTCTGGTGTCATCATGCTAGATTCAATGTGGACATGAGAGTCAATAAAACCAGGAACTAAATAGTGTCCCTTACCATTAAGCTCTTCTTTGCCTTGGTATGATTCGAAAGTACCGACGATGTGCTTGCCATTAATAGCTATATCTCCAGTTTTAAAAACCCCTGAAAAAACATCGAGAAACTTGACTTCCTTTATCACGAGGTCCGCTTTTTCAAGACCTTGAGCAATCCGTATCTGCTGTTTTAAGACTTGAGGATTTTCATAGTTAGCTTTACTAGGCATAGGCTTGCTCTCCATCTGTAAATTTTCGCTGTTAATCTGGGTTTAATGGGATAATATTTCCACCCTGGATCAAAGCGGTATGGGACTTAAGAATACGTTATATCAGATCAGAATTATTCTACAGCATAAGGATAAAACATGGCCAAGAATGCACGCAATGCTATCTCACCTTCTCGAGCTGAGAACTATCCAGAATGGTATCAGCAAGTTATAAAGGCTGCTGATTTGGCGGAAAATGCTCCCGTACGTGGATGCATGGTTATAAAACCGTGGGGGTTTGGAATTTGGGAATTAATGCAGCGTGCTCTCGATGATATGATTAAGGCAACTGGTCATGTAAATGCTTGCTTCCCTTTGCTAATCCCACTTAGTTTTTTGGAAAAGGAAGCCACTCATGTTGAAGGCTTTGCTAAAGAATGTGCCGTAGTCACTCATCATCGTCTAGAGGGTGATGGGCAAGGCGGACTTAAGCCTGCAGGTGAATTAGAAGAACCTTATGTGATAAGGCCAACGAGCGAAACGATTATAGGGCATTCCTATTCGAAGTGGGTCCAATCTTATCGAGACTTGCCAATACTTATTAACCAATGGGCAAATGTTATGCGCTGGGAAATGCGCACTAGAATTTTCTTGCGAACCTCTGAGTTTTTTTGGCAAGAGGGTCATACAGTCCATGCTACCGCTGAAGAAGCTCAGGAAGAGACCTTGAAGATGCTTGATGTTTATGAAGACTTTGCGGAAAATTGGCTTGCGGTCCCTGTCTTCAAAGGTCTTAAAACCCCAGACGAACGATTCCCTGGTGCTGAAGAAACCTATTCTATTGAAGCATTGATGCAAGATGGAAAAGCTCTTCAGGCAGGAACATCTCATTTTTTGGGCCAAAATTTTGCCAAGGCGTCTGATATCTCTTTTCTTGATCAAGAAGGAAACAGTCAATTTGCATGGACCACTTCTTGGGGGGTATCTACTCGTCTGATGGGGGCCTTGATTATGACTCATAGTGATGATGATGGTTTGGTTTTGCCTCCTCGCATAGCACCTTTTCATATTGTCATTCTACCAATTTATAAAAATGCGGAAGACAGAGCTCGAGTTCTTGAGTTTTGTCATTCCTTGAACAGGGACTTGATAGCACAAAGATTTAATCATGTACCTCTCCGAGTTAGCATAGATGATCGTGATATCCGAGGAGGAGAAAAATCTTGGCAAAACATTAAAAAAGGGGTTCCTATCCGCCTTGAAGTTGGTCCACGGGATGTGGATAAAAATTCTGTATTTATGGGAAGAAGGGATCGGGCCCCTAAAGACAAGGTTTCGATGACTGTGAAACAACTTATTAGTGAAGTGTGCAGCATTTTAGAAACTATGCAGAATGAGCTTTTGCTTAAAGCAAAAGAGTTTAGGACAAAAAATACTAAAGTTATAGATAATATCGAGGAATTTGAAGACTTCTTTAGTGCTAGTGATGCCTCTCTTCAAGCTGGATTTGCTTTATGTCACTGGAATGAAGCAGCTATAGGACATTCTTTGCTGACAAAATACAAAGTGAGTCCACGCTGCATACCATTTGATAGCCCAGAATTCCCCCCAGAGGCAGGAAGGTGTTTATTCACTGGTAAAGAAAGTAGAAAACGTATCGTATTCGCTAAGTCATATTAACAAAGTTGTGAATCTTGCTCAGGAGCTCTCGCAATGAAACAAGGTAAAAAAACAATTTTCACCATAAGTATTGTTCTTTCTTTTCTAACGCTTGCAGGCCTAGGCCTACTAATAAGCCTTAGTGGCAGCCAAACTCAAGTACCTTCTAGGGAGGCACTTGCTGATGTTTGGCAGGAAGTTTACGAGTTATACCAAAAAGATGATTATCAGGAGGCTGAGGCCAAACTATATCCTCACTGGGAAGAGTTTCCTAGTCTGGAGAATGGTTGCGAACTTATGGTTTCGGTATTTGCAGAGGCTAAAAATATTGAAGCATTAGAACTAGCCTCCAAAAAGTGTATCGAATTGGAAAAAGGTGGAGACACCATTATTGAGGGTTTAGCCTATAGCTTATCCTTTCAGGGTAAAATTCATGATGGGATAAAGCGACTTGAATATCTTAAAGGAAGCCAATCTACCCCTCGTCTATTAGTTGCTTTGTCTAGGCTCCATTTAATGATAGGTGAGGATGAGCAAGCAAGAAGCCTCTATCTAGAGGCGATAAGGGATGCAGATGTTTGGTCTATGTGGGTGAGTTATGCCCTTAAAGTACCAATATTTGGAGATAACCTGAATTTTATAGAAGATGTGATCAGTATTGTAGTAAGCAAACCTCATGTGCATGAACAGGTGGAGATGCTTTTGCTAGATAAAGCTGACAGACTTAAAGACAAATTGATATATAAGCAGTTGGCAAAGAGAATCGGGCATAAAAATATGCACAATAGCTAGGCGTGTAGGGCTTTATCATGCAAGAAAAGAAATCTCTGAATTTTAAGCTAGAGCAAACATTACTCCGTGCAAATGAAAAAATAGTTGATCAAGATTTTCTGCGCACAAGTTTCTTTATACTTCCATGCAACGATGGGGAAGCAAAGCGTTCCTGTGACATCCTGCTGGGCTTAAAAGCTCCGTTTATTCATATAAGTCGGCAAAGTTGGGGGGCTACCCTAGATAAAGAGTGGTCCAAGATTTCATGGAACCACCCAAACAGCATTAAAAGGGTGCTTATTTTCGAAATGCCAGGCCAGAGAAGTGTAGGTTCTGAGATTGAGCTTGAGAGCAACATTGAAAATATGGGGCTAGAGCTAAAAATTATAGACCATCATTATTATCGATGGGTTAATCGTTATCAGCAAAAAAGTTCTCTAGAACAGTTGTGTGAAAGTATAAATTGGCCACTTGATTGGACAGACAAGGCAATTGCAGTAAATGATCGTTCTTACATTCCTGGGATGAAGCAGCTTGGTTTAAGCCAAGATGAAATTATTCAGGTTAGAACATACGACCTCAAGGCTCAGGGATTCAAACCAGATTACATAGCAGGGCAGATGGCAAAGGCTCCGGAAGTCATTGAACAGTTGCAAAATCAAAAGCGTGGAGACCTTTGGGTTCTGCAAGGAGCTCCCCTTGAACGTATTTTTATATTGCAGGAGCTTGCACTCCAGAGCCCGTCAGGTTTGAGCCATGTTTTGGAAATAGGGCCTAAAAAATTGAGTTTCTCTGGATCACCTCAGGTTGTTAACTGCCTCCTTGGACTTGATTACACAAAGTTTGGGTTTGCAAAGGGCTATACCTGTTATGGAGGTGGAGATGATAGCTTTTCAAAATTTTGGGGGTTTAGACCACGCTATTCGCACGAGTCGATCAGAAAAAATTTCGTAGAAGAAATGCTTTTACACATTGGCAATGAAATTAAGGTAACTTGAACCTAAACTAGGAGGGCTTATGGATGAAATAGCATTGTTTAAAGAACACCTGAGGGAACGAGTCGCAAGTTGTGGTGAGGCTCTCGAAGAGCTCCTAATACCTGGGGTCGTTATCAGTGCGGGAATACCCTTTACCTACTTTGCAGATGACCAAGATGCACCGTTTGTCACAAATCCACATTTTTCTCATTGGTGCCCACAGCAAGGGCCTTATCATCTACTAATATTTTCGCCTAACAAGAAACCAAAGCTACTACGACACGCTCCAAAGGACTTTTGGTATGACCATAGCCCAAGTCTTGAAACCTTTTGGCAGTCAGAGTTTGAAATTGAAGAGTTTAATTCCAAGGACGAAATATGGGATCAGCTTGCTCACCATAAGGGCTTTGCATTCATTGGTCCAGAGGCAGAAAAAGCTCAAGAAAAGAATTTAAAGCCCAATCCGAAAGCTTTCGTTGCCCGCATGGACTGGCTAAGAGGACTTAAAAGTGATTATGAACTTAGCAATATATCTATCGCAAATAAGATGGCAGCTAAGGCTCATGGGGCTGCGCGCCAAGCGTTTGCAGATGGGGGCTCGGAGCTTCAAGTCCAACAGGCATATATGCAAGAGCTTGGCTGTCAAGAATGTGAACTCCCCTATCATAATATTGTAGGCCTCAATGAAAAAGCCGCTGTGCTACATTATCAGTTCAAACGCAAAGATTCTAAAGGACAAGTCCTCTTGATCGATGCCGGTGCGAGGTATCTAGGTTATGCCTCTGATATTACAAGGACTTATGCGCTTCAAGTGGTTCCTGGGCCCTTCAAGGATCTCTTAAAGGGCATGGAGCAACTGCAGCAAGAGCTTTGTGGATTGATTTTACCTAATGTTTCTTATCTGCATCTCCATGAGCAGGCGCATATTAAGATATCTGAACTCTTGATTAAAACCGGTCTTGTCAAGGACATGCAGGTTGATGAATTAATTACTACAGGAATTAGTAAAGCATTTTTCCCCCATGGTTTAGGTCATATGCTTGGATTACAAGTCCATGATGTTTCAGGGCTCCAAAAAAATGCAGAAGGCGATCCGTGTGATCCAAGTTCCCGCTTTCCAACGCTACGTGCAGCTAGAGATCTGCGTGCAAGGGAAGTTATCACTGTCGAGCCTGGATTATACTTTATCCCAATGCTTTTGAACCCTCTAAGGGAAGATAAGCGGGCTGCTAATCTTAATTGGAAGATGATTGATGCGCTAATTCCTTACGGAGGGATTCGCATAGAGGATAATATTTTCATCCAAGAAGGTTCCCCAAAAAATATAACCCGCGAATTCTTAGGTAATGATTTTCTGATATAGCTAGGAAATAATTTCCTATGTCACCTTGTGCCTATTGTTCTGAGCAGATTTTCCCTAGAAAATAGTGAATGGGTTAACTTCTTAGAACATAGAAATGAGGTTTTGCGTTGAATCAGGTTCTTTCACAAAGCGAAGTTGATGCGCTACTTTCAGCAGTATCAGATAATAAAGTTGATGTGGATGACGGTCTCGGTGGTGGTGAAGATCTTGGAGGAGTTGTCCAATATGATCTTGCCAATCAAGATAGAATTATCAGAGGCCGACTTCCTACCTTGGATATTATCCATGATCGATTTATACGTTTATTTCGGGTAACTTTATCAAATGGCCTTCGGAAAATGGCAAACCTTAGTGTCAACTCGACGGGGCCTCTCAAATTTTCAGAATTTATGAACTCGCTCCCTCTGCCTTCTTGCCTTAACATCCTCAGGCTTGATCCACTCAGGGGTGCAGCAATTATGGTAATCGAATCGAAATTACTATATGCCCTCGTAGATAGTTTTTTCGGAGGAAACGACGTTCCCTATACGAAAATTGAGGGAAAAGACTTTACTCAGATCGAGATTAAGATTGCTCGCAAGGTAGTTCTCTCTGCATTGGATGACCTTGAAAAAGCATGGGAACCAGTTTACCCTTTGAAGATTGGCTATTCCAGAACTGAAATCAATCCTCAGTTTGTGGCAGTTGTTCCTCCCTCAGATGTAGTGATAGCAACTACCTTTGATGTGGAACTGGAAAAAGTCTCAGGAACCATAAAAATAGTTATACCTTACGCCACGCTGGAGCCAATTAAATCAAAACTATCAGTGGGATTCCAAAGTGAGCAGTTAGAGGTGGATCATATTTGGATTAACAGGATCAAGGAGCAAATAATGATCACCACGGTCAACCTGTTAGTCAAACTTGGGGAAGCTAATATTGATGTCAACGACCTAATAAACTTAGGAATCGGAGATATTATTCAGCTCGATCATGATGCAACGACAGCTTTAGAGGTCTTGGTTGAAGGTTGTGCAAAGTTCCGTTGCATTCCCGGAGTTCTAAAAGGGCAAAGAGCTGTTAAAATCATGGAGTCCCTATCTGATTGAACCTTCCTGCAATATAATTTCTGAAAAATGTTTATAGAATCATCTAATTGATTTGTGGCATATTAGCCCCTTACAACAGTGACGTTAAGGGGTGAAGTGTATGACTGGTATGAATACAGAAAAGGTTTTTAGACAAGGTTTAACTTACGATGATGTTTTAATAGTTCCAGCTCACTCTCAGGTGCTTCCGCAAGAAACCAATCTTAGAAGCCGTTTTTCAAGAAATATTTTCTTAAACGTTCCTTTAGTTTCAGCTGCCATGGATACGGTAACTGAAGCTAGGGCTGCGATTGTTATGGCCCGTGAAGGGGGTATCGGAGTTGTCCATAAAAACATGGGCCTAGAAAACCAGGCTGCCGAGGTAAAAGCTGTTAAAAAGTCGGAAAGTGGCATGATCACTGATCCTATTTGTGTTGAGCCAACTCAAACCGTAGGTGATGTTCTAGCTTTAATGGGTCATCATAATATATCGGGCTTGCCTGTTCTCGATCAAAATCGCTTGGTGGGAATTGTGACGGGAAGGGATATAAGCTTTGAGATTAACCTGACTAAGTCAGTGAAAGATGTGATGACGAAGGAAGTTGTAACCGCTGTCGAAGGCACTTCCTTAGAGGAAGCTGTAGAAATCCTACACAAACATCGTATTGAAAAATTGCCAGTTTTGGCTCGTGGTAGTCAGTCTTTGGTAGGAATGTTTACCATAAAAGATATTGAAAAGGCTAGACGCCACCCTTTTGCCTCTAAGGACTCAAAGGGACGATTGATGGTTGCAGCAGCAGTTGGCGCACGTGGGGACTATCTCGAGAGAACTGAAGCGCTCCTTGCAGAGGGGGTCGATGCACTTGTTGTCGATACAGCTCATGGTCATAGCCAATTGGTCTTGGATGCTGTTAAAAAAATCAAACAAAATTTTAAATCCCAAACTTTTGATTTACTTGGTGGCAATATTGCCACAGCTGATGCCTGTCAGGCTCTGGTTGAGGCTGGAGCAGATGGAGTTAAAGTAGGAATTGGGCCTGGAAGCATTTGTACGACTCGTATTGTGGCTGGGATTGGAGTTCCACAATTTACAGCTGTTCTTGATTGTGCAAGGGCAGGTAAGAGGCTTGGGATTCCAGTGATCGCAGACGGGGGCATCAAGTATTCAGGTGATGTTGTAAAAGCTCTGGCAGCTGGAGCTTCAGCAGTGATGATCGGTAGCTTATTTGCTGGTACCGATGAAACCCCTGGTGAAATGGTGATTTATCAAGGAAAAAGTTATAAAACTTATCGAGGTATGGGAAGTATAGGAGCTATGGTAGGGGGCAGTAAGGATCGTTACTTTCAATCAGAAGTCGACGAGCAGGGAAAGCTGGTACCAGAAGGAATAGAAGGTCGAGTTCCCTATAAAGGCCCTTTAAGTCAAAGCATATTTCAAATGGTAGGTGGTATTCGTGCAGCTATGGGATATATAGGTGCAGAGCATGTTGAGTCGCTACAGGAAAAAGCGGAATTTATGAGAATCTCTCCTTCTGGCCTAAGGGAAAGTCACGCCCACGATGTGTTTATTACTAGAGAAGCTCCCAACTATAAAATGGACTAATTTTTCCGAACGATCATGTTGTAAGACAAACAGAGTTCAGGAGTCTTAAATTGACATATATTAAAGGTAGCAGACCTTCCGACCATGGAATCTTAATTTGTGATTATGGTTCTCAATATACCCTACTTATTGCTCGTAAGCTTCGCGAGATTGGAGTCTACGCTGAAGTGATAGATGGTATTAGTGAAGAGACACCCCATGATTTTGAGTGTATTGGCATCATCCTATCTGGAGGGCCTGATAGCGTCATGGAAAGTGAAGCTAGATTGTTACCAGAATGGGTATTAAAAAGTGAAAAACCGGTGTTAGGAATTTGTTATGGTATGCAGCTCCTAGTAAACGCTCTTGGTGGAAAAGTTAGACTTGGCAAAAAAAGAGAGTATGGGAAGGCACACATCCATGCCACAGGCCAGTTTGGTAAAGAAGAACTGTTAGCGAGCCTTCCAGCGCGACAGACAGTTTGGATGAGTCATGGGGATGATGTGGAGTTGCTTCCTGAAGGTTTTGCAGCTTTTGCTTATACGGAAGATGAAGTTGTATGCGGCATTGCTCATGAAGAGATGCCTTATCTGGGCCTCCAGTTTCATCCAGAAGTGCTGCATACTGAGCATGGTAGTGGTATTTTAAAAAACTTCGTTCAGAACCTGTGCCATTATCCTTGTGACTGGAATGCTCCTTGCATGATTTCAGGCTTAAGTAAGCAGATCTGTGATACTGTTCAAGATGGAAAAGTATTGCTTGCGGTATCTGGGGGTGTGGATTCTTCCGTTGCTGCTTTGTTACTAACTAAAGCTCTTAAGGTTGATCAGGTTGTTTGTGTTTTAGTAGACCATGGTTTGATGCGAAAAAATGAGGTTATCCAGGTCTCGGAAAGCCTCCGAAAATTAGGCTTGAAGCTTGAAGTCTTGGAATGTTCGGAGCTTTATTTCAATGCTTTGGCTGGTGTAACAGATCCAGAAGAAAAAAGGAAAATTATAGGAAAGTTGTTTATTGAGGTTTTTGAGGGGTTTGCGAAAAAAGGAGAGGGTTATACTCATCTAGGACAAGGAACCTTGTATTCAGATGTAATAGAATCTGCAGGGCACGGATCTGGTGCAAAAGTAATAAAAAGTCATCACAATGTTGGTGGACTGCCTGAACGCTTGCACTTGCATCTTGTGGAGCCATTTCGTTTTTTATTTAAGGATGAAGTTCGAGTCTTAGGAAAAGCTTTAGGCCTCCCCGAGGTCCTGCTTAACCGTCACCCTTTTCCTGGTCCGGGCTTAGGGATTCGTATTCCCGGGGAAGTGACACAAGAGAAGGCCAGTGTTTTGCAGCTAGCAGATGAAATATTTGTTGATTGCCTTCATGACGAAGGTTATTACGACAAGGTTTGGCAAGCTGCAACGATCCTCCTCCCGGTTAAGTCCGTTGGGGTCATGGGTGACAATAGAACCTATCAGTGGACTTGTGTTTTACGGGCTGTGACTGGCACCGACGCCATGACAGCAAAGCCGGCAGAATTGCCGCTTAGCTTCCTTGAAATGGTAGCTAGCAAGATTGTCGGGCAGGTAAATGGAATTAATCGGGTCTTGTATGATGTGACTAGTAAGCCCCCAGCGACGATTGAATGGGAATAATATAATTATCTGAAATTAGTGTTTTTTTGTCGAATTAGAACCCTCCAAGTTATTATTTTTCCCCTGCTTTTTGCTTATCCATTAAAGATAATAGGAAAAATTGCCGAATATATAATTAATGTATGGGGGTAATTACCCATCTTCACCAAGCCTCCTCCGAAAAGGGGAAGGCAAGTACTTTCTCAAGGGAGAGGAGTGCGAAACCTTATCCTGAGAGACAAGGTGGGATTCATTCAAGGAAGGATCATGAACAATCCACAACAGGCAAACAAAACCAATTCGAATCAGATCATGGAAGATGATTTCTATATTACAAAATCGAGTAAGCCTATTGCACTAAGTGGAAATGATGTGCATAGAGCTTTTCTCTACGCTAAACAGTCCAAAACCCATGATGCTGAATTCAATGAATATCTGACAGTGATGGGTGAACATGCAAAAAAGTTTAACTTGGAAAGATAGCTTTGATGTAGTCTCACCGACTGATTATCAAACGCTATCAGATTTAAACTTCAGATCTCCTTTCCTAGATTATCAGGATTATTTCAAGAATAAACTGATAAACTGTCGAAATACCAACAGGCAAATTAGTGCAATTGTAAGATTCAACCAAAGCCAAATCTGTGGTTATTTTACTATCAAACTCATAGATTTACCTCAAATTTCCCTTGGTGAGAACTTTCCTTTGGCACTGCCTCTTAAGGTATGGAATATTGAACGTCTTTGTAAGAATTCAAATCTTATAATTCCGGCTATTGATCAAATGGGTAAATTATTGCTCGCTCTTGCAATAAGGGCCATGATCGAAACCCAAAAGACTAATGTTGTTGTTATAAACCCGGTGAAATTTTCTGCTGAAACCTTGAATAGTTTTAAATCCCTGGGATTTCGCAGTTTGGGGAACAAAAACCTGCTTTTTTATAAACTTCCATTTTCGGTTGCGCCGGAGAAGATACGTGAGAATTAATTTAAGAATTCAAGCTTGTATAAGCATAGTTGGTGCTTAGCATTTTTTACCTGTTAGCAAGAGTTATTTTATTCATCAATTTTTGTTATAATCCAATCTGGCACGTTTTAATTTTAGTATTGCTTCGATAAAGTGGAAGCTATATGGCTGTAAGCATAAAAGATCGATCTGCAAGTATTATCGTGATAGAAAGCTTTTCAGCAATTAGGCAGACTATTACCGATCAACTAAAATCCCTGGGTTTCAAAAATATAAATGGTGTCAGCAATACCAAAGATGCGATAGGGATTTTGGAAGTCGAAAAAGTAGACTGGATAATTTGCTCAAGTAATCTTGAGAGTCCAGAAAACAACATCCAGCTGCTATCGCTCATTTCATCTCGTATGGTCTTGAAGCATATTCGCATGACAATGTTTTTGGAAGAAGAAGAGCTAGGTTTGGTTCCCATCCTATATGAGAAAGGGCTTCTTAGTCATATCATGAAGCCACTCAATAAAACTGTCATTGAAGAAGGACTTAATAAATTTGTTGAGCATTTTGAAAAGAATGCATGGAACGATGTAAAATTATCTGCTCATAATCTCAGGTCCTACTTGGATGAGAAAAAAAAGTATCGATCTTTAATTCACCTTGAACGGGGGTTACTAAGTCTGTATCCAGGAGAATGTGAGTATTTATTAAATTTAGCTAATCCACTCTTCAAGGAAGGAGAAACTGACAGCGCCAAGAATGTCTTGAAGCAAGTGCTTATGATAGACTCAGGGATGGCGGAACAGGCGGAAGAGCTTGCAAAATCACTGTTCGGTCAGGACTTTGATTTGAAAAAGGAAAACGAACAGAGTGAAAACGTTAACATCCTTGGAGTAGAGCACTGTCTTATCATAGACTCAGATGATGCGGCGAGAAAGGAAATTCGTGATGTCTTCGAGGATTTTGGAGTCACTAAGATAAGTGAGTATGACAATGGTGATGATGCCTGGGTTTCGCTCAATGCTAATTCAGAACCGAGTTTGATTATCCAAGAATGGCGCATTCCCAAGGTGAGTGGCCCTATCATGATACAAAGAATTAGAGGTAAATTCCCATCTGTACCAATCGTAATTTTAAGTTCTTTGGTTAGCGATGATGATAAGCCACTGATTCAAGAGATGGGTGTTGAAACTGTGCATGAAAAACCACTACAGAGGGATGTATTTAAGAAGAGCTTGATATATCTGGTTCAACAGGAACGTCTTCCAGCTAATGCAAGTGTGCTCGAACGCAAGATTAGGCAATTTTTAAAATCTGGAAAAATTAAAGAAGCAATGGCTATTAAGGATCAGTTTGTCAATAATTCTGAAATTCCGGAAGTGCATAAGAAAAGCATCAATGCTGAATTTTGTTATCACAATGGTAACTATGTCGAAGCTAGAAATCTAGCTATTGAGGCAATAAAATCCGATCCAAATTCGATCTATTTACTCAACTTTATTGGCAAGTGTTTGATGCAACTTGAAGACCATAAAGCAGCAGTGATGTGTTTTAAAAAGGCTCAGGTTTTATCTCCAAAGAATATAGAAAGACTCTGTGATATTGCCAAGGCAAGTTATGAAGCAGGAGATACCGAAACATGTGAAAAAGCTTTGGCTCAAGGCAAAGCTATTGACCGGGAAAATGAAGGCTTAAAAGTGACGGAAGCACCTATTCGAATAGATCTGGGTCCACAGTCTGATGCCAAGGATATTTTAGCCGAGATGGAATCGATCCAGGAGCTGGTGTCTTATATGAATAATAAAGCTGTCGCTCTGACTAAGAGTGGCATGATTAAAGAGGGGATTGAACTCTATCACAAGACTATCGCCTCGATGCCTGATAACAAGAAGGACACCAAATTCTTGGTGATGTATAATCTAGGACTAGCATTGGCAAAGCATGGAGATCTGAAAGGAGCAAAGGCTCAGCTAGAAAGTATTTTATCTGAAAGTCCTAAAAAAATTGAGCGTAAATGTCATTCACTAAAGCTTAGGATTGAAAAAAGCTTAGATACCGGGTCTAAATTGGAATTTATAACTGCAGAAAAAAAAGAAGCTCCTTCTGCGGATGGTGGGAAAACTGCAGCAAAAGAAGGAGAAATAGAGGATAGTGTTGCTGTTATTGGTTATATTCAATCAAACCCTGGTGAGATATGTTGTTATAAAGTATTTATAAACCCTGAAGAAATTGATGATAAATGGAAGTCTATTAAAGATCAAATCCCACACTTTAAACCGAGAAAAGCTATCGAACGCGAAGAAGCAGCGGGACTAGAAAAGGTTATGAGGGCTGGCTAGATACATTTTCCTCATCCTGGGTAGCGTTCTTCTGTTCTCATTTTAAAATTTCATAAAAATCTTGCACAGGTGGAGGCCTTGCCAAAAGCCAGGCTCTACTTTTTAGCAAAAAGCAGCTATAGTGAGGCCGTTTTCTTAGGCTTCCAATAAGGTGCAAGGAAGAATATGCATATTCTACATATAGATACGGAAAAAACATGGAGAGGTGGAGAAAACCAAATCAGGCTTTTGGTTGAAGGTTTAAGCGCTATGGGTATTGAAAACTCCATTGCGGCTCCTCCAGCAAGTGAATTAGCAAAAAGGATGGAAAATACCTGCTGTGTTTTTAAAACTCCTTTACGAGGAGAGTTGAATGTTAATGCTGCTTATAAAATAGCTCGATTCTGTAAAGAAAATGGTGTGTCTATAATCGACTGTCAAAGTTCGCATGCGCACAGTATTGGTCTGATGTGTAAGCAGTTTTTTCTCCCAAGCTTAAAGCTTGTGGTGCACCGTCGAGTTGATTTCCCCCCAAAAACTGGCCTAGTTAATCGGTTCAAATACCTTCATCAAGGGATAGATAGGTATATTCCCATATCAAAGGCAATCAATGATGTTTTGCTACAATACGGGGTTTCTGAAGACAAGACGGTTACTGTTCCAAGTGCTGTGGACAAAAAAGTATATCAAAGTTTTGAGCGGAGCAGCGAAAAAGCTAAGTGGTGTGCCAAATATAGCCTTGACCCTCAACTGCCCTTGATCGGACAGGCTGCTGCAATGACAGAGCAAAAAGGATATGAGACTCTTTTAAATGCTTTGTCGGTGCTAAAGGGTAAATCTTATGATTTTCATTGCTTAGTAGCTGGGGATGGGCCTCTGCGTCCGTCTCTTGAAAAATTGAGAGTTTCCCTAAACTTGGAAGGTTGCCTTAGCTTTATCGGATGGATTGATGAAGTCCCCTCATTTCTATCGGCGCTTGATGTATTTGCCATGCCTTCCAATTTTGAAGGCCTCGGCACGGCTGCGCTAGATGCGATCTATGCAGGCTGCCCTGTGGTGGCGAGTTCAGTGGGAGGCTTGAAGGAAAGTATTATAGATGAACATACTGGTCTTCTAGCTGGAGTAAAAAATTCGAAGGAATTTGCTGAGCAGCTTGAGCGTATCCTTAAGGAGCCAGAGTTTGGTCGCAAGCTAAATAGACAGGCAAAGCACCATTGCGACCGTAATTTTTCTTTGGAGGCGATGGTGATGGGTAATTTAAAAGTATACCAAGAATTATTAGGGCTTAGGTAGCCGGCGTTTTAGATCATCTAAGAATTTCTGCAGAAAAAACATGGTGGAGCGAACCTGAGGGTGGGTGACCGCAGATTTTACAAACTCTTTGAAACTATCCTTAATCCCATGTATGTAGTCGAATACAGGTTTCGATAGCCAGTAGATTAGAGGCTTTTCAAGAAGTCTTTGGGTTTTGATGAAGCCTAAGTTTATAGCTTTATCCTGGTCACTTAATTTGAACCTGCTCATAAAGCTAAGATCCATATATATGGTGTATTCTGCCGACTTAATATTTTCTAACGAAACTTGATCCACTAGGATATCAAAGCAGCGGTTCATGACTTCCAACATACCGCTGGGCATTGCAACATGCTGTTTGATGTCACTCAACGAAACAGCGACCACAAAATTTGCTCCTAGCTGTTTTGCCGCTGAAACTGGAATGTTCTCAGTAAGGGCGCCATCAACCAGCAGCATATTTTCGTGTTCCACAGGAGAGTAAATTCCTGGGAAGCTGCAGCTGGCCTGCACTAATTTGGCTAGGGGGCCTTTTGTGAAAATTTTGCTTTCACCAGTGATTAGGTCGGTGCATAAGATACTTAGTGGAATAGGAGCATCTTGGATATCTACAGCACCAAGCTCTTTCTCAATCACCCCAGCCAAACCTTGGTTGCTTGATAGGCCGAGTTTTACTGGAATAAGGTTAGAGATCCTTGAAAATGTTAGGGTGTCGAAGATCAGTCTAATTTCTTCTGTTGATTTTCCAAAAGCGTAGAGAGCGGCAACTATTGCACCTGCACTGGTTCCTGACATACAGGATATTTTGATATGTTTGTGCTCAAATGCACGCAATACTCCAATATGAGCAACTCCACGAGCTCCCCCGCCGCCCAGTGCTAAACCCAGCCTTGTTGTTAGTCCTAGATTCTGGAAACTCTTACGCAATTTTCAGTTCCTCAACATAGTACTACTATTCTAACGAGAATACGTCCGAAACCGAAACTTAAACCAAAGTTCTATTCATCTCCGATTCTAGGTGATGTTACAAAATATTAGAGAAATCTTCTTTGTCATAGGATAATATGCAACGTGATTTATGAAAGTATAAATATAGGAACTTTTTGAAGAACAATATGGAATTTAAATTCGATTTTCCAGAAGGTTATACCTTTGCAGGGAAGTATGAAATCATATCTTTTTTGGGTTCGGGGGCAGAGGGTGAAGTTTACCTAACCCGAGAAACTGATACAGGCATAGAAAGAACTGCTAAGTTTTTCTTTCCTAACAATAAGATTACTGGCCCAGACAACACAAGAAGATTAGCTAAAAAGCTCTATAAAATCAGAAATTGCCAAGAAATCATTCAGTACCATACCCATGAAAAGATCTGGTTTAGGAAACAAAAAATAATCTGTCTTATCTCTGAGTATGTGGAGGGAGAGCTACTTTCGGCATTTTTAGCACGCCAAAGGGGGAAAAAACTCAATTACTACATGACATTGCACCTTATATATGCGATAGCATGTGGCCTGCAAGTTATTCACGCGCTGGGTGAGTATCATGGGGATCTCCATGAAGGAAATATTTTTGTCATGCAGTATGGCATGGGATTCAAGGTAAAGTTGATAGATGCGGTGGATTGGAGAGATTCTAGAACTGCAAATATCAAGAAGGATGTCTGCGATTTAATTCATATTTTTTACGAATGCATTGGGGGTCGTAACTGTTATGCTAACCTCCCAATTCAGATCAAGCAGATTATTTGTGGCTTGAGGAAGGACCTGATCACCAAAAAGTTTCGCAATGCAGGTATCTTGAAAACTTACTTAGAGCATATGGAATGGTAGCGTTAAAACAATCAATTTTACTTTTTAACCAAGATATGACTGGCCCTGAAACTGTCGTAACTGATCAGTTTACTTTGAGCTATCTCATTAGGCGTAATCCTGGGAGTAAGATCACCGAGGATTCGGCAGGACTTTTTTTATTTGAAGATGGCTCCTTGGTTTGTGCTGTAGCAGATGGAATTGGCGGTCATAGGTCTGGCGAAAAAGCTTCTAGGTTTGCTATTGAGGCACTTCAGAAAAATTTGCAGGATCAGAATTTTTCACTGATGAAGAGGATGACCACCAGCTTTGAGGAAGCTAATCAGAAGGTCTTGGATTTGGGAAGTGGCGCTGGTTCAACTTTGGTTGTAGGCTCACTTCACGCATCATATAGTCGTTTTTATCATGCTGGTGATTCAATTGGTGTTCTTCTCGGAGGGCGTGGCAAAGTTAAATATGAAACTACAGCCCATTGTCCCTATGGTTTGGGAGTCGAAGCAGGCCTAATAACTGCTGATGATCAAAGCAGTGTTCCAGAAGACCTGCGTTATATGGTGACTAATTATATTGGTAGACCTGATTTACGCATAGAGGTGGCAACTCAGCAAAAACTTCATAAGATGGATCGTATCTTTTTATATTCGGACGGTTTATCTGATAACTTCCGTTTAGATGAAATCCCTGTATCCCAGCGACCTAGTGAAATTTGTAGCTATATCGCTAATAATGCCCGTGACCGGATGCTTGGCAGCTCTGGTAAACAAGATGACCTCGCTCTTGTGGTAATCTGTCAAAACCCATAACGAAGGTTCACCTGTTGATTTCATTGTAGCTTTGCTACCAGATACTTTTCAGTTTTCCTAATATGCGAGCCTGGAGTATGGTAAGTTCGAGGGAACCATTCTCAGAAAAAGGTGTTTTGAGTGGACGGTGAATTAGAAGCAAAATCTCCTGTATATGCCCATTTGCATGTGCATAGTGAATATTCTATTGCTGATGGCAGTATCCGGATTAAAGAGCTGGTGCAGAAAACGGTCGAACGTGGCCATTCTCATGTTGCATTGACGGATCACGGTAATATGCACGGTGCTATTGAATTTTATCAAGCTTGCAAGGGTTCTGGGATTGTCCCCATCATCGGATGTGAAGTCTATCATCATGGCTCGCAACTTAGCTTGGATTTTGCAGAAGAGAAGGGGCTTGAGGACCATAGTCATGGGCCCTTTCACTTAATTTTACTAGCAAAAGATACCCAGGGTTATCAAAGCCTCCTTAAGATCGTTTCGAGTGGGTACACTGATGGCAATTTAAATGAAGTGCCTGTTGTCCCTGAGGGAGCCTTGGATAAACATCCTCAGCAGCTAGTGGCCCTTACTTCTTGCTTGCGTGGAGAATTTGCATTTTGGGTAAAGGAACTGCGTAGGGTCTCCGGGAGAGGACCAATATGCTTTGACTCTAATGAACAAGCTGTGCGCGTTCCTTATCAGGGTTTGGCAGAATATGTAAAGGGTATGAAACGGCGTTTTGGAAGTTCCAACTTCTATGTTGAACTTATCAATAATAACTTGTCTGAACAACGACGTTTAATCCCTGACTTGGTTGCTGCAGCTGAGCATTTTCAGCTTCCCTTGGTTGCAACTGCGGACGCTCATTACCTTGATAAAGAGTTTGCTGATACTCATGCTCTTGCAGTGGCTATAAAAAATGGAATTACACTTAATCATATTCGTGAACGGCAGAGAAATGCTCATTTTCATCTAGCTAGCGATGAAGAAATGCATGATCTATTCGAGGAGTACCCTCAAGCACTTGTGAATACCATGGAGGTAGCACGAAAGTGTTCAAGCCTCGAAATCAAGATGGATACCTATTATCTACCTAAGATAGACTTGGGGACTAATGAGTCATCAGTTGAAGCGCTTGAGCGTATCGCAAAAGAGGGATTAGAGGAGCGATTCAGAGTTCTTACCGAGTGCGGTGCAGCTCTTAGTGATGAGAAAAAAAAGGTTTATTGGGAGCGCTTAGAGTACGAGCTTAAAGTTATCGTGCAGATGGGTTTTCCTGATTACTTTCTTATCGTTCAGGACTTTATCAACTGGGCTAAACGTCAGCACATTCCAGTTGGCCCTGGACGTGGATCTGGAGCTGGTTCTTTAGTAGCTTATGCACTTAAAATCACAGACTTGGATCCTCTTCCCTATAACCTAATATTTGAACGTTTCTTGAACCCGGAACGTGTCTCTATGCCAGACTTTGATGTGGATTTCTGTCAGTGGCGTAGAGAGGAGGTGATTCAGTACTGTGTAGGGAAATATGGTTTTAGTAATGTTGCTCAGATAACTACCTTTGGGAAAATGCAGGCAAAGGGTGCTGTAAAAAGTGTGGGCCGAGCCATGAACCTTGGCTATTCTCGAGTGGATCAATTTACAAAATTGTTTCCCCCCGATCTTGGGATTACCTTGAAAGATGCCCTTGAGCAGGAGCCGAGATTAAAAGAGGAAATGGAAAAAGACGAAGGTCTTAAAGATTGCATGAATTATGCACTTAAGCTCGAAGGGCTAGCCAGTCACACCTCTGTTCATGCTGCAGGCCTAGTCATTTCAGATGGGGACATGACCAACTTTGTCCCTGTTTATACTACTGATGGAAAATCCTATATTACCCAATATGAGATGAAACCAACTGAAAAGGTTGGTTTGGTAAAGTTTGACTTCTTGGGACTTAAAACCCTCACCGTGATCGATACAGCAGTTACTTTGGTGAGAAAAAACAAGGATCCAGACTTTAATATTGGCAAGATTCCACTCGATGACAAAACAGTTTATGAGATGGTATCTAAAGGCCATACGGTCGGAATTTTCCAATGTGAAAGTATGGGAATGACCCAGCTCATCCTGAAGCTCAAGCCGAGTACTTTTGAAGATATCATTGCCCTGGTTGCCCTGTTTAGGCCCGGACCTTTAGGCTCAGGTATGGTTGATGACTTTGTGGAACGAAAGCATGGAAGACAAAAAATTTCTTACCCACATCCATCCCTTGCTCCCATTCTCAAAGACACTTATGGAATGATTTTATACCAAGAACAGGTGCAAAAAATTGCGGCAGTTCTTGCTAATTATTCTCTAGGAGAAGCTGATTTACTTCGCCGGGCAATGGGAAAGAAGATTGCTGAAGAGATGGCAAAGCAGAAGACCCGTTTCGTCACAGGGTCTGTTGAAAACGATATCGATAAAAAGCTAGCTGAAGAAATCTTTGACCTAATGGCAGAATTCGCTAAATATGGATTTAACAAGAGTCACTCTGCGGCTTATGGTCTTGTGAGCTATCAAACAGCATACCTTAAAACTCATTATCCAGAAGAATTTTTAGCAGCCAGTATGACCTGTGATATGGATAACACCGAAAAAATTATTAGGTATGCAGAAGATTGTATCCGTCTGGGTTTTACAATTATGCCGCCGGATATTAATCGAAGCTTTCGTGATTTTGACGTGCCAGGGTCAGGAAAAATAGGCTTTGCTTTAGCTGCGATAAAAGGCGTTGGAGAAGCAGTTCTTGAGCCTTTGATTAAAGAAAGAGAGACGCATGGACCATATAAAAGTCTTGAAGATTTAGCAAACCGCATCAATTTATCGAAGCTTGGTAAAAAAACCTTACAATTGTTAACTGCTGCTGGGGCTTTGGATTCTTTTTCTTACTCGCGCAGGGATGTGGACCGGATAATCCCAGAATTGTTTACTTACAGCCAAAATCTCCATGAAGCGAAGTCTATGGGTCAGGTGAGTTTATTTGCACTTGATCAGCAAAAAGAGACATCTATTGAACAAGGTGGTGGTGCTCCATGGGTAGATAAGATTTTTCCAGCTGAAAAATCTTGGGGTATGGATGACCTTTTTCAAGAAAAAAAACTTCTGGGATTTTTTCTCTCTGGGCATCCTCTCGACTTTTACAAGACAGATGTACCTGCCTTTGGAATTGGTAGCTTAAAAAGTATTCTCGAAAAAGCACCAATGCGCAGTAAAGAAAAAGGACCGATGGGTAAAAAAAGTGGTCTCCTAGTTGCTGTGGTAGCTCTTTTAAGTAGTGTGAAATATCGTCGAACCAAACGAGGCTCCTTGATGGCTCAGCTACGTCTTGAGGAAAAGGGCTTCGGTATCGAAGCTACTATATTTGAAGACCAGTTGAAAGGTATTGAGATACCCGATGAAGATGTCCCTGTTTTAGCAATGGGGCATGCGGAAATTATCGAAGGGGGACAGCTCCGGTTCACCCTCGAAAGCCTTTATCAGCTGGAGGAAATTCGGCAAGAACGAGTCAAGGCACTTACGATCCAGCTAGAAGATGTCGGTCGCCTACAGGAATGTGAACACTGGTGCCGAGATATGCGCAAAGCTTTTCAAGATAACCATGGAAATACCCCTGTTTCGTTTCGAGTATCTTATCCAAACACAGTCGCTGTGATCAGCACTAAAGATCTTAAAGTAGAATTAAGTGACGCATTGTTGCAACGCATTGATCGTATCTGTGGAGGTGCCTATACCCTTAACTATCAGTTGTAGGGTTACTCATCCAATCCGTTGTAGGCTTATTCATCTAATAATTTTGTAAAAAATTTACTAATTAATAAAACAAATAAAATATTTCTACTTATTTTGTTCAACTAGTATTGCACTCATACCAATATCTAAAGTCCAAGTTGCTGAAATTTAGCCTTTATTTTTTTTAAGCTCGCTTCTCTTTAGAGATTGATCGTATGAATCGATATACTCAGAGTCCCCCCCTGCTAGGATTAATTATGGTTTTTGTAGATAAATCGGCAAAAATAATGATCGTGGCTCAATCAGGAGCGGAAAGGCAGTTATTTTCTTCAACATTAAAAAAATCTAATTATGATGGAATTAGAACCGTAGCTAGTATCAAAGATGCTGTTGGCGTTTTAGAAGTTGAACTAATAGACTGGGTTCTTTCAACTTTATTCAAAGGTTCGGAATACAATGCATTAGCCTTGCTTGAGTTGATCTCTTCACGATTTGCACTTAAAGACACTCGCGTCACTTTAGTCTTGGAGCAAGAAGAAAGCGAAATTCTTCCAACAGCTTATGAGCTGGGTTTACTTAATCACATTCTTAAACCATTCAATAAGGACAGCTTGCTGGATCTTTTTGATAATTTTCATAAAAATTTCGAACAGTTCTCTTGGAGTCATGCTAGGTTTGCTGCTGCTAGCCTTAGACAATACCTGCAAGCTGAAAAAAAACACCAGTCTCTTCTCAACCTTGAAAAGGGAATGCTTGGACTTTTTCCTGGAGAGTTAGAATATTTACTAAATATGGCAAAGCCGCAGCTTGCTTTAGGAATGAAAGATAAGGCTAAAGCAAGCTTGTGCCAAGCAAAGCTGATAGCTTTTGGTCAAGATTCTAAAGTGAATGAAGTAGCAAGAGAGGTCTTAGGTGAAGAAGAAGCTGAAAAGCTCGATGAAAACCATCAAAGTGGAGCTGCGATTAACTCCCTTGGTTTAAAAAAATGTGTGATTATAGATTCGGATGATGCAGCTCGTAAACTTTGTGCTGATAGCCTGAAAAACCTTGGTATTGAACAAGTACTTGAGTTTGATAATGGTGAATCTGCATGGCAGTGGTTGTCAGTCAATAAAGATTTTGATTTAATTTTGCAGGAATGGAGGATTCCTAAACTTACTGGACCCCTTCTGGTTCAACGCATTAGACAGAAATTTCCTGTTTGTCCTATTATTGCGATTTCATCACTCTTAGGAGAAGATGATATACCCTTGGTTCAGGAAATGGGAATTGCCTCTATTGTAAAAAAGCCTCTTAATAAAGATGATCTCACAAAAAGAGTTGTTTATGTGGTGCAGCAAGATCGTGTGCCAACCAAGGTGCAAGTTCTCGAAGACAAAATTCGTAGACTACTTGAAGCAAAAAAATACAAAGAAGCACTAGCCCTGCGCGAAAAGTTTAAGAGGAACAAGGATATTCCAGAGGCTAGAAAGAAAATAATCGAGGCAGAGTTCGCATACAGTGAATCTAAGTTTGAAAAAGCCAGGGATCTCGCAATGGAAGTATTACGAACCCAGAGTGACTCCATAAATATTTTGAACTTTATCGGCAAATGCCTTATGCAACTTAATGATTTTGTTGCTGCACTTAAGTGCTTTAAAAAAGCTCAAACTATGTCTCCTAAAAATGTTCAGCGTCTATGTGCGATTGCTGAAGCAAGTAATGAAGTCGGTGATTCAAAATCTGCCGGAGAAGCTATTGAACAAGCTCAGAAGATAGACCATGGTAACCAAGCAATAGAACAAACACAGATAACGATGGATATCAGCTCAGGTAATACTGAAAAAGCCAAAGCAGTTTTAGAAAATCTAGAAAGCTTATCCAATGTGGTTTCCTATTTAAATAATAAGGCTATTGCTTGTGCGCGCAGTGGTTTGTTTGATGATGGCATCAATCTTTATAAAAAGACATTGGAATCAATTCCTCAGAAAAGAATGGAGCACAAGTCCATAGTAAGCTATAATTTGGCTCTCGCCTTTGCGCGTATGGATAAGCTTGATGAAGCTATAAACCAGCTCGAGATGGTTATGGGACTTGGAAAATCGCAAGTATACTTAAAAGCTAAATCTTTGTTAGCAAAAATAAACAAGGCTCAAAAATATGGTTCAAAGCTACAGCTAAATGAAAGCAATGAATCAAAGGATACAGATACCATACAGAGTGAAATAAAAAGGCTCAATGCAGAGAAAAAACCTGGAAAAAAAGATGAAAAACGAGAGGAAAGTAGTCTTAAGCAACATAATGAAATTATCGCTGCCATGGACTCCGATCCTGGTGATTTATGTTGCTACAGAGTTTTTGTAAATCCAGAAAAATCAAGCCCCATAGTTGGAGGGCTTTTGAAACATAAAATTCGCTTTACTCCTCGTGAGGTGGTGGCACGCCAAGAAGCTGCGGGTTTAGAAAAGCTATTAAAGCGAGAGTCTTAGTTATTTGGATGTTAATGAATAACCGAAAAATCACTACCGATTAAAGATAAAGATGTCTGCCCACGCCAAAAATTTCTTCCTGCAGACACTAGAAAATGAGCCTTTTTTGCAAGTTTCAAATCTTCAAATACTTCATTAAAAAACATGATTTTATATGAGTTCTCGTGTTTGATGCTCACTGCTGTATGCCTCGGTAAGCCAGTTTTTTTATCGTTATAGAATACGGTTGATTCAATTTCTGCCTCTAGATGGAACAAAGGCTCTTCAAACTGGTGACCGAATGGGCGTAAATGTTCGAGGTGGTCGGTAAGCGGAAGGTAAAGAAGTTTTTCACCAATGGTAAAATCATAGGAAATGCTACTTTCCCAAAGTTTAGGTTCCTGAGTCTTAATCTTCAGTGCATGCGATTCTAGACAGTTCCTTATATTGTCTTCGTTTTGTGAGGAGAAAGAAAATCCTCCAGCAGCACTGTGTCCACCAAATTTGCTAAATAGGTGAGAAGCTGCTGACATAGCGTCAGTTACATCGAAGCCCGGAATAGACCGTGCTGAACCTTTGCAGAAATCTTCATTTTTCTGAAATAGCCATACCGGTCGCCAAAATTCTTCGGCTATCTTACTAGCAGCGATACCAACAACTCCTTGATGCCAGTTCCCTCCAAGGAAAAGTACAGGTCTATCGAGGTATGCTTTTGCTTGCTCTCTTGCTTCTTCTACGATGCTTTGCTGTATAAGCTTGCGTTTCTCATTGCAGATTCCCATATGCCTAATGAGAGGATCCGGGTCACCTTCAATGAAGGCAACGACGACTTTGTTTGCATGTTCCAAACGCCCTACCGCATTGATGCGGGGGCCGAGCCGAAAGCCTACATCGCGCTCATCCATGCTTTGGTTTTGGATTGAGGAAGCTGCGATCAGTTTTTTGAGGACTTGCCGATCACTGCGTAGCAATGCAGCAACTCCATGCTGGGCTAGCTTGTGGTTGACCCCATTTAAAGGCACCACATCGCAAATAGTAGCCATGCCGGTTAGTGCTAGAATGTCAGTCCAGACGTTGGAAGTAACTTGAAAGACTTCTCCAAGTTTCCTCAATAGGACAAAGGTAATACCGCATCCACAAAGCTCTTGATAAAGAGGGTCTGGGTGCATTTTAGGATTAAGGATGATGCAGTCTGGCATTTTATCTGCTTGAATTTTATGATGATCTGTACAGATAAAATCTACTCCGGCCTCCTTGCACCACTTTGCCTCTTCGTTTGCTGTGATTCCCGTGTCCATGGTGATGATAAGTTCAGCTTTTTCTTCGTGCACTAAGTACTGTACCGCATTTAGGTTGACACCGTAGCCTTCTGCAAAGCGGTCAGGAATATAGTAGGTAAAGTTGTTATAGCCAATACTTTGTAAAAACCAGATCCAGCTTACACAGCTCATGGTCCCATCGACATCATAGTCAGCATAGAGTGCGATCCTTTTATTGTTTTTGATAGCTTTTAAAAGGGTGTTGAAGGCGGCTGTTAAGCCATAGTCTCCGTACTTTAGCTGGTCTATCTCGGTAAATGCCCTGTTCTGACAAATTTGGAGGGTTAACTCGTTGTAATTTTGTGGATTTATTGAAGCTCGTGGCTTCCAGTGTTTAAATCGGTAACCCATGATATCCCTATATTTTTTGTGCTGGAATCTGCGGTAGAATTCAAGTGTTTCAATAGCTTAGATAAGTTGCAGCAGGTGCTGGTACAGTAAAGCTATCTACTATATAAGATGCCCCAGGCCCTACCACAAGAAAAGTCTGTAAATTTGATCGATCAGCTTGCGGCAGGCTAAATTTCTATTTGCTTTTACCGATGAATGGGGATGAGATGGAGGATTTTGCGCTAGCATGCCATTTGATGGCTTTTTGCTGAGGTGACTTTGTGGTCGGGTTAAGAAAAAACACTAAGAAACAAGAAAATATTAAGGATGTTAGACTAAGGTTCTGCAACCTAAAAGCTCGTGAAAAAAAAGCTATTACCGAATTTATTGCAATAAATATCTCTAAAGATGCAGGTACCGCCGACAAAAAATTCGATCCAAACTCTCCCAAAGAGAAGCGCAGGGACATTCGGGTTGTTTTAAGCCGTTTTGAAGTTAGCGTCCATGCTGATGCTGGCCCCACCCTTGAAGCCCAGGATTTCAAGGGACAGCTTACTGATCTGTCTACAGGAGGTTGCTGTATTAGGGTTGCTCAGGATGTAAAGCTCACAAAGAATAGTAAAGCAAAAATATCACTAGAATTTATCCTACCAGGATTTAGCCCTGACGTAGAAATTCTGGGACTTCGTTACGACGATTAGAAATTTTAAATTTTCTCTCTCGATTTTTTAAAAAAGCTGCCATAACTAATCGCTGAACTTGGTTTTCCACCTATAGGAAAGGTTTCACAATGAGAGAAGTTTTAAGCTCCCCAAATCTTCCTGCTCCTCAGTTTCGGTATAGTGCATTTATCAAAGCAGGTCCCTTTTACTACACAGCTGGTATGATTGCATTGGATATGAAAACTCAGAAGATGCTTAATAGTAATTTTGAAGAAGAAAGTAGACGAATATTAGAAAATTTACGAGGAGCCCTTCCTGATTTTGGACTTAGTTTTGAAAATCTGATTTCAGCTAAGATATATACAACAAATCTTCAGGAATTTTCAAAGATCAATCAGGTTTGGGAGGAGTACTTTCCAGATGGACTTATTCCCCCTACCCGTACTTCAATGGGGGTAGCAGCACTTCCATTGGGAGCAAAAGTAGAAATGGAATTTGTATTGTATAAGTCTTAATGCCGAGATCCAGTTCCTTGTAAGAATTTATTCCAAATTTTTTATGTTTCTATTTGTTATTTTTGAGATAGAAACTCATTTCCCAACCTAATAATAGTTCTGGAATAAGAATTTTTAGTTTTCCTTAGAATCATTAGGTATACCAGTGTTTGCTCAGCCTTATCAGTTTAAGTTTATTTACATCTAAGTAAAAAGAATGTTAGGATCCTGCATATTAAGCTAAAATATCTATCCGTTGAGGAGGGTTAAAGATGAGGGTGCGAGTCTTTTTGCTATTGCTTTGCTTTTACCATAATTCGGCATACCAAGCTTTGGGAAAAACAGCACCACGACCTTTCGTAATTAATCCTCAAAATATAGTTAAGGATATTTTTAAAAAATACAAAACACCAGAAGAAATTCTGTGGAGTCAATATTTTGAGATAGATTTACAGTCCATTAGACTTCTTCATTCCGGTTTATTTCAAGAAGCTGAATGGAGGCTGGCTGAAGAAGGAAATAAAATAGGAGAGGAAGCCGTTCATTCCTTTTTAAATAGAATTATGGCTGAGGGTAAAGTCTTTGACCTCAAAGACTTAGGTATGGGTGGGGCAACTAGACCCCAGGCTGCCTCACTGTCTTATGGAGTCGTTGGCGTTTTTAAGGAGAAGAAGTCTCTGCATCCTTCAGCAGATTATAGGTCAGAAATTGCTGCTTATAATTTTGATAGGCTTATTGGATTTCGTCTAGTTCCTATGACTGTAAAAAGAAAAATCAACAAGCGTAAAGGCTCAATGCAGTATTTTGTCAAAAATTCAGAGAGTGTTGTTAAACTAAAGGATTATCGAAGGAGTAAGAATCTCAACGTATTTGATTATTTGATCAGTAATAAGGATCGGAATGAGGGCAATTTACTGATAGCAAACGGTCGGGAAATTGCTATTGATCACGGGCTTGCTTTACGCGGAGCAAATCTACTTGGAAGGTACCTAAAGCTTACCGATCGCGTAGCAAATACCTTTGGGATTGCCAGTCACCCTATTAGACAAATAATCATTCACCCTTCAAGGCAAATAGAAGAATATCAGGCAGATGAATCTATATTGAAAGGACTTGAATTTCTAAGTTTGGAAGATTTAAGAAACTCACTCAAAAAAAATTTAGATGAAAGTAGGATTAATCGAATTTTTGATAAAAAAAATAGGCTATTAAATAAGTTGATAGCTGCGGATCTTTATGCTGGTCATAGCCTACTATAAATAAATTAGTTATGAGTGCGTCTTAAAATGTGTTTTTTGCATATTCTCAGAATTTTCTAATACTAAATAATTGCTTAGCACTCTACTCCTCCAAATGAATCATACGTGATAGCCGAGCTTGCTAAGGTCTCGATGATTTTGTCCGAAAGATTCCCTGAGCACATCTATCTGAATAAAGGGTTTACCGAGGATTGAATGGTAGATATTGACCCTACATTGATGCAGACTTTTCTTGAGGAGTCTGAGGAAAATCTAGCAATAGCAGAAAAGCATTTGCTAGAGATGGAAAATAGCGATCAATTCACCTTAGATGACATCAGTGCGATATTTAGGGCTATTCATTCTTTCAAAGGAGGCAGTTCCTTTTTTAATTTAACGACTTTAGTAAACTTACTCCATGTTGTCGAAAGTCTTTTGTCGAATTTACAAAATTCCGTTTTTCCTCCAAGCAAAGAAATGTTCTCAGCTGTCTTAGAATCTCTAGATGTTGCCAGGACAATGTTGTATGCGCAAGATTATGGAGAATCGACTGATATCACTCTTTATGTAGGAAAAATAACTCAATTAAATGCTAACGGACTTAATAAGAATACTGGGCTTCATCTATTTGATGAGGATGAGGAACAGTCTGAACCAGCAGCTGACCCGGTGAATTCGGACCCAGAGGCAACAGAAAAAAAAGTTCCTAATGAATCGAATAGGCATCATCTTGAAACTTCTCAAGTAGATGCCTCAAAGATCTCGGCATTTGAAGGTGAAAAAAAACAAAGTCCGACAAAACCTAGCACTATAAAAGCTCCAAATACAATAAACAAGTCAAGTGAACTTGAGAAAGAATCAAATAATAAACGCAGAGATAATGAACCTCGTAAATCGCAGCAAAGTAGCACGGTAAGGGTAAAAACTGAACTTATTGATAATATTCTTGATCAGGTGGGAGAAGTTATTTTAGTGAGAAACCAGCTTGCTAAAAAATATCCTGATGAGGACATGGTTGGGGCTCTATCCCAGCGAATTGGCAAGCTCCACAATACTATACTTGAAACCCGGATGCAGTCTGTTTCAACTCTTTTCGAAAAATTTCACCGAGTTGTTCGCGATTTATCTTTGCAATTGGATAAAAATATAGTCCTTCATATCGATGCTGGTGAAGTCGAGCTTGATCGAACTATTTTGGAGTCGTTTTCTGATCCTATGACTCATTTAGTGAGAAATGCTGCTGATCATGGCCTCGAATCAACCAACGAACGGGTACACATTGGCAAAAGTCCACAGGGAAATCTTTATTTGAGTGCTAGCCAGAAGGGGGGCAAAGTTGAAATCGAAGTTGAAGATGATGGTGCTGGAATCGATGTTGAGAAAGTAAGAGAAAGAGCAGTAGAAAAAGGTCTTATTAGTGATCATATGGCCGAAGAAATGAGTGAGTCTGCATGCATGAACCTTATTATGCTTCCTGGTTTTTCAACTAGACTTGAAGCATCGGAGTTATCCGGTAGAGGGGTTGGAATGGATGTAGTTAAAAGCTCGGTGGAGGATGCTGGTGGTGCCTTAAAAGTTTTCTCACGTCAAGGAAAAGGAACAAAATTTACTGCATCCTTTCCGTTAACTTTGGCAATAGCGACAGCTCTTATTGTCAAAGCTAAGGATCAAAGATTTGCGATACCTGAGCTAATGGTAGACGAAATTTCTACAATACGTTGGAGTCAAAGAGATGAGGTTATCAAGATAAGTGAAGGACAAATGTTTTTCAAGCACCGAGGTGTGCTTATTCCTACTGTATTGTTATCTGATATTTTGCAGATAAATAATAATGGGACATCTCAAATTGATAAATATATGTTTAAAAATGTTGTCCTGTGCAAGCACAACGGAATTCCATTTTCTGTCATTGTTGATAAAATCCTTAATATCGAGGATATAGCGGTAAAAGGCCTTCCTTTACTCATTTCAGATTGTAGTGTTTTTTCCGGATTGACAGTCCTAGAGAATGGCGAAGTTTCAATGTTACTGGACATTTCTAAGGTAGGCGAAGATATTTTATCAAGAACTGCAACCAATGTTCATGAAGATGAGGTGAACGATCTTAAGCAGACTGCGGGTGAAAGTCGCAAAGAGCAAATCATAGTTTTCACAAATGCAGAAAATGAGTACTTTGGTATTCATATAGACTTTTTATCTGAAATTAGTGCAATTAAATCGGAAGAAGTTGAGAAAGTTGGAGACGCTGAGTTTTATAAGCTACATGGAAATCATGTTCCTTTGATTAGAATTGAAGACTATTTGCCTATTTCTGTTCCTGAGGACAGAAATAATCTCTTGGTTTTTGTATCTTCGACAAATTTTCCTATTGGAATTATCGCAACTAAAGCAATCAAAGTTCAGCATATTGGTGATGATTTGAATTCCAAGCTTGCAGATCGTAATGGGATTCTTTCAACTATAATCGATGACGGACATATGGTAACTATTCTTGATATGTATGCCCTGTTCCGGAGAAGAGCTCCCGAACACTTTAAATCATTCGAAAATATTGGTAAGGGAGTTTGTGTCTTGCTCGTAGAAGATACTTCTTTCTTTATAGTATTGCTGAGTCAATATCTTAAGGAAGCAGGTTTCGAAGTGATTGTCGCAAAAGATGGAGTTGAAGCGTTAGAGAAGCTTCATAAGGAAGAAAATCAAATTAAGGCGATGATATCTGATATTATTATGCCTAAGATGGATGGGTTTGAACTTATAGAGCGAGTTAGACGTAGTAAAATAAAGCAAATTGCAAATATTCCTTCCATTGCTGTGACGGCAATTAGTGAAGAAGAACATATTTCAAGAATTAAGGAATCAGGGTTTGATGCCTGTATCTCTAAAAATGAGAAAGATAAGCTACTTAGTCGGCTTTATAATTTGGTTATTCAGGATGCTGAAACTATTGCAATTAAGAAAGCTTCGTAGAGGTTTGTATGCGCTATTCAGTCTTCACAGCAGGAAAATCCTATTACGGAATTCCTATACAGCAGGTTCAAGAATTTGATTTTGAATATAAACTGTCCCCTGTACCCTATGCTGACTCTCGAATTTCAGGAGTATCCAGTTTACGTGGTAGAATCATAACGGTTATTGATTTGCGCAAGTGTCTTGGTATTAAGGAAGGAAATGAACCAAGGAGGAGAAAGGTACTGGTGCTTGATTCTATCCAATTGTGTAAAGACTATGATACCTTCGATGAAAGGTTTTCTAAAGATGTGCTAGGAGTGGTTGTTGATCGTATAGAGGGAATTGTTGATCTGGACTTTCATCACTCTTTAAATATCGACCAATCAAAAAAAGGGAACTTTATTGAAGCGGTTGTTAACCATGAAGATAAAGTTCTAAATTTGTTGTCATTTCCGTTAATTATTCAAGATATTTATAAAGGACCATAGGTATGGCTGAGAAGGGAAACGGTTTTAGTATCTTTCATCCCGTTATTCGTATTGAACATCGGGAGTTTTACGAGGCTATACTCAATGAGATTTCATCAATTTCGCCAGTTTGTAATCAGGCTAGGTCGACTGCTGCTGAAATAAGTAAGGATAGTGCAGAAGAAGAGTTGATCATAGACCTAATTAAAAAGGTTGAAGATTTCTCCAATGAGCTTCTATCTGTGACCAAAAATCTATTTGATCAATTTTATCAGACTAAAGAAAAGTTTTATGAATCTATGTTGATGATTATGGCCTACAATAAAATTAATCTGATGGATAGAAATCTACTTGAGAGAACTTGTGATGTCAGATGGTGGTCAATGGAATCACCCTTTACAATTTGCGTAGAAAGGTACAACCAAGTTAGTTCTGAAGCAAGAGATGTGGATCAGACAGTAATGGGCCTTGGAGAACAGTTAAAAGATAATAAAAAAGCTTTAGAGGCTATAAAAGGAATCAGAGAATTTTTGAAACCTACTACTTGGCTAAAAGATAAGATAGATGATCTCGAGCATTTTTATACCCATGTAGAAGAAATTTATAAATGTCTAAAAGAAATCAGTAAAGAAAATCTTAAAACAAAGATTGATGTTTTTCTTAGAGATGTCAAAGATTGTTGTAATGCTGCAGCATTTGCATCAAGCCGTTTAGAAGATATAGTTAATTCCTATACAATTTATCGTGATGTAATAGTCACGGGAGCAGATGGAAATGTCATTGCAAGTGCAAATAAAGACAAGCGAAGCATCATTTTAGGGATGCTGGTTTCAGAGGAGGATTGGTATAAGTCTTCTATGGCCCTTAAAGATGGTAACCAATATCATGCTCAAGATATTTGCAAGACAATAATTGAAGATAATCCATCCTTAGTTTATTCGACTACGCTCAGGGAAGGAAACTCTCCTAGAGGAAAAATCACTGGTGTGATGGGGGTATTTTTTGACTTTCAAAGTGAGGCGACCCTTATCCTCGATGAATATATGCCCCGTGATAAAAATGATGTCATTCAAGATGATTGTTATTCAATTTTTACAAATGAAAAGGGTGTGATTATTTGTTCTTCGGATGAGCAAACAATTCCTTCCGGAAACTATATGCACTTACCAAGATGGCATCGGGAATTGGGACCCGGAGAAAAAACATGTTCCTATAGTGTGATCGAAGGTAGGGAGAGCGCATTGATCACAGCCAAAACAGATGGGTATTTAGAATATAAAGGCCTTGGATGGAGTTCTCATGTAATTGTACCGAAATCCCATATCTTTGAGCATGAAAATAGTGGATTCAAGTTAAAACTTGATCGCGATGAAATGATGGAGTCATGTCTGATTCCCGAAATTAATAAAAAAACTTATGAGAGGATTCAAGAGTACAAGGAATCCATTCAGCTTATCTCGCTAAATGGTATTGTATTTGCCTCTAAGCTCGGCAAACGCGGAGCTGCACTTGGACCCATCTTTGATCGAATTACTAAGACTGGAGATTATGCTACTAATAAAATGGAAGAATTGTTAATTGAAATGGCTGAAGACGAGTTTGCTCAGAATGCCGAAGCTCTTGAAACATTTTCAAAACAAGCCATAGACCTAATTGATCGAAATTTGTTTGAGCGATCTGCTGATATCAGGTGGTGGGCTACGGATACTATTTTTTCCAAGGCCCTTGAGGATCATACACCTGATAGCTGTGACGCTGCTTGCGAACGCTTAAAAGTTATTAATAACAGCTACAATATGTACCGTAACTTAGTGCTTTGCGACCCTGGAGGCCAGGTGATAGCAACTTCGCGGACTGAGTCGCGAGGAGAACTGAAACAGATAGACGTCTCGAACGAGGAATGGTTTTTAGCTGCAATGCGCACCAATAGCTTTGGTCAGTTCGAGGTAGGGGATGTGTCTCATTCTGCTTTGGAACGTCACAAAGAAACCTCTCTCATTTATTCAGGTGGGGTGCGCAAAAAAGGAGCGCGAGAAGGGGAAGCGATCGGAGTCTTGGGTCTTCTATTTGACTGGGACAATGAAGCCCGCAAAGTACTAGAATCCTGTTTACAAAAAGATCAGGAAGGAAAGCGAATCAAAGGTACTCAAGCATTTTTTACTAATGGGAAAGGAAAGATTATAGAGTCTACGGATAATGAGCTATTTAAAGTTGGAGTTGATCTTAAGCTCCCTGATGAGCACTCCAATTTAGGTAGTGGACTTTCATTTTCAGGAATCTTTGAATATGAGGGAAAGCGATATCTTTTAGGAACCTCTAAAACTAAAGGATACCGTGAGTATAAAGGGCTCGGATGGTCTGCCCATGTAATCCGGCCAATTGATGATTGATAATTACCACGTTTTTAGTTAATAAGTCCCAAATTGGTAAGGACTCCTGAATGGTTTTTTTCGGGAGTTTTGTGCTGATGAATTTAGAGAAATCTTTAGCGACTTCCAGTTCATGAAAGGTTCCGATGAGAGCTAAAAGTTTGGCTTCGCTTGCGCTTGGTCAATTGGTTTATTTATTGGTAGTTATTTTATTCGGGGCATATGTGCGAGCTACTGGCTCCGGTGCAGGTTGTGGTAGCCATTGGCCTTTGTGCAATGGTGAAGTGATACCAAGCGCTCCCCAGCTTAAAACAATTATCGAATTTACTCACCGCATCAGTAGTGGTTTAGCACTGCCTTTTGCTCTCGCTTTGTATCTACTGATGAGGCGTTTTGTTTCTGATAATAAACAAGCGCTTGGTGCGGCTAAATGGTCGATTTTCTTCCTGCTCACCGAAGGTCTGCTTGGAGCTGGTTTGGTTCATTTTGAACATGTGGCTGAAAATACTTCAGCCTATAGAGCGCTCTCCATGAGCTTGCATCTAATCAATACATTTACCCTCATGGCATTTGCAAGCCTGACTTGGTTTCGATTATCTGATTTCAAGAGGACATCAAGATCTGAGCGTAGTGAGCAAAAAAAGCTAGCTACCCAGATGTATATTTTCGGCGGAGGTACTGCAATCTTGGTTTTGGGAATTAGCGGTGCAATTACGGCATTGGGAGATACGGTATTTCCAGTAACTAGTGCAGGGGGAGCTTTTTGGGAGAGTTTCAGCTCAAGTTCCCATCTGTTTGTAAAGCTTAGGATTTATCACCCATTTTTGGCCGTGTCAGGAGGCGCGTTTTTAATCTATATGGGTCGTAAGCTGAGTACCATGGCTTATCATTTGCGTCTGCCAGCTCAGTGCTTAGCAGTCTTGGTGCTTTTTCAACTAGCGCTGGGCTACATTAATGTTAAGCTACATGCACCTGTTTGGCTGCAATTAACTCATCTACTATTTGCTGAGCTAATTTGGATCACCTATGTCATATTAGCAGCTATGGCTGTGCAAGAGCTTAGGAGCCAATTACGAGCCGCATAATGTGCTCGTTGCTAAGATTTTTGCACATCTATTTTAGGCTTATTCTCTTCTTCAGACATTTGAGTACTTTTCATCCCTGTACGCAAGTTACTGATAAATTCCCCTATAGATCCACCCAGCTGAGGGAGTTTCTTAGGGCCAAAAAGTAGCAATGCTATTCCTAAAATAATAAGCCATTCTGAAGAGCCAGGCATCATAGCCAGTCATCCTTCCTAAATGCATATGGGTATTTGCTAAAAGGAATAGGTTAGCCTATTCCTGCCGGATTCGGCATGCTAGCAAAATGTTTGGTAACTGGAAATAGTTTTTGCGGCAATTGAGTTTGGAATCTTATGCTTTGCTAATTTGAATTTGCAAATTCAAATTTCTGTCTTAAGAATCTAAAAACTTCACCAAAATCCGCCTATTTTGTGCTGCTTTCCTGAATTCAGCTAGGTAGATCCCCTGCCAAGTTCCTAGCAGGACTTCCCCCTGTTCTATAGGCAGGCATAAAGACTGTTGCAATAATATTGATTTCATATGGGATGGAGAATCATCAGGACCTTCCGCTGTATGCTTGATAAAGCTCAAGTGCTCTGGGGCTAAATGGCGTAAAAAAACTTCCATATCGATTCGTGCGCTATCGTCAAAAGCTTCGCTTATTGTGAGGGCACAACTTGTATGCATTATAAATAAATACATTATTCCACTTTGATAAGCTGCTGCTGTGCTTTGTACTTGTTCCGTAATATTATAAAAGCGCTCGCCATCTGTATTTAAAATAAGCTCTTTTACCTTGGCCATATCAGAATCCTTATGTCATTGACTGTAAGTATTTTGCCATTCTTCTCTACTTATCGGTATAAATTCAGAACATAATATTAAAATTATTGTCTTTCCATAAATTAAAGAGTAGTTAAGAAAGGTTGACCTATTCTTATCGAATTTAAACGGCGTCTGCATAGTAAACATTTGAGAATTGGTTTTCAAAAGTTGTTGAGGTTTGGAGAAAATTAAAATGCGCAAGTGGCTAAAAAGCTTAAAATTCTGGCAAAAGAAGAAAAGCGAACCCAATGAAGTTTATGTAAGGCTTATGGGCACTGTGCTTAAGTAATTCTTTAGCTATTTTAAACCACAACGGTTTAACATGCTGTCATACCTTGCCTTAGCTTCTTTAAGATGCTCTTGAAAATCTACAGAATGCCTGATGCTTGCCTCAAACTGGCCATCCTTTCCCATGAACGTTCCATTGCAAATCATTTGGTAGATTGCTCGGTTGCTGTCACCCATGGCGATTGTATGGAGAGATCGGGATGGCCATATGCTAGGATCATCAAAGTCCCAAATGATTAGGTTGGCAAGGTGATCTTTGGCAATTTTTCCAACTTGTAGCTGCGGATGAATGGAGCCGGGTATGTCCCAAACTTTACTCAATAGGGTTTCAGAACTGCATTGCATGCGGGATTTTTCCCAGAGCTGCTGCCTTTCCTTGCTTAGGTTGCTAAGGTCTTGCTTACTATTTCCAGATAAGAAATCTAAATAAGAATTTGAGCGGCTCAGATTATACATGGGCATTCCGGCAACAAATCTGAGCTCCTTTTGTATATTCATCGAATCATTGCTAGCTACACAGTCTGTCCCGATACACCATGGAATTTGGTAGTGGTCCCAAAGATCTGTAGCAGAAGGTAAGGCAAAAACGAGGGATGAAAAAGGACAAAAGCAGAGATTTATCTGTTTTCCTTTCCCGAGAATTTCCAGATCATTCTTATCTGAGAATATATTGTGAACAGCAAGGACTTGAATATTTTCGCTAAAAAGCCCTAGCTTGGAGAGCCATGAAACGGGTGAACACCCTTCACGTTCCAAAATGCGTTTATATTCTTCCACGGATTGAGATATGTGGCAGTGAATGGGAATCTGTAATTTCTTTGCATCCAAGATTACCTTTTTCCACAAGTCCGCGCTGCATGTGTCGCTTGCATGGGGTCCAAAAGCTGCAAAAATTCCACTTTCTCTGTTATCAGTATCTTGATGAATGGTTAGAGTTTTCTCCCACTCTTCTTCCCAGCGGTTTTTTCCAGGCCCTGCAAGATCTTGTAAAGTAGGTGCCACGACCCCAGTGAGCCCTACCTCTTTCAAGGCATTGGCAATCGCAGTTCCGTGGTAATAGTGATCCCATACAAGTCCTACACCATTTAAGATGTTTTCATAAGCTCCAATGCGGCTGAATGCTAGTACATCTTCATAGGTAAGGTAAGATTCTATATGATAAAAGAGATCTTCTATCATATTACCTTTCGTGCTTGTTACGCTTGCTGAAAGCCCCCTAAAAAGGTTCATTGTTATATGAGTGTGAGGGTTAATAAATGCCGGAGTTAGAAGCTTATTCTCATAAACTCGTAAATCTGGAATTTCCTGCTTCCATGATTTTAGGGATTTTTGCCAGTCCTCTGAAGGAGAGGTTCTTAACTTGCTGATCATTCCGTCTTCCCAGGACACTAAAGCGCTTGATAGTTTTGACGGAGTATTGGGTATAAATGCTAACTCGCAGGCAATACTAAAAGAGTTTTTTTGGAGAGTATTCAATTAATATCCTTTGCTTTAACTGAGACAGCAATCTTAAGAGTTAATTTTGCATGTAAGCACCATAAGCTTCAGCTTGGAACTAAGGTAGATTAGCATTATGGTCTTCAGCATGGAATTATAAATTAATGCATTTTAAGTAGTTTTTAAAAATTTGTCCTGAGATTGTGTACACGAAACTCTAGGCTATCTTTTACTTCAGATTTAGCTTTTTTCTTTGCCATGTAAGAGCCTACCCTGCCAAGGTCATTTATATTTGTTGCTGCTATTTGGTACCCTACGAGTAGTGTGTGAGATCCGTATTCATAAAATAAGTAAATATTTGAACTTCCGAGTAATAGGTAGTCTCCTTTAGAAGCCTCAGTTATCAAAATTTTGCTTGGTTCTCCAAGGTTTGAATCAAGTTTGCTAAGATTTTTCCAGTGACTTCCTTTGTTGTCTTGATCGTAAAGTGAGATGGTGGTTTGCGAAGTGATACTCGTCAATGAAATTCGAAAAAACCTCACTGCTGTGGTTGTTTCAACGAGATCATCAGCAAGTTTACGTGCAGTTTGATCTTTGTAAATCGATGCGTGGAAAGATTCGCTTGTAACCAATTCCCAATGAAATTTATCGGGCTTTTTGTCTTTGAGAATTGCAGCGTATTTTGAAGCAATAATAAGGCTGTCAGGAAGGTCAAAAAAATCGTTGATATCAGCATGTTTTAAAAAACCATGATTCTGGTTATCGTCGTCCAAAATGATACTTGATAAGTGCATTTCGTTATTATTTAACAAGGATTTTGGGTTAATTAAATATGAAAAATTATCATGAGTATTAACTGTAATTGCGAGACTTAAGGAAGAAAAACACAGAATCAGTATCGGTAGAAATATATTTTTGATCATAGATTATTCCTTTTTAAAGGGCTTAACTATACCAATGAGATCAACGAAAATACTAAAGCAACACCTTAATATCCACTTAAAATTTTAAACTATTTAAATATTTTCTTTGAAATTAATGAAGTTTAGACAAAACAATGGTGTACATTTAAAAGTAAAAATCTAAGTCTTTATTAACTTTTAACAAACATAGGAAATTTTCATCAATCAGAGGGACCACTTGATAGCTTTGAAAAACCTGTTCTTTTTAAAAAATAGGTTTTTATTGTCATTGAATATAAATGGATTTGACAACAAAACATTGATTTTTCAGTTTCATATGTTAACAAGCACGTTGGTTGAAAAAATAGTATGTGCAGTATAAAAAGTAGCCTCAATAACCGTCCACAAGGGATAAACATGGAAACCCTTATCTATCAAGGTAAGTCTTTGAAGTTTTTCTATCCAATGGGAAGTAAAAAGCTTAAGGCATTAGATTGTCCAAATTTGAACCTTCCAAAGGGTAAGCTAATTGCCCTTGCCGGACCTTCTGGCTCAGGCAAGTCTACACTGTTAAATTTACTGGGATTGATAGAGCCTATTCAGGAAGGCTCCATGTTATTTGCTGGTTATGATATAGGCAAACTCTCAGAAAAAGAAAAAACCCAAATTAGGCGTGATGATTTAGGCTTCGTTTTTCAAGATTTCCTATTATTTGATGCTCTTACTGCTTGGGAAAATGTTGCATATTTCTTAAAAAACATTCCTATTTCAGCAACGGAGCGGAATCAGCGGGTAAACAGTTCTCTTGAGGCTGTTGGTCTCAAAGAACATACCAGTAAGCTGCCCCTTGAATTGAGTGGAGGTCAAAAGCAGCGGGTCGCAATAGCTCGAGCGATCGCGAAACGGCCGAAAGTAATCATTGCTGATGAACCAACGGCTAGTCTTGATCAAAATACCGGTCGTATGATTATGAATATCTTCTGTTCTCTAACCAAAAAATCGGGAACTACAGTCATCTTTGCTAGTCACGATCCTATGGCACTCGAATTTGCTGAACTCCGAATAAAGCTTATAGATGGTCATGCAGAGTTGGTAAAGAAGCAGAAGGAGGTCACATAGTGGAAGCATTTTCAATAACCTTGAAGCTTGCGTTTCGCAACCTTGTGAGAAATAAGCGTCGATCAGTTGCAGTTTTACTGACAATTATTGCAGGAACAAGCTCATTGTTTCTATTTGATGGCTTTAATACAGGAATTATGAATCAATACCGCGAGAATACGATCCATGCTCGTTATGGCTATGGGCAGATTAATTCAAAAGGCTATCATGACCAAGTTTATGAAAAACCTTGGGATCATTGGATAGAAGATGCCGACAGAGTTTTAAGTGAAATCCGTAGTATTCCTCAAGTTACGCACGTTTTTCCCCGGATAGAGTTTTACGGCCTTTTAAATAATGGTCAGATTTCCCTCAGTGGCAGAGGACAAGGGATCGATGGGCTTGCTGAAATGGGGTTCTTCAACACCCTAAATATTGTCGAAGGTAAAGCACTGAGTGATGAGATTGATGGACTTGTCCTTGGTCAAGGTTTGGCAAAGTCTCTAAATGCACGAGTTGGAGATCGCATCACTTTGTTAGCAAATACGATTTATGGGAGCATCAATGGGGTTGACCTCGTAGTGACAGGTATATTCCATACAGGTGCTAAGGAATTCGATGATGTGGTTTTCCGTTTGCCTTTAAAACTTAGCCAAGAGCTTTTAGACACAAAGAAGATTGAAAAATTTGCTCTTGGGCTTGATCAATTAAGCTCGTGGGACCAGGTAACCGAGGAAATAACTAAAAACCATCAGGGACTTGAGGCAATACCTTTTGCTGTCTTAGATAAGGTTTACTATCAGCACGCGGTTGATTGGCTTGGCTCACAGTTTCAGGTTATAAAGTTGATTATCCTGGTGATCGTGCTACTTGGAATCTTTAATACCGTATCTACAAGTGTCCTTGAACGTAAACAAGAAGTTGGTAATTTAAGGGCTAATGGCGAATCCGCTGGGCAAGTTATCAGCCTATTTTTGACCGAAGGGGGAATTCTAGGCTTGATAGGAGCTATGATCGGTATCGCCTTTACCATCCTGTTGAATATGAGTATTTTAGGAAACGGCATCCTCATGCCGCCCAGTCCAGGTATCACCAGGCAGTTTAGAGTTTTTATCGAGCTACAGTTATTCGGCTCGGCTGAGTCTTTTCTACTTTGTCTACTTTGCGTCATAATTGGTACCTTTTTTGCATCTGTCCAGGTCGTCCGTATGCCTATTGGTAAAGCACTTCGCAGCCTGTAATAGGAGGAGCTATGGGTTTCTTTAATCCGAGAAAAATGTCTTTCCGATTCTTTAGTTGTTTATTGTTGATTGTTTTATCTGACGTAGCTTGGGCAAAGATAGATGCTGCGGCCATTCTTAAGGAGGCTGATGCCATTCGTAACCCAAAGGAAGATTTTCAGATGCTGGTTACGATTCAATCCTCTGGTGGGGAGGAGAAAGAGTTTAAGGTGATGACGAAAGGTAATAATCGTACCATCGTTGAAACCCTGGCTCCCAGGCGAGATAAAGGCAGAGACCTGCTGATGGTCGATGAGAATATGTGGGTTTTTATTCCAAATTTAAAGCGTACAGTTCGGGTTAGCCTGAATCAAAAATTAAGTGGTGAAGCAGCCAATGGTGATATTAGTCGAATGCGATGGGCAATGGATTACGCCGCTAAAATCGTAGGTTCTGATGTAAAATCTTGGACACTATTGCTAGAGGCTAATAAAAAGGGGCTGACTTACGAAAAGATCATAGCATTTGTTGAAAAAGGCAGTTTTAGACCGCTGGGAGCGAAATATTTAACAAAGTCAGGCAAAGTCTTAAAAGACGCTGAATTCAAAGCTTATAAGCTGTTAGCTGGAAAAGTTCGGCCCAGTCAGATTGTAATCAAAGATGCGATTAAAAAGGGGAAGTTTTCAACCATTGTGATTAAGGAAATGTCAGTGAAATCACTTCCATCTTCGAAATTTAACTTAAGTGGTTTTCAGACTAGGAGTCGCTAGTGAACCGCTTTTCTTTTATTGTTCTAATTTGGTTTAATTGTTTGCTACCTTCTTTGCTAGGAGGAGTAAGTACTGACAAAGAACTCGGACTCGAAGTACTATGGGATCTCGAATTAGAGCGCTTTAGGGTTTTTCGTCCCCATGGTAAAGCCCAGATAGATTTTGACTCAGAATCTGGGATGTACAATATGAGTCTTTCATTTTTGGCCTGGATGAATGAAGCAGCTGATGTGGAAAATCAGTTGGACCAATCTAGAATTGAAGCCCGTTCTGCGCTGTTTAATTTCTTTTTTGACTCTTACCTTGTCTCAATAGGTCAGATGATTGTTGATTGGGGTGAAACTTTTGGCTATCGGCCTTCGGATTTAGTAAATGCGAGGGATTTAAGGAATTTCCCACCTCTAGATCTTGATGCTAATAAAATTCCTGTAACAGCAATGAGATTTGCAGGTTCGTTAGATTTTCTGCAAGGAGAATTCATTTTTAGTCCCTTGAGTTCCTACCCTCTATTGCCTAAACGTCTTGCTGACGGTAGTACCTTACGAGCTCCAACGAGGAACGAATCATGGTTTGAACAATCTGAATATGGGATGAAGCTAGGTATCTTACTTGGCTCGGGAAATATAGACTTTTATACCTACAAGCATCTTAATCGGATCCCTATACTAGACTTAAGCTCTGAAGGATGGAGGTCTCATTACGAGATTCTAGATTCTTTTGGTCTGAACTCTGCATTTAGTTTTGATAGTTTTGTAATTCGATGCGATGGACTTTTAAGTCCACGTCACCCCATACTCGTGCGAGCGTTTTCAGATTTGAAGGAGTATGACAGGTACTTCTCTTTGACTTTTGGTTTAGACTGGAGCTATGAGCAGGTGTCCTTGCTGGGATTGCAGGCTCACCTTGAACGTTACCCTATTAAAAAAGAACCAAACCAAAAAGGCATTAGTATGCAAGCTCGTCATGAACTATCGAATTTTAATGTTAGCCTTGCTCTCTCACTTTATCGGGGTTTTATCCACAAAGATCACCGTGAGGAGATCAAACTAAGCAAGAAGGTTGGGCCTAACTTAGATTTAAGCATTGGGCTTGAGCGTCTGTTCTGGGTTGAAAATTCACCTATTGCCTTGACAGCAAATTCGCGAAGCTTTACTGGCAAGATAGCCTATCAATTTTGAGGAAGGCTTATGCATAAAATTAAGGTTTTATATAACAAGAAAGCATCTCAGGAGAGCTCGAAATCCTGGCGAAAAGAAATAGAGTTGAAACTATTCCGCAGTAAAGTTGATTTTATTACAGCTGAGTCGCGCGAAGAGTTTGTAGATAAACTAAAAATCGTTTCCTCAACAAATACTGATGCTGTGATTTGTGTTGGCGGAGATGGTACCTTTAATACTATCTTACAAGAACTTTCACGGATTAAAATCCCCTTTTTAGTTGTTCCAACCGGAACCGCAAATGACTTGGCTCACGACCTTGGAATGGATGGTAAAATCGGAAAAGCCATAGAATCTGTACGCTCAGGCCAATGCAAAGTTATTGATTTGATTAAAGTTAATGATCAACTTATGGCAAGCAATGGAGGAATTGGTTTAGTTGGAGAAGTAGCGGGTATGGTGAATCGCTACCGAGATACCGTTCCAGGTTTTAAGCAGGCTATGCGCTTGCTTAAGAGTCATACTTATAGCGTTATGGTAGCTTCTCGTTTGTTTCAGCCTTTTAAACCCGTTGTAATGAAGATTGAGTCTGATGGGTTTGAAGGTGAAATATCCTCAGGTCTTCTCTTGGTTAATAATCAGCCTTGCATAGGTGGTCATTTTGTCATTGCTCCAGATACACAAAATAGTGATGGACATTTCAACGTTACCATATTCACACATAATTCAAGGATTTCAATTGCAGCAGCTATTCTAAGAGTACTCCGGGGTTTGCCTCTGGATCATGATCCCGGAATCATCACCTTTGAAACTTCAGAATTAAAAGTAAAGGCTTCCAGTCCACTCAGATTTTTTGGAGATGGAGAACTATTAACTGAAGATAAAAATATACGTTTTTCATTGTTGCCTAAGGCCATCAAAATCTTTCAACCATTTTGTAGCCAAACAAACTATGCTAAGCCCATAGCAGCTATGGAGCAATTAATATGAGTAAAATCTTCGTTACGGGTGGCACTGGATTTTTAGGAAGACTGGTTCTTGAACAATTGCTAACCAATGGGCATGAGGTGGTTGCTCTTGCCCGTAAACGTAGTTTGAGCACCATTGATATCGAGAATTGCTCAATGCTTAAATGGGTTGAAGGAGATATTTGTGAGGCGCAGGTTTTAGCTAATCCTGATGACTTTGAAATCCTAGCTGACTGTAAGCAAATCATCCATGCTGCAGCCCTATATGATCTGACTGCTTCCCCTTCGCTACTCTACGATGCAAATGTTGTAGGAACCCATAATATCCTTTCTTTAGCGGAAAAAATTAAAAATTTAGAAGCATTTCACCATATCAGTACCCTAGCTATTGCTGGCGATTATAAAGGCATATTTACTGAGGAAATGTTCGACGAAGGGCAAGAATTTCCCGAAGCTTACAGCTCAACCAAATTTGCTGCAGAGGGATGTATCAGGCAATGGTTAAGCCCTGTTTCAAAGTATATTCATCGCTTAGGAGTGGTGGTCGGGCACAGTAAAACGGGAGTATTTACAAAAGTTGATGGCCCTTATTATTTAATTCGAGGTCTTAAACGTTTACTGAATTTGTTACCCTGGTTGCGGTTAAGCCCAATTTACCCGATTCCATACTGTGAAAAAGCACGGATCTTTTTGGTGCCTGTTGATGTTGCTGTAAATGCATTGGTACAGGTAGTAAATTCACCAATAAAGCCGATCAGAGGATTAATTAAGACTTATCATATCATGGGTGAACTTGGGGGAATTCCTATTCGTTTTCTCTTGGAAAGGGTCTTTGGTGAGTTCAAATGTGGTCATATGTTCACTCCTTTTCCATCCAGCCCTCTAACCGAAGTGAGTTTAAAAGCACTTGGGATACCTAAGCAGACTGAAGTTTATATGCGGTCAAAATGCAGGTTTACCACAAATAAAATTTGCAAAGATTATCCTACTATTATCTTTCCAAAATTTGAAGATTATGGGCCATCTATGCTTAAATATGCTCGGCAGAATCTAATTTAAAATGGGACGATCTCATGAAATATATAGTCAGCATTTCTTTTGGCACCTCTAAACAGAATTATGATCGCACTTTCAAATTCCGTGACAACTCTGTCCGCATTTCCCAGTATGGCGCAGATTTTGATACCACCGTGGTAGCTCATTTATTAAAGAAATTTGATGGTCATTGTGATGTAATCGCTTTGTCAGGATTTCAACCACCGGTTAGAGTGGGTCGTAAGACTTTTCATCATCCTGATTCAGAGCGGCTTAAGTCAATTCCAAAAAAAACTCCAATCACTATGGGTTATGTGTTTCATAGATCATTTTTTCCGTGGGCTGTAGGGCGCTCGGGCATAGGTAAAAGACTTTTTCAGCAGTCTGCTATTCTCTTTGCCTCTGGCTTAGCAAGCCAAGGAATGGCAGAAACATTGTCTGAGTATACACAAAAACTATATTTTGCAGATCCGGTGTTTCATTGGGGTCTTCCTCACTATCTTTACGGTTTAGAGGAACTCTCAGACTACGTTAGTCGGTTTGCTCCACTCCTGCGTTTGAAGACTTTTGCTAAGACCTCAAGAAATGTTTGTATCTTCCCTAAATGGGCAAGTATGCACCCACGCTTTCAACAAATTGAGCAAGCGGAGATCTTCGTTGCAACCGCAACCTTAGCTGAGCGGTTTGAATATGGTACCTTTAAGGATAAAATTCTTTTACTTGATCATGTACCAGTGCATCTATCCAGACAACTGAAGCGAGCAGGAGTTCAAGAGATCCTTTGCTTTCTTCCAGATCAGCCCTTTATTGATACACCTGCAAGCTTGAGTTACGGTGTTTGGGAAGCTTTGCTGCAGCTTGGAAAGGCAGATGATCGGGATATCGGATTTGACGACGTACTTGAATTAATCGAAGATGCCAAGCTGAAGCCACGGATGCACACATTAAACCATCATACAATTAAACCAGGCAGAAAATTTGCTTTTATTGTTCATCCTTTAAGTGTCCAAGATTTATTCAGGCACCCCTTGCTGAGTCCTGTGAAAAAAGTAGCAAGCCCATTTAATGGGCTGATTGAACAAGGATTAAAAAAATTACCAGGAAGGCCCTATGGTCGCATTCAAGGAGTGGTGAGTGAAAAGGATGGCCAAAGGGTAGAGGGGCTAGTTTACACTCTTTTTGATACCCCTAAACAACTCTTGGCAGCTAAGCCTGAGGAAGTTTACAAAAAATTGATTAGACTGTGCGAGCGAGCTAAACAAGATGGAGCCCATATTGTTGGCTTAGGTGCGTTTACTAAAGTGGTTGGAGATGCTGGTGTCACGGTAGCTGCAGCCAGCCCCATTCCTGTAACAACAGGAAACTCTTTGTCTGCGTCTGCATCTTTATGGGCAGCCAAAGTTGCATGCAAAAAAATGGGGATCCTGGAACATAAAACTCCCGATAAAAGGTATCGAGCTACTGCTATGATTGTGGGTGCAACAGGTAGCATCGGAGCAGTTTCGGCAAAACTATTATCCAAGGTGGTTGATAAATTAGTTTTGACAGCACCTAGACCAAACAAACTTCTAGAAATAAAAGATGAAATAGAGGCTCTTTCTCCCGGAGTTTCCATAAAAATTGCAACTAATAACAACAAATATTTGTCAGATAGTGACTTAATTGTCATCTCCACTAGCTCTCCAGATGGAAATGTCTTTGATCTGGGAAAGGTTAAGCCTGGCGCAGTAATTTGCGATGTTTCAAGGCCACTAACCTTCGGTGCAGAGCAGGCAGCTACCAGGCCGGATGTGTTAATCGTTGAAAGCGGCGAGGTTGTTCTTCCTGGCGATTATTCGGTTAGCTGTGACCTAGGTCTTGAAGATAATATTGTCTATGCATGCCTGGCAGAAACTGCTCTTTTAGCGCTAGATGGTCGTATGGAGAATTTTACTATTTCTCGTACCATAGATTATGAAAAAGTTAGCGATATTTATGAAATAGCTAGGATACATGGAGCAAAATTAGCAGCTATTCGTGGACCTAGTGGTCTTATTACCGATCAGGAAATCTTGTTGTGCCGTGAGCATGCAGAACTTAAAAAGCAGAGTTTCAAAATTCGAAGACCATCTTTCGAAAGGCTTATGCATGAATAATAAAGCATACTTTTCAAAACTAAATTACACCTTGGCTAACGAAGATAGTAGTTTAGAGTATCAAATGGTCAAAGAGCTTAAACCTGAAAGGGTCTTGAGTGTATGCGGTAGTGGAGGTCGGGCTTTGCCCCTTGCTGCTCACACTAGAAAAGATCTGGTTTGCTGTGATATGGCAGAAGAACAGTTGCTACTTGGAAAACATCGGATGGCAACTTACTCCCTCGATTTTCGTGATTTTTTGATGTATTGGGGGTTTGCTCCTTTCTCAACGACAGAAAACCGTGGTATTCGTCAGGAAATATTTTCGCAGTTAACCCTAGATGAAAAGACCCGAGCTTATTTTGATGACTTATATCACCAGATTGAATATGAAGGGATCTTATACCATGGTAGTTGGGAGAAGACTTTTACTGGGGTTCCCCTAACTCTAAAAAGATTAATCGGTGGTAGCTATGATAAAATCTTTAACTTCACTGATTTAGAGGAGCAAAAACGTTATTTCGATAAAGCTCTTGAAGACTCTTTGTGGCTTGCTGTTCCGCGCATGGTCTTAAAGGCATTTGGTAATGCAGCATTTTTCAATGCGTTCTTATATAAAGGTAATTTTGCAAAAAAGAATATACCTGAATCCCATTATGAAATTTACCGAAAAGCTTATAGAAGGCTTTTTTATCAAGGATTAACCAGGGAAAATTTTTTTCTGCAGCTCTCATTTCTAGGAAGAATTGCTTACCCAGAGGCAAATCCTGTTGAAGCTAAAGAGGAGTTTTTTCCAGAAATTGTTTTGGGTCTTAAACAATGTCATGTAACTTTTGAAAAAAAAGATATCATAGATTGTGCCGTCGAAGCCACTGAAGGATTTAACTTTGTTTCCTTTAGTGATGTACCTTCCTATTTATCGGGAATATCGGAACGAGATTACCTACAGAGACTAAAAAATGGCTTGCGGCATAATGCTCTTGTGGTCGTCCGGTGCTACCTGAGAATTCCCGAAAATACTGATTTGTCGGGATATGAAGATGTTACTGAAAAGTATCAAAATCTCATCGATGCAGAACAAACTCAAGTTTACAGAATTTTTGTTTATCAATTCAGGGGAAATTTATGAACTGTGTCAAACTTGTACTTGCTGCTATAAAAAAAGAACCAGAAAAAATTGCTATTCAAATGATCCGGGGAGATAAGGCCAGCTTTAGAGAATTGGAAGTTATAGCTCGAAAAACACAGGCATTGTTGCTTGAAAAAGGGGTCCAAAAAGGGGATCATGTCTTGCTCTTTATTCCTTTGAGTCCAATGCTATATGGTACGATCATTGGACTTGCAGCAATGGGAGTTTCTATTGTTCTTGTTGAGCCTTGGATGCCAGTAGCAAAAATTAATAGGTTGATAGGCAAAATAAGACCAAAAGCTTTTATTACTGGAAGTCTGGGTATGCTTTGGGGGATGCGGTCTCAAGGGGTACGTAATATTCCTCTATGGCTTAAGGAACGTTCTATCGATCAAATGATTGGAATAAATGACTTAAAAATTGAGGAACAGCTCGATGAGGCACCAGCAATTATTACCTTTACCACTGGGACCACTGGAGAACCTAAGGGGATGATTAGAAGTCATAGCTATTTGGCGGACCAGCACCGTATCTTATCCGCCTCTTTAGGTAGTGAACTCGGTCCCGACTTGTGTATATTTGCTAATTTTGCATTGGGAAACCTAGCTTCTGGGAGGACCTCAATCATTGTTACCCCTAAATGGAAAGTAAAAGACCTCAATGCTCTGGATAGTCTGCCAGATGATTTAGCACCACAAAGTTTGACATGTGGCCCTGGATTTTTGCTTAAATTGATGAAGCACGCGAATGTGCCTTCACTAAAATCTATTCATGTGGGTGGAGCACTCACTGATTGTTGGATATTTGAGCATGCTTTTGATAAATGGCCATCTACTCATTTTACTCATCTATATGGAAGTACAGAAGTTGAACCCGTTGCCTTGGTAGATGCAAAGCTTGCAGTGAAAAAAAGCAGAGAAGCTGGATTTTTCCAGACTGTCTTTTTAGGAAAACCCATCGAGTCCATTAAATCTCGAATTGAGGCTGATACGGTCTGGGTAAGTGGACCCCATGTTTGTCCGAAGTATCTCTATAACCCGAGCGAAAATCATAAAAATAAGCATACTGATCATGATGGCCAGGTATGGCATCGTATGGGTGACCGTATTAAGCAGGATGAAGGTTTTTGGTGGTATAGAGGCCGTTCAGGTCAAGCTGAAGAATCATTCATGAATGAGCAATATCTTTATAAAGCGATAGGATCGAGTGCAGGTTTTCTTAATGAAGAAGGTGGGATACCCATATATTATGGGCAGAATGCAAGCCTGCAGAAGGATGTAATCCAAAGGGCTATTCCTCGGATTACGAAAGTAATGAGCATTAATATAAAGCGGGATCCGCGTCATAAAGCCCGTATAGATCGGGTTGCGAGTATGAATGCAAGGCATTGGATTGGAGGGATTTTATGAGGAGTCCATGGGTAGAATATTTGCGTGAACGCTTTCCTTTGCCTGTCTATCTCACCCTTGTAGGTGGTTTTGTTAGTTCAGGCGCAATACTGAGTGGAAAGCCTTTTAGCCTGATGAGTGTCGTTACAGCATTTTTTGCAGTCTTGTCTTTCTTTGGATTACTTAGGTTAATGGATGAGTTTAAGGACTATGATATCGACTTGATCGCTCACCCTGAGAGGCCCTTACCAAGGGGGCTGCTAGGTGTTAGACAGGTTAAAAAAATAATCATTAGATGGGAAGTACTGATGCTTATGCTTGCCCCTTTTATTGGCTTAATTTTTAATTGGCAAGCTGCAAGTATTTATATTTTAATGATCGGGCACCTTTGGCTCATGTACAAAGAATTCTATGTGAGTGAGTGGATAGAAAAACATACTATCCTATATGCATTTTCTCATCAGCTTGTTCTCATTTGGGTTTGTAGTTTTTGCGTGGTTATAGCTAATCATTCTGGATTATTTAAAGCCGAAACATGGTGGTATGGAACTTTGATACTTGGATCATTCTTCACCTATGAAATTTGTCGCAAACTTGATCCTAGAGCCCATGAAATGTTACGAACCTATCGTAATTTATTTGGACTTATACAGACAGGTATTTTGCTTATGTTTTCTTGCCTTATAGCATGCTTGTCAGCTTGGAAATTGGGTTTAGGCTTCCCACTTTGGATTGCCAGTATGGCAGTTGTTGGAGCATATTGTTGCTTTGCTAAGAAAAATTTTAAGACCGTTGAGTCAGTGGCTACCCTTTCACTTGTTCTCCATCTATGGACTTTGCCTCTTCTAAAACTATTGGAGTCAATATGAGACAAATCATCCTAAATGCAAATCGATCCATTGCGGAGTTCGTAAAATATGGTGGCGGTAAAGCCAAGAATATGGCTTTGTTGACGCAAAAAAATTACTTAGTGCCTCACTGGTTTTGTATAGGAACTTATGGTTTTGATTTATTTGTTAAAGAGCACGATCTTAGATCTGAGCTCAGAATTCAAAGCGAAAATTTTGCTTCAGAAGCCATGCGTATTGAGGGCCTATTTAGTCAGCTTCCAATGCCTTTAGTCATCAAAGAAAGTATAGCTGCAGCAATGAAGGATAATAGCCTTGAAAACGAATTCGTAGCAGTTCGATCTAGTGGCTTAGATGAGGATTCACCGGACCATTCCTTTGCAGGTCAATATTCATCATTCCTTTATCAAAAAGGGATTGAACAGCTTATAAGTAGCTTGAAGTTATGCTGGGCTAGTGGATTTTCTGAGCGCTCCTTGAGTTATCGAAAAGAGCGTTCAATTAGCCTCGACGGGATACGTGTGGGTGTCCTTATCCAAAAGATGGTGAACCCAAAGTCAGCTGGAGTTGCCTTTTCGCGCCATCCTATTAAAGTTCTTGAACGGGAAAAAGTTCTCATTAGTTCTGTTTGGGGCTTAGGAGAAGGTTTGGTAAGCGGTGCATTAGATGCTGATGAGTTTGAGGTAGAACGTAGTAGCCGGGTAGTTGATGGAAAGGTTGCTAACAAGGAGTTTAAGTACCATAGATGTGATCTAGGTGGAATTGAGAAAGTATTACTTTCTGATGAATCCAGACAGGCACCTTCTATAGATGATGAGCAAATTAGGGAAGTTTGTGATTTATGTATTAAGCTTGAACAAGACTTTGGAGTTCCACAGGATTGCGAATGGGTCTATGAAAATAAACAATTATTTTTAGTCCAAACGAGGCCAATTACAAACCTGCCAAAAGATGCTTTTTTTGATTCAAAAGTGAATGGACATAACCCTATCCTTTGGGACAACTCGAATATAGTAGAATCCTATTCTGGGGTAACTTCACCTCTAACATTTAGCTTTGCTAGTCGAGCTTACCAGCAGGTCTATGTGCAATTCTGTGAGCTAATGGGTGTTCCAGAAGATTTAGTCCAAGAGTACGAACCAATCTTCAGAAATATGTTGGGGCTTATAAGAGGGAGGATCTATTATAATCTTATCAATTGGTACCAGCTTGTTTTAATGCTACCTGGGTCAAGTAGTAATAAAGGTTTTATGGAAACCATGATGGGTGTCAAGGATCAAGTGAGACCTGAGCTGAAAGAAATCTTCAAAAAAGTTGAAAATCCTCCAGAGTATAGTTTCGTAAAGCGTGTTTGGCTTACCATTAAAACCTTCCAAAGGTTTGTTGGTATTGATAGCATCATCAATAGTTTTCAGACCCACTTTAATCACGTTTATGAGGAGGCAAAGCAGGTTGACTTTGCTTCTTTGTCCTTGAGTAAACAGATGGACTATTATCATCACCTTGAGCGGCAATTGCTTAAGAGGTGGCATGCACCCATAATTAACGATTATCTATGCATGTTGTTTTTTGGTCTGTTGAAAAAACTTACCGATGCTTGGATTTCTGGTGAAGTCAAGAACGATACACTCCAAAATGATCTCCTTTGTGGAGAAGGGGGTTTAGATAGTACTGAGCCAACTAAATGTTTAATGCGCATCGCAAAAAAGATCGATCAAGGAGAGGTAAAAATTCGTACTTGGTTTTTGTCTCATGACCCTGAAGATCTGTGGGCACAGTTTCAATCAGGCCTGGGTCCCTTGGATATCTATAAACAATTTACTTATTTTCTCGATCAGTTTGGTTTCCGTTGTGTTAACGAGCTTAAGCTTGAGGAACAAGATTTACATGATGATCCAAGTTTTGTTGTTGGTTCTGTGCAGAGTTATATTCGTTCTAAGTCCTACCATATTGAAGAAATGGAAAAACGTGAACGGTTTATAAGGTCAGAGGCTGAAAAAAAAGTAAAATCTTTGATAAAGACTTGGCAAAAGCCAATTTATCTATGGGTTCTTAGCCAAGCTCGGAAAGCAGTTAAGAATAGAGAAAACCTCAGGTTTGCTCGAACTAAATTTTTCGGAATTTCAAGGCACCTATTTCGCAGTATGGGAGGGAATCTGTGCAAGCTAGGTCATTTGGCTTCAGAAAAAGACATCTTTTTTATTACTATTGAAGAATTAGTAGCTTTTGTGGAAGGTCGGGCGCTTTTGACTGATTTTAAAGAGCTAGTAAATACAAGGAAAAGAGAGTTTTTAGAATATCAAAATACTCCTGAGCCGCCTGAGAGATTTACAACTCAAGGAGCTGCAACAGCAGCCTGCTCTTTTACTGCAGTATTGGCTGAAGCAGATCTGCTACGTAATAAATTCCTCAGTGATGATCCCAATGTTTTTTTTGGAACTCCTTGCTGTCCAGGAATAGTCGAAGGAGTCGTTAGGGTAGTTAAATCCCTTGATGATGCAAAAGGGCTTGATGGGGAAATACTTATTACGGCAAGGACTGATCCTGGATGGGTTCCATTATATCCATCTTGTTCCGGATTGATTATTGAACGAGGCAGTTTATTATCCCATTCAGCGGTAGTAGCAAGAGAATTGGGTTTACCCACTATTGTTGGTGTTAATGGTAGCCTTGTGAGCAAGATATCTACAGGAATGAGGGTTAGAATTGATGCGGGTAAGGGAGAAGTAAAAATCTTGGAGCAATAATGAATATTGAAATTATTCCAGCTAAGATCGATCAATTGAGGGTAGAAGATTTTTGCAAATTTCAGCAAACGCATGGAAATCGCGAGTATGATAAAGGATTTTTACCTACAAAGGTTTGGCAACAATTTCTTGAGCAAGCTCCAGAATCTCTTGCTGAATTCTGGCTTGCTTATTATGAGGATAAGCCTGTAGGTAGGATTGGTGCTTCCCTTATGCCATCATATCAAGGGCTAGGAAGCATCGGTTTTTTTGAATGCGATTTAACTCTAAGTTCATATCGAGAAATAATCTTCGCTCTTTTGCAAAAAGCCATTGATTGGTTGAAGGCCAGATCATGTTATAAAGCAGTTGGACCAATGAATATGAACACTTGGTTTCCATATCGTTTTCGTAGCGATGAAGATATTGTTAAACGCTATATTTGGGAACCTGTACACCCTCCTGAATATCTTGAGGAATGGATTAGCTTCGGATTTTCTGTAAATGCAAGATATAAGGCTTTCAATACAGATCAACTTGCTGGTTTTATAAGAAAGACTAAACCTTCTTATAATAGTTGTATAGAAAAGGGTTTTCACTTCCGTGACTTCGATCAGGACTGTTTCTTAGAACGTGATGTCCCGATTCTTTATGAAATGAGTATGGAATGTTTTAAAGACAACTATTTGTTCGAACCTATCAGCCTAGATTCTTTTCGCTCTCTCTATGTACCAATAGCAGATAAGATAGATCATTCTTTAGGCCAGCTTTGCTTTGCAAAGGATGGAAGCCCTGCCGGTTTTGGCTTTTCTTTTATCGATGGTGATTCTTTTGTACTAAAAACTCTAGCAACAATGCCTCAGCAGCGAGGGCATGGTATCAGCAATGCTTTGGCTTATTTGGCTGGAACTACAGCCTATGACAGAGGTTTTAACAACTACATTACTGCAATTATACATGCTGGAGCACAGAGTGAATCCTATGGAAAAAAAGGTAACATCATCTGGGAACATAACTACGATCTCCTTGAAATATCGATCTAAGTCCGCTGCCTAATGGATAATTTTGCTTAAATTTGATAGAATTTATTTGCAATTGAGCACTAATCATCGAAAGCATTTCCTTGTTAAATACAAGTTCAATGATTATATAGAGATATACCGAAAATGGAGGTTTAGCTTTGAAAAAATTTAGAGTCTTACTGATTGAAGATGATGATACTCAGAGAGAATTACTTAGTGAGACCATACCATTTAAATCAAATCTAGATATTACTGTCACAACTGCAGAAGATGGCTTATGTGGAATTCAAAAATCCGAGTCAGAAAGTTATGATGTGGTTGTTACAGATTATTATATGCCTAATTTGGATGGTCTTGAGTTCATCAAAAAATTTCGAGAACATGAAACTAATAAGAAGGTTCCGGTAATTTTCGTATCCGGATTCTTTTCAGAATTAGATACCGCAAATAATAAACAATATTTCGAAAATGTCACTTTTTTACAAAAACCTTTTTCGATTAACGACCTGATTAAGAAAGTAGACTTTTATTTGCTTGCTAAGGACCTTCCAGCTTAAGCTTTCATTCCAGTACGATCTTAAAAAAAGTCAGGTTTGAAAAAAGATTCTCCGCAAAGGGAGATCTGTAGGAATATTATTATAAATATTGTGGTAGGTTTGTTTTGTTTCTATTACTACTTTGCTTTGAGTATTCTAATTTCATTGCGCTCATAGCTTGATATGATGGCTTCGTTGATCCCATCTTGATCAATGTCACTTACGAGCACAGCGCCCGCTTGACCAAAATTTTCAGCTAAAATATTGGTACTAAAACTTCCTGGCTCAGTTTGCTCTAGCCAAAAAACTCGATCGTCTCCGTCTCCAGAAACCAAAATATCTGTTAGGCCATTCCCACTCAAGTCACCAGTTCCAAAGATTCCTGGAGCTGCCTGGAGCATAAACATATTGCCAGGACGAGAAACAATTCCTTCAGAGATTCTAGTCCTTTTCCAGGGTTTTCGCGGGTCTTTGGGGATATCGTAAACATAAATGGCTGATTCCCAAGGATCAGGATTTCCCTTTTTCGTATTAGTGTGATTTGAGCCAATTGCCCTCACTACACCATCTCCATATAAGTCTTCGACAAAGCTCAATTGGATAGCTGGACCGACTTGATCATCGATAATATGTCTTTGCCAAATGCCATTTGGGTTTTTTTCTGATATAGGTGCAATTTGTTCAAGCCAAGCAAAAGAGGCAGCTTTGCCGTAAAAGTATTCCGCACTAGCGATGTCAAGTAGGCCATTATTATTAAGATCAATCAGGCTTGGAAGCGCACCTAGTCCTTCTGCAAGAGGGCGAGGTGTTGACTCAAAATAAGGGGGCTCTGGAATTCCTTTGAACCACATTGTGATGGCAGTATCCTTTATCCGCCCTAGAGGTCCAGACTTACGCTCGCCAACAGTAATCATGTCCTCAATTCCATCGCCGGTTAAATCAACAAATTGAACTCCATGAAAGAATAGATGATAGCCAGGCTTAACAATGTCGTGTTTTTTGAATCCATTACCCGTATTTTCAAAGAGGGTGATCCCTCCGCAAGGTTTTCCAAAAGGGAGCATTTCACATACTAAAAAGCCACTTGGGATAATGATATCTAGTTTCCCATTTTTGGTAACATCATGGACAAATGGTTTGTTCGGAAAGCGAATGCCGTCTGAAGGAGTTACTAAGGGGATTTTATCCCATTGATCTAGACTAGATCCTTGCTTATAAATCGTTACTTCACCAGGAGGAACAGATACGCCGATTTTTCCAAATTTGGAAACAATGAGCTCTTCATGACCATCCTGATTCAGGTCAGCAAGCTCTGCGAACGCAGGTCCGTTTGCGTTTTTGTCGATGGTAAACCTTTCGAAGGTAACATTACCATGCAGGTTTGAAGTAGAAAGAAAACTCAGGAGTGTTGCTGAAAATTTTAGAGATCTTAGGGTAAAACGTACCCAAGAAGAACATTTGGTAGCCATCTTGGCCTCCTTAACTCTTTGTTTTTTATACTGCTTTGTTGATTTTATTGTGGTCTGTTTTATTTCCACTGTCAATATTAATCCAGATGGAATGATGGAATTTTAAATTCTGCAGAATATTTTTGCTGTTAAATTATATGGACAAATTCTTCCTAGTCCACTGAATCAAGTTGTTTTCGAACTGCCTGATTTTTCGCTAATAATTTTTGGACGGATGTTTTTTTTGCAGCTAGGCATAGGCTCTACTATAATTGACATCAGTTAATATAGGGTCAAACAGGAGTAGTCTTTGGATCAGGATATCACCATTGGAGCCGGTCAAACTCTTTTTAGACAAGGAGAGAAAGGTGGCGATCTTTATTTCATTAAAGCTGGTGAAGTCGAACTTAGTGTTAGAGATGAAGAAACAGGCAAGGAAGCTATTGTTGCGATTTGCGGACCCAAGTCTGTGATTGGCACTATGTCATTTCTTGAAGACGAGCCCCGCAGTGCCTCGGCAAAAGTTAAGTCTGAAATCAAATGCACAAAGATTTCCCAACTGCAAAGAGACAGGATGATGAAAACCATACCCAATTGGTTTCGCATACTCGTGAAAGATTTATCGGGAAATATCAGAAGAACGAATAAAATTTTTATTAAACTGAATGCTGAAATAGACCTTTTAAAAAAGAAGGTAGGAGCGCGGGATAAGCAAAAATCTAAATTAGAGGCAGACTTAGAAATATCTCGAACTCAAGCAGAAGACATTGGTGCGAAAGCGAAAAAAAAAGAAGAATCAATGCTTGAAGAAATCAAATCCTTGCAAAAAAAAGTTGTGAATTTGCAGGCTGAGCTAGCAAACCCTAAGAATTCCTGAAAAAATTCTCATGTAATTGTATTCAGAGAGTGGAAGTTTTTTCAAAGTGTTTGACGAACAATTCGTCCAATAGTACCTGCCATTTTTTCCATGTCAGCTTGTTGTTTTTTTTCAGTACTTCACTCATGATTCCATATAATGGCTCTCCATTATCGTCAAATTCTGGGAGATGACCCCGGTTGAAAAGACAATGAAAAAGCTCATGATATATCAGCATCTTGAAACGCAACTCTTCTCCATCTCTAAATGCATCAGATCCATCTCTATGAACTTCTATTTCCTTCCACCTAACACCATTATTTCCACCACCTATTTTTGGTTTCGCTAAGTAGTGTCTGGTCGGAAACTAAATTCTTGCCTTTGCAACTCAGTTTTTTTTATCGCGGTTGAAATTAATTTTAAAAAATCTTCTTATTTTCCAGTGATAAGTGAAAAATACCATATTTTCGGCAATTAAATATCTTCG
>JBGCDR010000046.1:0-3357 GCA_045105515.1 Oligoflexales bacterium
AACTTAAGATTTTTCTCTTATTAGCTCTTAAACACATCTTAGGAAGGGGAATTTTGATGAAAATATTTTTTTCAAGCACAAATTTGTTTTGAATTCTGGACGGCAAGATTATTTTTGCATTTTCTTATTGAATTCAAGGAAGATGAAGAAGATGAAGAAGATGATAAAGATAAAAACAAAGATAAAGGCAAGGATAAGAGATCCAAAGGTGATATAGAAGAAGAGGATGATTAAATTCTGGATTCTATGTCTTAAAAATCATTTATAAAGATTTTCAAGAAACACGGATAGAAAATGTTGAAGAGGTTGCTGGAAAAACCTCAGGCTAACAGATTGAATTGTAAAATTTCTCCTGATAATCCTTGCTAGCTAGTTCAATAACCTCCATAGCTTCAAGGCTGTCATATACGCTGGTAATTTCGCATTTTGCTGGACTTTCACAATTGGTAGGAATTTCCTTGTAAGTTAGGAAATAATGCCTTAAACGATTGATTACACTGGTTCGGCAATCACTTAATTCTTTGACTTCACCATAGAGTGGGTCGTCTTTTAACACTGCAATAATCTTGTCGTCTACCTCCCCTTGATCAATCATGCGAAAGCCACCAATGGGAGTTGCGTTCACTATTACATCACCGTGGTTGATAGTTGATTCGGTAAGTACGCAAATATCAAGTGGGTCTCCGTCACCTACCAACTTTGGGCGATTTATTTTTTGAGCAGAATATTCAGCTACACGTTTTCCACAAAAAGTTTTTGGTAAGAAGCCATATAAGCTTGGAAAGATGTTTGAATACTTTTGAGGTCTATCTATTTTTAAATACCCGGTTTTTTTATCAATTTCATACTTAACGTTGTCGGATGGAACCAATTCAATGAAGGCATTAAGAATATTTGGCTCGTCGTAGAGGTCGATTCCATGCCAGGGGTGAGGTTTATTGACTAAGATTTCCATTATTTTCCAATTCACATTTGAGGGGAAGTTAAATTTAAGCGTTTAGCTGAGGCATGCTAACATTTTAAGCTATTCTTTTGTACCTGATAATCTTTGGTTTATGGGCAATAACTTGATGATGATGCTTTACCCGGATAAGGAACCAAAATATTTGGAGAAAAAATTGAGTATAAAAAAATCTACTTTTGGAAGACTAATTGAATGCAGCCCCTTAATGTTTTCACTTGCCATGGCAAAGCTTAGTTAATGCCTATCTAAGCAAAAAGTAGATATATAAGAATACAAACAGCTAATACCACTAACAAAAGGAGGATTGCAGTTACTAGGCTTTGACCTTGTAGACTTTTTAATTTCCGAGGAAGAAAGGTTTTAAGAACTGGTATTTTTTGTTCTTCATTAGTTTTATCGAGTGTCCTTCTTTTGTGTTGATCTGCTAGATCCTTGAAAGACTCATCTTTCTGAGAGGGCCTAGATGAAGGAGTAGATGCTTTCTTTTTTAAAGGTTCGACCTTTACATCCGTTTGGGGCTCATCAGTGATGTTTGGGTTTGGCTGCCGAGTGCTCGAGCCCTCCTCAGATACTGTTTCTGATACAATTTCAGAAACAGGGTCCAGTTTCTTTTCCGGGTTCGAAGAAATTATTTCATCGGAATGTGAGCTGCTATCGGTAATGAGGGTACTTTCCTCATTGGAAAACGCAAACTGGTTAGAACTAATGCTAGGAATAGCGTTTACATGAGGAAAATCTTGGCTTAGCGCTCTTATAACATACGCTTCCACCCGATCTACGATGATTGATTCATGCTCTGGCTTTACGTCTAATATTCGATGCATTTAGAGCGATCCTATTTGTTGCATTTGCTAGATAAAGTTTCCCTTTCCCATTTTACCACTTATGGGATTCTTAAACCCAAATATTCAGCGATTTAAAATTGATTTAAGTTCAAGTTACTGATATCTACCAGGTCTTCATGCTCAATGTAAACTGTCTTCAAATGCAACAATTTAAGGCTTAATTGAGCATGGATGCTCATCATGTTTTGAATTAGGAATTTTATTGGCTTTAATACCAGGAGCTTCTAGTTCGCGGGAAAAGGCCTAAGGTAGGAAGCTTATATTCCCAGCTCCAAGCTGAGCTTTAAAATTTTTGTCTGTATTTATATCAGTTTCTGCAGTCATGGATGCAGTGGATCGCGAGGTCCTTATGGTAGGGACCTGGCTTTCAATATTTCCAGCACTTACTGATGTTTTTATCCTGTGGGTCTTAGTTATATACGAAGTCCCTTTAATTTTCAGATTTCCGGCCCCCATTTGCAAATCAATGGAGTCTGTTACTGGTAATTTGATTGAAATGCTTGCACCATTATTACATTTTGGTAGGTGCTTAATAGTTAATTGCTCGTCTTGGAGAGTTACCACAGGTTTATTATCACCAGCTTGAATGATTTGGGTATTTAAAGAACCTTTTTCAAGCAGTTCTATTGATATATTTCCGCAATCGACGGAAATAGTGATAGGCTTTGAAAAACTAATGCTACTATAAAGGACCGATGAAAGTACCAAAAAACATTTCAAGAGATACTCCGTAGGGAATAATTGGCTGCCAACCCTGGCAGCCGCAACCACACGTCAAGATATTTAGTAAATGAGGAAGATGTCGTCAAGATTAGAATATTTGGTGAAATCAGTTTATTATCCGTTACTATGGTGGAGGGTAACTCAAACTATAGGGGAGCAATTCTTCTTTGTCTTCAATAACTTTTAAACTGGCAAGCTAATCAAGGTATGGGGAGTGTTGAAAACCTCTTAAAGTAACGGCTCTATACTCCTTTTCTTTCGCGGAGTAAATAGCACACACTCTTAAAATTCAAGATCGACGAAAGTGAGTCTGGCTATGAGGAATTCAAAAAAAAGTTGGAACTTCGTTGACATCATGCCATAGCAACCCTATTTTTAGCTTTTTTATTAACTGATTAGGAGGTTCCTTTGAAGGTCTTTGCTATCATGTTCATACTGCTTAGCCTAGGGCTGATTTCTCAAAATTCTTTTGCTCTCAAGCCAGAAACTCTCCTCGAATTGATGGGCTCAAATAAAAATAACCCTAGCCTCAGTAAATTGTACTTACCAAGTGGAGAGAAGTTGTTAGATCGTAAAAAACCTAATCTCAAGAATAGAGTTCGAAAAGAACATCCCTCGCTTGTTATTTATGTGGTCAGGCATGGAGCACTGACTGAACTCTAAAAAATCGTCATACAAGCCGAAGAAATATTAAAAATCAATTTTCGCCCAAATCACGTAAGAAGATGAATTTACATATGAATTAAAGACAGCTGTTGGAATGAGACTGAAAAAAAAAAAAATTGACACAAAAAGCTGCAGAACACGTAAAATTTTAGTTTACGA
>JBGCDR010000047.1:0-6919 GCA_045105515.1 Oligoflexales bacterium
GGTGCTAAGTTAGCTTTTGCAGCTTAGAGCCTATAATAATCTTGTTTTACTGAGTAGAGGACCATTAATGATATATGGCCACGCTGTGTGTAAAACTTAAGATTTTTCTCTTATTAGCTCTTAAACACATCTTAGGAAGGAGAATTTTGATGAAAATATTTTTTTCAAGCACAAATTTGTTTTGAATTCTGGACGGCAAGATTATTTTTGCATTTTCTTATTGAATTCAAGTTATATAGTAGCCATATGAATTAATAATCACGAGGTTTATCATAATTGATTAATTTGGTTTGAAGAAAATAAATATTAAGAATATTAGTCGTCTGGTGTCTTGATTACAACTTACCTTGCTTTAAACCATAAGTCTTGCTACAAGCTAACTCTCTATTTTCATTCAAATACAGGTTCGTAAATGCCAGAAGAATTTTATATTTTTACCGATGCTTCAGTTATACCCCAGTCACAATTGGCTATAGGAGCTTTTTTGATATTGACTCAAACTGATATTGAATCATTGTGTTTGGATGGTAAATCAAATAGTCATACTGAAATCTCTAAGAAAATAAGAACTATCTCACTACAAACAATCAAACCGAATGTCGCAGAAATTCAAACCTTTCTTTTTTCATTAAGAGAGTTAGTGCCGCATCAAAACCCAAATATCCATGTTACTTGTGTAACCGATAGTCAAACCATCTGTACTATAATGGGGGAACGTAGGAAACGTTTAGAGGCCACTAACTTTTGCAATCGCAATGGCGAGTCTTTAGCCCATGCAGACTTATATAAGCAAGTCATACAACAGCTAGATTCAAAAAATATTCGATTAATTAAAGTCAAAGGCCACAAATCTAAAAAATTATACAAGGATTGGATAGATGAGGTATTTTCTTTGGTTGATAAGAAAGCAAGAAGCACCTTGAGGGAGCTAGTTAATTCTTTATAGTAACTTTTGTTCCTAGTGTCGGACTATCCATTACACTTATCCAAAGATTCTGCAATATCACCATTGTTTAAATTATTTCCCCCTTCCTTGAGGAAAACATGAAAGTATAAGATTAGATAAACAAAAATTGCAAGCTAATTTCTCATGAATTGATTTCGTTTACTTCTCTGATTTAAACATGAAAATTTTAAAGCGAAACAATTAAATATATATTTAAGAAAAGTCAGGATCTAATCCGATGGACCCAGGGAATATTGGATATTTAGATTAAAAAAATAATTTCGAGAATAAGGGCAAATATCCGACCATATTCCTTGGCTGAAAGGGTTAGTATCAATCTGAACTTGGTCTTTCATGAAAAAATTGAATGTTACGTTCCCGATTGAGTGAATAATATTTAGTTTGAAAATAAATAAATCCGACCTTAATAATAGCGAAGTGAATATTATTACCAAGATCGCGAATAGCAACTCCTTGACACTTTCTTCAGATTCGCAACAATAGTTTAAATACAATGAAAATATTTGGAGATTTTTATGAAGCGGTCCTTATTTTCCGGATTAGTCATTGCTTTACTTTGTGAAGCACAATTATCAGCACAAGTTATACGTGATAATCGTATCCAAGATCTCGGGATTACGCCATCCCTAGGTCGAGGCTATTCGGTATCGGCAAATACCTTTCAGTCCAATTGTTATTCTACAGTCACCACCACCACTCCCTCCTACGACTTCAAATATAAATATATTGAGCTTGAACAGGATTGGGAAAGTAATTTTAATCGTAAGTTTGGTGTCAATGCTCAGTATGAATATCTCTTTCTCAAATCAAATGTTGATTTTTCGACCGTTAGTAGCGGTAGCGATACTTATCACCGACACTTTATTTTCTTAAGATTTGGCATTGATAGTTACTACCATGCAATGGATGAGTCATCTTCAACTTTAAGCGATCCTGCAATAAATCTTCTTTCCAAAGGTGACGCTACGGGGTTTTTTAATGCCTGTGGGCCTTACTATGTAAAAGGGGTTGGCCGTCATTCGAATTATATGGCACTTCTTAACTATGTTACCACTAGCTCTGAGCGTGACTTTGCTTATGAATTGGAATTAAAAGCAAGTATTAATGCATTTTTTAGTAGAGGGAGCGTAGATGTAGAATCAAGCGCAGATATTCACTCAGAATCTAGCAGCAAAAGGCTTCAAATTTCTGTGTGGGCCTATGGCATGGGAAAAGATAAGCTAGCCAATCTTATTGCGACCGATATAGAAACCTTTAAAGAAACCGCAGAGTCAGCACTTCAAACCATGCAAAATCCCGATGTTGGTATTGTAACTTCGATGGAGGTAGTTCCTTGGACTGAAAATATTCAGTTTCAGGATAATCTCGCCCTTAGCAATTCAGAAGATCAGCTAAACTTTAGTAAAAGGGATAAACTGGAAAAAAATGCTGAATTCATTTCTGAAATTAGAAGAGTAGATCGTAATCAACTTTATTTAGCACACAAGGCTAACAATTGTAGGAGAATATTGGTAGACGAATATCCTACCTCAGGGGATGATTCCTATGATCCTGACCTAACCTTTTTCTCGGATTTACGCTATCCTAATCTCACTGATCGTGAGAAAAGCTTAAGTCAGCTACTTACAGTATTAAATGTCGAAGCAATCGACTCTTATTATGATGCAAATTCTAAATTTCTCTACGGAGAAGACAATGATCCGAACGCAGGAGAAGATGGAGCATATGCCTGCATTGAAAATCTGGAAGAAGAAGGCCTAGATAACACCCTATATTATCAGATTGCAGCCTGTGCAAATCTTGATATCCGTAACTTTACAGTTTCATACGTTCCTTTCGTTGATTACTACTGTATGCCGGAGTTTTCAAGAATAGCAGATCCTGAGGAAATACCACAGCTTCATTAAGTTTTAGTTTCCAGGGTGTGTAGCTAGTTGGGGCAAACAATAGCTTTCAATGGACCTCAATTCAGGGGCAGGTAAACTCTGTGCCCCAACACAAGCTGGAATGTCTGCATAATAAGTTCTCAAATAATTTCCTCGTAATCTTCGTAAACAAGCTTTTAGGCCTTTGTAATTTTCATTTTCATCACCATTTACAAAAAATTGATAGTGATTTTTAAATTGGCCTACTAAGTCCTTCTCCAGCAATCTATTTCTAAACTCTTTAAGGCTAATACGGTTTTTGGAGCCGGGTTTTTTTAGGTGAATAAAATAAGTTGAAATTGGATCATATTGACCAGGTTCTTGTCCAACAGGAAATTCAAGTTGCAGTTGGGAGCTGCAAAGTTGAGCTTTTTTAAGGCGTGATTTGATGTTTTTTTCTTTTACATGCATCAAACCAACAAATCCCCCATTTTGTGCTAATAAGGATACATGCTGCCATCCGAGTTGATTTTCCCAAGGAATATGTTCGACAAAATCTGTAAATTCATGCCAAGGGTTAATTTCAATAGTTTCAACAAGGCCAGCAGATTCGTGGGTCATAAGCCCATTAATCGAGTGTAGTTTTTTACGAAAACCTTCAAGGTCTAAGGACTGCCTCCTGATTGTTTGGTGGGGAAGCCCAAGTGAGAGATCAGAAGCTCGAATGCGCCTGCGTTTTAACTGTCGTTCAAAATCTGGGTCGTCTACTTGTGGTTCATAAAGGCGGCCAAGATTTTGATGTAGCCGCTCCAAGAAGAAGTTGTCGCCCTTACCAATTGCTCGGTAAGTCAATACTGCTAGATAATTGGCACTTTTCGTGAAGCCATGAATGAACGAAGTACCGCATAGGCGAAAGAAGCTTTCCCAGTCCCCTCTTTGTAGCAAAGAACGCGGAGCTTGGCGCAGGAAAAAGGAACCATTTGAGCCAAACTGTAAACTATGCATTTTTACATGGAAAAGTACTTTTTTAAGATTCACCTCTCGCTTCAATTCTGGGTCCCATTCTTGCTTTGGGCGTGATGTTTCATCAATGAATCTTAGAATTTCATGACGATAAGCTGAAGGCTCAAGTAAAGGGAGGATATCAAAGCCCTCGTCCATGAGATAAGTATATGAAGATAGATTGTAGGAGCGATCAGTGGTAGCGTCGAAAGATAAGCATGAGCTGAAAATGTGGTTTGTGCCTTCATCATAGCCGAAACCAAGCTTGTCATTCAGAGACAATGCTAATAAACGGTTATCACGAATCACATGGGTAAATTCGCCAAATGTTCTCCCAACAATCATAAAAACACCTAGTGTTATAATTGCCATTTTAAGCATAAGTGTCCCATTTGAATGTGTTTCTCTAAGATTAAGCTTAGGCTTACCATATACTATTTATTTGAAAGACTTAATCATTTTTAATCATAAGAATTGTTCAAGATCATTTGCAAATTTGATCTAGTGCTTAAGGCTCTAATATCATTTAATATTTGATTTTAAAAGAGTACAATAAAGTGCAGGAATGTAGTTTAACTGTCAATTGTAATCGTATATGACCGATCTAAGTTTTAATAAGAGTTTTGACATCTCTTCTATTCGAAAATTGGAGTTTAGCATGAATTTTTTAGCGATTAATATAGTTATTTTAACGCTAACGAATTCTTTAATCAGTTGCTCAAAACCAAGAACCAGCGCAAAGAAAACAGCAACTTTCCAAAAATCTGAAAATGGAGGAAACAATAAAGGAGCTCCCACTGATTCAGATAGTAAATCTCCAAGCGAGAAAGAATCGTCAAAAAGCTCTGGTAAGAAAGATGGTCAAGATCCTATTAATGATGGAGATGGAGATGGAGATGGAAATAGTAATCAGGAAAAAATAGAAGACAGTGTTTTGCAAACGCGAAATACCTGTAACAGCACTGACAGTTTTGATTATAATCTTTTAAAACCAGAAAAAATCCAAGAAGGAATAAATGCATATTCTTTTTACTGTTCGAGTTGCCATAGTCCAATTTTTGAATCAGAAAAACTAGGTCGATGTGCTAGTCATATAGTTGAAGCATTTAAAAGTGTTCCAATGGCTAATATAATTGATAAGCCTAGTCAAGAAAAAATTAATTTGATTTCTGCTGCTTTGAATTCACAGAGTACACTCGAAACTATCCAAGCTCAACACCTTGCACCAAAGGGATGTCGCAGACCTTATACAGAAACGGAAATAGCTGAATCATTGCTACAGCAAAACAAGACCCAACTTATGATGCAGACACCCAAATATTTGTCAGTTCAAATAGCCTATATGCTGATTACATAAACTCTATAGGTAGTGTTAATGAGCAAGATAGAGCGGAGGATTTGATAGCCTGTCGTTTTGGTTTGGCTAAAGCACTGAATAGTCAAACAAGAGTTGTAACAGACTTAAAAATGCCAATTGCAGTTGATAAGTGTCATCAAGTCTTTAAGGTAGAATTAATGGATTACTGGGAAAAAGAGATATATCTTGCTAGCACGAATCCCGATAAATGGCGATTAAAGGTTAATTTAGAACGAACGAAATCAATAAAAAAAGAGCTTTTTAAAAAATTTGATGATGTATGTGAGTATAGTCAGGGTGTACAAAGGACTGAGCAAGCAGGTGGTCAGATTGGTTTAGGTCCTAATCTTATTACTGGTACCTACTATCATTTAAAAAAGGGATTTTATGTTGGCAATGATGGAATATTAGATAGTAATCAGCAAAAACAAGATGTAGTAGAATGTTCACAATTTGTTTATACCCTTACCCTTCCCGCAATGTATGCTTATACTACCCAGATCCCAGATAGAAGCGTTGATTTGCAAAGTCAAGTAGGATTTAAAAATGTGACTGGAGATGTTCCTACCAATGAATTAGATATAATCGCTATGACTGAGAGAGATAATGCAATTACATCTACTCCAAGAATATCCTTTTGTAAGGAAATTAAAAAGGGATCCCAGTATATTGATTTAGCTGGATCATATCTAAGTGATCTTAATCCTAGTATTCAAGATGGGACGCTATTCAATTACTACTGCCATTCAACTGAATTAGGAGAAAGGGTAGAGCAAGAAATAGGGCTGAAATATAAGCCTCAACCAACATTTAAATTTGGTGCTTACTTTGAACCTAGAATGGAGTTGGTCCCAGGACAGGAAGAGACAGGAAATCATACAGCCGCTGGTGAAGTGATTTATTCGTTTCCCAACGGTATGCAAGGTTATATGCTGACAGGAAATGCTTCAGACCGCCGTGACCTTGCTCCTTTTGGGGTAGTCAGAGATCCTAATAGGGCTTTAAATCCTTGGCTTGAAAGCAATGGTAGCATTTCCTATCGCCGACATAATAATGAAAATGGGGGCCTTTTAATTACCGGTCGTTCCTGCGCTTTTTGTCACGTGAGTGGATTAAATAGATCATATAATGATATGTTAAGATACTTAGATAGTTTTAAGGGAAATCAAAATATTCCTCTATTTTGTACCACGAGAAATTCTGAATGCGAGGCCATGGTAAAAAAGTATCAAGATTTATATGGCCCACAAATAAATCATAATGATTTTTATGATAAGGCTAATAAGCAGTTTCGTGCGCAACTAAAAAATATGTTTGCTTCTATGAATCCATTGTTTAGTGAGGAAATGGTGCTTCAATATTATAATAAGGAACCTTTGTTTCATACAATCAAGAAAGCGAGAGAGAAGTACATAGACAATGTGATGCCTGATGGAGCGAGTTCCTATAGTCCTTATTGGGAAAGAAAATTTACCGATCTTATGACTCCTCAGCCGGGAGATAGGGTTTATATTGGCAATGAAGATGAACGTGAGTGTACCTTTGCTGAAAATCAAGGTGTTGGTTGTAGAGCAATAATTTATGCTTTACCCAGGGCTGATTCAAATAAGATTTTTTCCAATTTTTCATTAAATAGGTCAGAAAAATTCTAAGCCGCAGTACCAAAAGTGACTAGATAAAAAAAATATAGGAAGAAAAAACTTAAAAAAAATGGCTCACTTTTATTAA
>JBGCDR010000048.1:0-10773 GCA_045105515.1 Oligoflexales bacterium
CGCAGCTTCTTCAAAGTTAAGAGTCAGAATTGATAAGCTTCGTGATGAAATAGGTTACGCAGCAGCAGGTCTTTGGAACTATAAAATAACATAAATTAAGCTACCAAAGGGTTTTATCAATTGTTAGACAACTCTACTGGAGGAGCCTCAGGAGCTGGGTCCGTCGCTATCAGGAAAATCTAGTCGTTTCTTCATAACAGTTCATAAATACTTAATTTTCAGGGCAGCAAAGGAGGCGTCTATGGGTAATCAATACCCAAATAATAAGGACCAATTTAGTAAGCACTCTTCTTCCCAACCTGATGCAACAGCACAAGCTGTCAATGAAATGCTCCAAGAGTTTGTTATGGCCAGTAGTCTTGGGTTTTGGGTGCTCATCAAATCAATATTTTCGAAGTGGTTTGCTATCACACTTGCGCTACTTGGTGGTGGGCTTTACTACACATTTGAAATTGCTAAAGTTGGAGGTCACTTAGTTTGGTTGCAAAATTCGGACCCAAAACTATTCACCTATGATCGATTAGAATGGGCTTGGAAGATTTCCGTCTTGTATCATTGGATTTTCCTTTACATGCTATTCCTGACACCTATCGTTCTCATTCTAGGAATTGCTACACGAGCCACAAGAACCAAATATAAGAGGCTTTTTGAAACTATAGGTCTAACAAATGGTCATAAAGATACACCGAAGCTGATTCGAATAAAGAAGCATGATCGCTACCGAGTAAGTTACTTTTTCGATGGGAATGGCATTGGCCTCTCAGAGTTTGAGGATAAAAAAGAAAGGTTAGAAACAACCTTCCGATCCAATGTAGAGAGTATCAAACATGGAAAAAATAAGTCTCAAGTGGTCATAACCTTCAACAAGCAATCTTTTCCCGAAAAAGTTAAGTACACAGATATTGCAGGCTCTCATATTTTGTCAAAAGAGAGCTTTTTCGTTGGACAGTCTTCAGAAGGCGTTATCACCCAGGAGGTTGGCGAATTACCCCACATGCTGATTGCAGGGACTACTGGTGGTGGAAAGTCAGTTGCCTTCAAGCAGATTTTGATGGGTTTACTTGAATCATCTCCACATTTACAGGTGTATCTCATCGATCTTAAAGGTGGAGTCGAAATGATCGACTTTGTGAAATGTCCTAATGTCAGGGTAGTCAAGACCATGGACAAAGCAGTGGAACTACTTCGTCAAGTCGAAAGGGAAATGAAGGACCGATTTAAATACCTTGAAGCCAAGAGTCGTAAGCAAATTATACCTGAAAGAGATGGTAAAGACCGGATTGTGCTTGGGGTAGATGAATGCTCTGTACTGTATATGAATCGTAATCGCTTCGATACTGATTACGAAGCCTCACTTGAAGCTAGGCGGTTAGCAGACTCGATAGCCAAGTTGAGCCGAGCTGCCTCAATACATATGATCTTGGCCACTCAAAAATTGGATCGTCAGGTTCTCCCAACTTCTGTATCTGAAAACATCTCAGGTAGATTAGCGTTTCGGGCAAACTCTTTACAGGGAAGTTTAGTTGTTCTTGGCACAAAAGATGCCAATGAGCTTCCTGAAGTCCCTGGAAGGGCAATCTGGGCGTTTGGAACAAGGAAAATGATCGTTCAAGCTCCTTTCATTGATGAAAAGACCATAAAAAGTCGATGCGAGGCCATAGTGTCTTTACACCAGGCGGGGAAAAAGAAATTACTTTCTCCGATGCTGGGAGAAGCGGATCAGGAACAAGTTAAGAAAGCTGCTGACGTAGCTTATCTTGGTGTAAAGGAGCCTCATGAAGCGTAAAATTAAAAATATTTACATGGATAACCGGGATGTAGAGTTACTTCATTACCTCTTTAAGGTAAAAGTTGCCTCCTGTCAGCAAATTCACCGAGATATTTATAATGATATATGCTTTGGAGCTGCTGGTAACAGAATTAGGCGTCTTCAAGACAATAAGTTTATCGAAATAGGGCATAATCGGCTTATTCATCATGGGAAGAGAACTGTATGGCTGAAAAAACCTGGTTTCGAGGAGTTCGTTAGAAGCGGAAACGAAATGAGAATTGAGCTAAAAAGCGATTCAATCAATCATGATCTTGTTTTGGTTGATATTCGTCGAAAATTTTTAGATGCACCTACAACCAAACGATACAGAACAGAAAATGAAATTCAAACTTGGGGAGGGAGTGAAAAGCAACTCAATAGTGACGCTATTGTCTCTATGCAAATTCAAACAGTAATACTTGATATTCCCATAGAGTATGAGAGGTCTCCCAAACTGAAGCAGCGTTTTGAAAATATGGTGAAGCGCTACTATCAGAAAAGTGATTACCCTCTTGTTTTTGTATTGGCAGAAACACAAGCAGCCATTGAGGCTATTAAGCATTGTGAGCAGGAACTGTTTCCTCGAAAAAAAACAAAATTTTTCTATTCTAGCGTCGATGAATTACTCAGTACCGAATCACCCAAACTTTTCAATTGTCACGGAAGCTTCTTCGATTTGATGCAAAGAACAGATGATGTCTAAACCAATTTTAACTTATGGGTACCCATACCCTTAAAATTCCAAATAATCCAAATATATTAGAATTTTAATAATCGTTTCGTATTCCTTTCTGACTGCTGTATTGACCAATTTTCAGCTCTTTACTTATAGCACTTTATTCTCAGCTAGGAGAACATATATGGACTCACCAATTATTACCAAGCAATCGTCCAAATCATCATCAACTAACTCCATTCCTATCCGTATTTCTCGCTCTACGGCCCGGCACCTCCGCTCAATCCTAGGCAAATGTAATCGTAAATCTTACGGTCGCAAGGTTAAAGCTGACGACGTTCTTAGGCAAGCCCTGGAAGAGCTGACAGATGCTCACATTGAAGAAATTAGGCAGTCAAGCTATTCAAGCCAGGATCGCCTTGAAATCGAATTCAAAAAATATTGCAAGAATCATGGAGCAATTTCAAAAGACAAATTTCTTTCAATGCTTCTAAAAAACGGTCTCCCAGAGGTTGCAGTAGCGGAGTTAGGGAAAATTGAGCATGTTTCGCAGCACGATCATAATCCCGTTTAAATTTAGAAGGACACTTTATGAACCAAGATTACAATGTCAAGTTCGGTGATATATGGAAAATGGGGAATCATAGTCTCCTTTGTGGTGATAGCACAGAATCAGCTATGATTGATGCATTCTTAGATGGGCATCAGCCGAAGCTATGCGTAACGGACCCTCCTTATGGAGTTTCATACAAATCAAAGCTTACAACAAATGGCCTTTATCAACTAAAGGTCCGAAACGACCAAGTTATTAGTTGGGGTAGCTCCTTTAAACTTTCAAACTCAAAGGTAATATACGTTTGGTTTTCATTTAAGCATTATGATGTTGTTGCAAAGTCGGTTCAGAATGCAGGCTACGATATTAAACAAATGATCGTTTGGAAGAAGCCTCATTTTTCATTGCAAAGGCACCTCTATCATCTTCAACATGAACAGTGCCTAGTCTGCATTCGCCACGACGTAAAAACCTCGAATACGTGGACGGGGGATCGCAGGCAGACATCTATTTGGGAAGTAGATTCAGTAAACTTTCGAAAAAGAATCCACCCAACTGAAAAGCCGGTTGGGGTGTACACGATTCCTATTGAAAATCATACTCTCGAAGGTGACTCGGTAGTCGATCTTTTTGCCGGTTCTGGTGCTATTTTTGAAGCAGCTGAACGGACAGGTAGGCAGGGCCTAGGTGTGGAGCTTTGTCCTCAAGCATCCTCTCGAATTCTTAAACGTATGGCTCATCTAGGGCTAGAAATTACTCGTGAATCCAATCTGTTTGAGTTCAGGAATTGAATTAGATCAAAGGATCAATTAATGAATCCAAAAGATAAAAGACCCAATATTAAAGATAAAAGTGATTGCAGTGTTGATTATTCTCGTGGTGATAGGCGAAACTCCGATCAGAGTATGGGCGATGGGGCATCGTCAACGTTCTTTGACAACTACATAACTATGCAGGAACTGCTTTTCATGTTGAAAGGCCGGTATTCTCGCTCAACCATCGACAGATGGAGGCAAAGGGGAATGCCGTGCCGCAGGTTGAACGGAGGAAGACTCTGGTTTCCTAAAAAAGAAGTCCTTAAATGGATAGAGAGGAACTATCAATGAGTGTAATCCGCACAAAATCTAAAACCAATCCTTGGAAAGCAGAAGCTTGGTTCAATAACAAGCGTATTAAGAGTAAGTCCTTCCCAACCAAAAGAGAAGCAGAGCTTTGGAAAAAGCAGTACGTGTCGCAACTAGTCTCAAGTCCGAGCCAAAAAAAGAATGAGGACAGCAGGACTTTCGATGATCTTCTTGAACGATACCAGCGAGACCACTTGCCTACCATTAGGATAGAAACTGCTCGGAGATATGAAGTTGATATCAATTATAGAATCAGGCCATTTTTTCAATACCTAAAGCTAACTGCAATCACCCCAGATCTGATTGAAGAATTTAGGGCAACTTTGCTAAGAGGGGACCTTGCTCCGAAATCTGTCAACAACAGCACAGATCTTCTGAGATCTATTTTCAATAAAGCTCTTAAATGGGGTTGGATTGATAAGACGCCTTTTAAAATTGACAGGATCAAGGTTGGCTACCAGCCTTACAACTGGTGGAAAGACCGGGATCAGGTCAGGGCTTTCATTGAAGTCGTTCGTGGTGACCGATACGAAGCTGCTTACCGCCTTGGTGTTGAATATGGTCTACGCTTAGCTGAGATTATTGGGCTATCAAAGCAAGATGTCAGCTTTGATCTAGGGAGAGTTCACGTCCATCGTCAGTGGATTGATAAGCAAAGAAGCTACGGGCCGCCAAAGCACAACAAGGATCGATATTTGAGCTTTGATCCTGATTCAGATTTTGGGAGGGCGCTTAGGAGCGCTGTGGATGCGAGTCCACATCCTGAGGCGATATTCGTAACGAGGAATGGAGCTAGAGTGCTTAATCGGAAGCTAGCATCTGACCTATTCCAATACAAGGTGAGGTCTGCTGGCCTGCCCATGATTAGGTTCCACGATTTGAGACATACTTTTGCGAGTTGGTTTATGATACAAAATGGCGATATCTGGAAGCTGATGAACTTGCTTGGGCATTCGAGTATTAAGACCACTATGCGCTATGCTCACCACTCAGGTAAGAAACAAGAAGCTCCAAATCTCGATTGGGGAGAAGGCCGAAGTCTGTCAGTTAAGCAGCCCCGCCTATTCCCCGCTCATTCTTTGTCAGAGGTCTAATTTTCTAAATTATTCAATGATATTAGGATGGTGGAGGCGGCGGGGATCGAACCCGAAAAGTGGGTGGCGTTGAGAGTAAAGAAAACAGGTATTTATCCAATAAGCTTAAGATGTTTGACTTGTTTATAGTTGTTAGCTTTAACATATAGTAATCACATATGATCACTGTTTTCACGTCGTATTCACATCATCTGTTTGCTTGGGTTGCACTAACCGCTGCACTTAGTTTTGCGGAGCAGAGCAAATAGTTAACATAGAAAATCTTCGCGGGTGAGTTTAACCATCAGACAGCCTTGTAGTGAAGAGCTAATACAATGGCTTGGCTGGTTTCAAGCAGAAATATTGTCAAGATGTGGGGATGCCAATTTGCACCAAGGTAGACCTCGTATCAGATAATCCTGCAAGATAAACCTTTGCAACAGTCTCTGAAGAAGGAACGAGATTAGCAATTTGGGTCTTAGTGAGCAACACACATTTAGGAAAATTCTTTGGGAAGTCTGGTTGCATCCTCCAGCAATCTAAATATCTTAAAAATATATCATTTAAGTCGTCAATATCTCGGCGGACTTTGACCGTGGTGGTCCCTGGGAAAAAGTCAGAAAGGTATTCAGCCAATTGGACGTAAGAAATCCAAATATCCCATGTAGCCTCAACCGGTCTAACAGGTAGTGCGCCCAATATTACTTGCAGGTCTTCTAAACAGAGATGATGAGACTTCTCGATGATCTCAAGAAATAAAAGAGCTTCACGCTCTTTAAGTTTGGCGAGTTCTTTTATTTTGGAAAATAGAGTAACTGAAAAGTCTATCTGATCCTCACTTATGTTGTGCAAAATCTCATAAAATCTTGCAGAAAATTCACGATAACCCTTGCTAATCCAATCTTGGCAAGTTTCCGAAATTAAGGCTAAGGCATTTTCAAACTCCTCAGACTTCCTCATTCTTGATGCAGAACTCATGTTGAAAACACTGAAAAGTATAGATCTGTCACAATAAATTAAAGATGGATTGAGAAGTCCTTGTAAAAGACGCCATTGTCTATTTTTTTTACAATTCTTTTTAGTATCTGGGTTTCCCATAGGAACAACCCCTCTAAACTCTCCACACCTAAATTCAAGATGGTTAGAGTACAACTGAAGAACCATACACATCCTCACATTCAAAAATTAAAACACCGGCTGTTGATGTGTAGTTTAAAAGAAATTTAAGGTCAAGACTAAAATTGTATAAATGCCGTATAAGCCAATCTGCCATTTATGGTGGATTTCATAAAACTTTTAGGTTGTTCTTTTATGAGATCGAGTTTAGTATCCGGCTGTATTTTTAAACTGTATGGTAAGCTTATGAAAAATGCCTTATTTGAAAAAGTTGCTCAGAAAATGCACAAAGAAGGTTGGAGCTTTGCAGATCTAGCTAGCAATTTAAAAATTTCAACAAGAAGTGCCTATGATTTAGACAGACGCCCTCCCCACCCCAATAGGTCTAGCAAGCTATACAAGAAAATTTTTGATTTCTTGGAAATTGATGCTCAAGATAGGTTGGTTATCCAGAACGAAATGTTATCCTTTCTTCAGTTCAAGAAAACCTTAAATCCTCACTTCTTGCACCAGGATTTATTTGATGCATTGTTTCCATTTGCAGATTATGGACTGTGTAAATTTTTTAAGATGATTGATGATGACAGTATTTTTAGATTGAAGGAGAAGCAACTACTTCTTTGCCTTCTTTGCAGTGTAGATAAAAATATTTTTGAAAAGATAAATTCAAAAGACAGCATAAAATATTTGACTCTACAGTTGTCAAAAATAGAATACCCGAAGCTTTTTGGACCTGGTATTACAAGTGAACACTCCAAGGTGTATGACTACGAAATTAATTTTTCAGAAAATTCCTATTCAACTATGAATCAAGTTTTGAACTCTGTTAGCCTAAGATCACAGCTAAATATTCATGTTAAAAATCATCTTGAAGAGATCAACCTACAAGAGGACGGTACTTTAGTAATTAAAGTAAGCGATATTAGTGAGACCTATGCATTTAAGAGGTTCGATGATAAATGTCAGCTTCACAGTAAGTCCGGCGATATATACAATCAAGACAAAGATACCGATCTAGAAAAAATCATAAGTGCATTAAAATCCAACCCACAACTGACAAATAGTATTAAATCTATTTTAGAATTTGACTCTAGATTAGTAGTAAAAGTTGGGAAAATGTATCATGATCTTGCCGAGACTAAAGAACTTCTTCCAGTAGTAGAATCTCTGATTAGCTCGTATAGAAAATCAACTTCTAAATAATGTTATAATTTTTCTACTTTAATTACTGATGGGACTCTTGATACATTAGAAGACAGGTGGGCATATCTCATTGTTGTTTTTATATTGGAATGACCAAGTATGCCCATCAAACTCCAGATATCTCCAACATTTATCATATACCTGCTTGCAAAAGTGTGTCTGAGATCGTGAAAGCGAATGCGGGGAACCTTGGCTTTCCTTACTATGTTCTCAAAATGATAACCAGATACTTTGCGAGCACCTACACGGTTGCCTGTGCCACTAACAAAGATTGCTTCTTCATGTGGACTTTTTCGTATTGTTTCCATCAACACCTGCCGTAGTTCGGAATCTTTGTTAAATCCAATGAACCTCTCCATATTATGTTTAGTATCTCCATACCGTTTCTCCTTATCTAACCATTGTCGGTGGATATGAATTTGATTCCTATCAAAGCTTACATCTTTTTTTGATAGACCAATACATTCCGCAAGCCTAGCACCAGTTTCCAGCGCTAACAGAAAAATACAGTAATAAGGTGACTTCCGTGCCTCGTTAAGAAAAGCATCTATGTCCTTTTGGTTTTCCCACCAATCGTATTTTGCACGCTGTATCTTTAGCCTTTCCAGGTCGAAGGGACTTTTTTCTATCATTTTCCATTTAACACCCTTGTTTAAAATGCTCCGAAGCAGGTCCATACAATTGTTAATAGACTTCGCGGACAAATTACCTTTCCCAGAATTTAACTTTGAAGAATATTTTCCACGTAGCAGCTCCACCCTAAATTGTTCAATCAGATCTGGAGTTACCTCATTTAGTTTTACATATGAAAAATAGGGCCGGATTCTATAGTTAATCTCCCCAATATATCTCTCCTGAGTGCTGGCCCTGATCGTGGGGAGATGATTAGAAAGATATCGATCAACAAGATCATCAAAACTGTAAGTTGTATCCTTTACTTTGCTAGCAGATTTCTCATTCCTAAACAACGTAGCAGTTTCATCATGCCATTTCTGTGCTAGCCTTTTAGTTGAAAATCCAGAGCGAGATTTAACCCTTTTACTATTAACAAAGACCTCTGCCCTCCAACCTTTACCTCTCTTATGAACAGCCATTTTTTCTCCTTCAACTAGTTCTTTTCAACCACAGACAAACTTCATTTTTTGGGAACCAAAGTTTACCCTTTATTCTTTCACAGGGCATTCCCTGTCCTACCCATCTATAAATGGTATGTTTGCTGTATTCTCCTTTTAATAAATTGAGAAGCTCTGACATTGTAATCAGGTTTGAGAAATCTATTGGATCTCTATTTATATGAACTGTTTTTTTCATATTAACACCAACTATATAGCAAGATATTTAAAATAAGACCACTAATAACGGTTTTTAATTAAAGGTAAATGACATCAATTTCAAATGATAAAAAATTGTTAATGTAGACAAGAAAATGTCAAGATGAACAAAAAAATGATTCTTGAATTTAGAGAATCCTTGGACTATTTCTTTGATTGTCGATCGACGAACGAAGAACTTGAAAAAAAAGGGTGTTAAGTGATTTCTGTATTGATTAGACAAAAACATCAGGCGTTTTAGCTAAGAAAAAAAAGTTGGCTTAAACCTATTAAAAACAATACAAACTGGGATTTCTATTAATAATATACGGTAAATTGCGTACGTTATTTTGGCCATTAAATAGGAGAGATCTACACACTTTCTAAACCTTTATCTCAATGTTTCTAAGTGGAATATTGTTCGTAGAACTCCTTTACCTTCATGAAAGGGTGAGAATATGGAAACTCTGATTGATGAAAAATTAATTTATTATATGGGATTTGATACCATGAAGATAGCTTTATCCTTTAGAAATTATGATTTTACTAAGGAATCCTTCAGAAAACTAAGGAAAAAACTTGGTGGAGTAAAGCATTCCCCAACAACTTTTAGGAAAGACATTGGATTAATTGGTAAGACCTACAAAGCTTTCTTCAGCTTGAACAAACATGGAACTGGATATCTATTACATATTGGGGTAGATGCTTGTTTTAATGGTAATCATGAATATCTGAAGTTTCTACAGACTATGGGAACTGATGTAGACCTGGAAAAAGTGTCTCCCTCCAATTCTAAATCCAACTTCCTAACCAATTCTGAAAGAGAAAGGGCTGTTCAACAACCAGGGTGTGAACCTATCACCTTCTTTCTAAATATTCTCCCTCAAATTTTAATGGAGGAACTCAACAAGCTTTACTCCAGTCTACATTCCTATCTTAATACAGCGATCAAGAAAGCTACTGGGTCTGGATCGTTACCTACTAAGCTAACTGTATTTGGAACCTACACTTTCAAGAAAATCGAGTGCTGCTGCGATTTTAAGGTTCCCAATGGTAAAGACCCTTCTGTTGATCCTCGGTTTTTACAGAATATATCTAGCTTTACTAAAAAATTAGAACCTCTCGATTGGATCGATGGAGAACCATATGAAGCTTCCGAACAAAATTATGAAATCTTTTCCCGTAGCTTGGAAGGGGTTCTCAATCAACATGGTATAGGGGTCGTTGGTTATCTCAAAAGTGAAGAAATTTACAGAATTGAATTTGTTGTTCAGGATACTTCTTCAATAACTATTGACAAGGAAAATGGTCGGAAAGGCTCAGATCAATTCAAAGCTATCTCACAGACCACCACTAGTACTGATATCAAGAATCCATCTGCCATAAAATCCTTTAGTACGTCTGACGATATATCAGATATATTTATGAAGATGTATACTTTCTCCCAACCCTTTTTTTCATGTGTTTTTCATAACCGACAACCTAAGCTAACAGCAACTCAAATAAAGGAGCAGCTTACTCAAATTCTAAGAGATACCTCTAATGACAAGGGGAAGCCTGTGTTCCAGAAAACCGCTCTTATCCCGGATTTAGTAGAACATCTAATTGATAATCATTTGGTAGTGAGGCTGTCCAAATTTGGTCCTAACAGGAGGATGTACCGTGATCGGATTAGCTGGTTAGCATCCAACAATCTGGTCTTCGATAAGGTTCCATATGGTCAAGGTATTTACGTATTAAAATCAAATTTACTTAAGGAGATGAACAATGAGTGCGCCAAGCAAAGCGCAAATAATCCAGTCGGTGAGAATCCGACCTAGAAAAAGAGTAGCCGTCACTCTAGAAGTGAACTCTGCATTTATGGAGGCGACAAAGTAAATGAAGCCAGAGGAATCAATGTACCAGGCC